>NZ_JBSREH010000044.1:0-109534 GCF_055145905.1 Modicisalibacter sp. | reverse complement strand
TCGATGCCCGCCGCCAGCGCCAGATACAGCGCCCGCGGCAGATGCCAGTCCTGAGTGATCAGCAACGCCCGGTCGACGCCGAAGACCTCGTGGGCCCGCACGAGGGTGTCGAAGGTACTGAACCCTGCATAGTCGAGCGTCATGGCCGCGTCGGGAATATTGGCACGGCGCAGGTCGCGCCACATGGTCACGGGCTCGTTGTAGTAGCGCGTGCGGTTGTCGCCCGACAGCAGCAGGTGCCGAACGCGATGCAGGCGCATCAGCCGGGCCGCGGCATGCAGCCGGGCGGCATAATGCGGGTTGCGCTCTCCATCGCGGGACCAGTAGGACGTCCCGAAGACGATGCCGATGGGTGCCGTGCGGCACAGCAGCAGGTCATCCTGAATACGGTCGCGCGTGCGGGCGAGCACCCACAGATTGGCGGCCAGCACCACGCCGGCCGCCAGCAGCAGCAGCACTCCACCCAGCAGCGTCACGCGTTTCAGCCAGCCCATTGCACGCTTCGGCGCCATCGTCTCTCCATCCGAAGGAGTCATCAGCGCACGAATCCTACCCGGGGGCCCTCCCCGTCACAAGCGGGCATGACACCGGCGGCCGGGACGCACCTCAGAAGAGCCCCAGCTCGAGCCGGGCTTCCTCGGTCATCATCTCGCGGCTCCACGGCGGGTCGAAGACGATCTCGATATGTACCCGCGAGATCTGCGGCGCCCCGAGGATCTTGCGCCGCGCATCCTCGGCAATGACATCCCCCATGCCACAACCGGGGGCGGTCAGGGTCATGCGCACGGTGACCACCCGCTCGCCGGTGAGCAGGTGCTCGATGCGACACCCGTAGACCAGGCCGAGATCGACGATGTTGACGGGGATCTCGGGGTCGAAGCAGGTGCGTAGCTGGTCCCAGACGAACTGCTCGAGCGCGGCATCGTCGGCGTCTTCCGGCAGGGTCGGCCGTGGCAGCGGCTCGAGGCCCAGCGCATCCAGGTCACTGCCCTCGATCAGGTACAGCCGCCCCTCGTAGGTGACACTGACGGTGCTGCCCTTGGCCTGCATCACCCCGACCACTGAATCCTCGACCAGAGTGACGCTCTTGCCGAAGGGAATCGAGATCGCGTTCACGTCCCGCTGCAGGGGCATTTCCTGCCCCTTGTAGAGACTCTCCAGTTGCTCCATCGACACGCGTCCTCCCTCCCCTAGCGAACCATCTCGATGGCGCGTTTGAGTGCCGCGACGAAGATGTCGATCTCCTCGGGCGTGTTGTAGGCGGCGAACGAGGCTCGGCAGGTGGCGTCGACGCCGAACTGCTGGAGCAGCGGCTGCGCGCAATGGTTGCCGGTACGGATCGCCACGCCCAGCTGGTCGATCAGCAGCGCGATATCCTGAGCGTGCGCGCCCTCCACCACGAACGAGACCACCCCGGCCTTGTGCGGCGCGGTCCCCAGCAGGCGCAGCCCGTCGATGGCGGCCAGCTCGTGGTGCGCGTGCTCGAGCAGCCGGTGCTCCCAGGCGCGGATCAGGCCGATGCCGATCTCGCCCACCCACTCCAGAGCGCGCCCCAGAGCGATCACCTCGGCGATGGCCGGCGTGCCCGCCTCGAACTTGTGGGGAATCTCGGCATAGGTGGTGCCAGCCTCGAAGGACACCGTGCGGATCATCTCGCCGCCACCCTGCCAGGGCGGCATGGCCTCGAGCAGCGCCGCCTTGCCGTAGAGCACGCCGACACCCGTCGGGCCATAGACCTTGTGCCCCGAGAAGGCATAGAAATCGGCATCGAGGGCGGTGACGTCGACCACCTCGTGGGGCGCGGCCTGGGCGCCGTCGACCAGGATCAGCGCGCCGTATTCGTGGGCGATGCGCGCCATCTCGGCCACCGGGTTGATGGTGCCGAAGGCGTTGGAGACGTGGTTGACGGCCACCAGCCGGGTACGCTCCCCGACCAGCTCGCGGTAGGCAGCCATGTCCAGCGCGCCGCGCTCGTCGACCGGGATCACCCGGATGGTGAAACCGCGCTCGGCAGCGAGCAGCTGCCAGGGCACGATGTTGGAGTGATGCTCGAGCCGCGAGATCAGCACCTCGTCGCCGGGCCCCAGGTTGGCCCGGCCCCAGCTGTTGGCGACCAGGTTGATCGCCTCGGTGGTGCCGCGGGTGAAGACGATCTCGCGGGTCTCGCGGGCGCCGATGAAGCCGCGCACGGTCTCGCGCGTGGCCTCGTAGGCCGCCGTCGCCTCGTCCGCCAGGGTATGCAGCCCGCGGTGGATATTGGCGTTGTAGTGCCGATAGTAGTGATCGAGCGTCTCGATCACCTGCCGCGGCGTCTGGCTGGTGGCGGCATTGTCCAGGTAGATCAGCGGATGGCCGTGAACCCGGCGCTCGAGGATCGGGAAGTCGCGACGTACCCTGACGACGTCCAGGGTCAGATCAGTCATTGCGGTCATGGCCCGATGCCTCCTCGAATGCCTGCTCGTCGAGCAGCGCCGCCTCGACCAGCCCGCCGAGATTGAAGCGTTCCGGCAGCTTGCCGGCCACCGTGAGTTCGACACGCTCGGCGACGGCGTCCAGCTCCACCTTCTCCATCACCTCGCCGGCGAAGGCCAGGGTCAGCAGGCCCCGGGCGGTCTGCGCGTCGATGCCGCGCGCTCGCAGCGCGAACACGGCGTCCTCGTCGAGCTGGCCGGTGGTCGCCCCGTGGGAGCACTTGACGTCATCGGCGTAGATCTCAAGCTCCGGCTTGGTGTCGATCTCGGCGCGATCGGAGAGCAGCAGGTTGGCGTTGCTCTGGTGCGCCTCGATCTGCTGGCTGTCGCGCTTGACCACCACCTTGCCGTTGAACACGCCCCGGGCACGATCGTCCAGCACGCCCTTGTAGTTCTCGTTGGAGAACGTCAGCGGCGCGTTGTGATTGACCAGGGTGTGGTTGTCGACATGCTGGCGCCCCTGGGCGAAGAACAGCCCGTAGTAGTTGGCCTCGGCCCCCTGGGCGTTGAGGTCGGCCACCAGGTCGTTGCGCACCAGCGCGCCGCCCAGGTTGACGGTGAACGAGGTGAAGCGGCTGTCGCGCCCCTGCTCGACCTGCAGGCTGCGCACCAGCAGGTCGTCGAGCGGCGACTCCTGCAGGGTGTAGTGGGTCAGCAGGGCGCCGCGCTCGAGGATGGCCTCGGCGACCACGTTGGTGAAATTGGCGGCCGTCGGGTCGCCGACGTAATGCTCGAGCACCGTGGCCTGGCTGCGTGCCCCGGCCTGAATCAGCACCCGCGGATGGCTCATCACCGGCCGCTCGCCGGCCCGGGAGAGGAACTGCAGCAGGATCGGCGTCTCGACCACGGTTCCCGGCGCCAGACGAATGACGGCGCCCTCCTCGGCGAAGGCGGTGTTGAGCGCGGCGAACGGCGAGAACTCGACGCCGGTCAGACGGCCCAGCACGGCACCCACGGCCTCGTGGTTGTCGGCCAGCGCCCGGGTCAGCGGCTCGACGCTCGCGCCAGCGGGCAGCGCGCCGGTATCGGAGAGCTCGGGCGCGAACACGCCATCGACGAAGCTCAACCGGATCGCCTCGATCGGCAGCGTCAGGGCGGCGGCCTGGGCCGGCGAGAAGTCGGCGTCGTCGGCCAGCGCGAATTCCCCGTCACGGATGCGCCGCACGTCGGTGTACTTCCACTGCTCGACCCGCCTGCCGGGAAAGCCGATCGCCTCGAAGCGTGCCGCCGCGGCCTGGCGCCGCGCAGCGATCCAGGTCGGCTCGGCACCGCGCACCGCCTCGCGCGCCTTCAGCTTCTCGAGAAAGCGCTGTTCTGCACTCGGTTGGGTCTTGTCGCTCACGCCGCAGACTCCTCCTGCACCCATTCATAGCCGCGCGACTCGAGTTCGAGCGCCAGGTCCTTGTCACCGGACTTGACGATGCGACCATCGAGCAGCACGTGGACCTTGTCGGGCACGATGTAGTCGAGCAGACGCTGGTAGTGGGTCACCATCAGCACGGCGCGCTCCTCGCTGCGCAGCGAGTTGACGCCCTCGGCCACCACCTTGAGCGCGTCGATGTCGAGGCCGGAATCGATCTCGTCGAGCATCGCCAGCCGGGGCTCGAGCACCAGCATCTGCAGGATCTCGTTGCGCTTCTTCTCGCCGCCGGAGAACCCCTCGTTGACGGCGCGCTGCAGGAAGCTCGGGTCCATCTTCATGAACGCCAGCTTCTCCTTGACCCGCTTCATGAATTCCGGGGCCGGGACCTCGCCCTCGCCGCGGGCCGCCCGCTGGGCGTTGAGCGCCGCCTTGAGCAGGTAGATGTTCTTGACGCCGGGAATCTCCACCGGGTACTGGAAGCCCAGCAGCAGCCCCGCCCGGGCGCGCTCCTCGATCTCCATCTCCAGCACGTCCCGACCCTCGAAGGTGATCGAGCCGGCCGTCACCTCGTAGCCGTCCTTGCCCGCGATCACCGAGGACAGCGTCGACTTGCCCGCGCCGTTGGGACCCATGATGGCATGCACCTCACCGGCGTTGACCGTCAGGCTCAGCCCCTTGAGGATTTCCTTGCCGTCCACCGACACGTGCAGATCTTTGACTTCGAGCATGTGTTGCCACCTTCAATCTGGATTCGAGGGCGCCATCGCGCCCTCCGACGAATACGTTGCCATATCACCCTCGAGAAACGCGCGAGCGGCGTCTGGGCCAGGCGGCAGCGGGCGAGAGAAGCGGAGTTGACGACTGTCAATGAGCATTCTCGAGCCCGCTGCCAACGCCGCACAGGCGTCGCGCAGCCGTTTCCCGGTTAACCCACGGCGCCTTCGAGCGTCACGTTCAGCAGCGCCTCCGCCTCCACCGCGAACTCCATCGGCAGCTCCTGGAAGACGTCCTTACAGAAACCGTTGACGATCATGTTGACCGCGTCCTCCTCGGAGATACCGCGCTGGCGGCAGTAGAACAGCTGGTCCTCGCCGATCTTCGAGGTGGTCGCCTCGTGCTCGACGGTCGCCGTGCTGTTGCCGATCTCCTGGTACGGGAAGGTGTGTGCGCCGCAGCGGTCACCGATCAGCAGCGAGTCGCACTGGGTGAAGTTGCGCGCCCGCTTGGCGCGCGGGCCGATCTTCACCAACCCGCGATAGGCCTGGTCGCTGCGCCCGGCAGCGATGCCCTTGGAGACGATGGTCGACTTGGTATTCTCGCCGATGTGGATCATCTTGGTGCCGGTATCGGCCTGCTGGCGGCCGTTGGTCACCGCCACGGAGTAGAACTCGCCGACGCTGTCCTTGCCGCGCAGCATGCACGACGGGTACTTCCAGGTGATCGCCGAGCCGGTCTCGACCTGGGTCCAGGACACCTTCGAGCGGTCACCGCGGCAGTCGGCGCGCTTGGTGACGAAGTTGTAGATGCCGCCCTTGCCGTCCTCGTCGCCCGGATACCAGTTCTGGACCGTGGAGTACTTGATGTAGGCGTCTTCCAGCGCCACCAGCTCGACCACCGCGGCGTGCAGCTGGTTCTCGTCGCGCTGGGGCGCCGTGCAGCCCTCCAGATAGGAGACCTGGGCGCGCTTGTCGCAGACGATCAGGGTGCGCTCGAACTGGCCGGTGTTGGCGGCGTTGATGCGGAAGTAGGTGGACAGCTCCATCGGGCAGGTCACGCCCTCGGGCACGTAGACGAAGGAGCCGTCGGTGAAGACCGCCGAGTTGAGCGCGGCGAAGTAATTGTCGCCCTGCGGCACCACGCTGCCCAGGTACTGCTTGACCAGCTCCGGGTAGTCGCGGATCGCCTCGGAGATCGAACAGAAGATCACGCCCGCCTCGGCCAGCTTCTCCTTGAAGGTGGTGGTCACCGACACCGAATCGAAGACCGCATCGACCGCGACACCGGCCAGTGCCGCCCGCTCGTGCAGCGGAATGCCCAGCTTCTCGTAGGTCTCGAGCAGCTTGGGGTCAACCTCGTCGAGGCTCTGGGGACGATCCTCGGGCTTCTTGGGCGCGCTGTAGTAGGAGATCGCCTGATAGTCGATCGGCGGGTAGTCGAGATGCGCCCAGGAGGGCGTCTTCATCTTCAGCCACTGGTGATAGGCCTCGAGCCGCCAGTCGAGCATCCACTGCGGCTCGCCCTTCTTCTGCGAGATGAAGGCAATGACGCTCTCGTCGAGTCCCGGGGGCACCGTGTCGCTCTCGATGTCGGTCACGAAGCCCTGGGTGTACTCGCGACGAACGAGTTGCTCCATTTCCTCTGTTGCCATGATTCTCCCCTCCGGGCGCATCGCACTGCACCCTGTCATCAAGCCTTGGTCGACGTCAGCCCTCGGCCGTGGCGGCCAGGGTCACGCTCTGTATGGGTAACTGCACCGGCAACTTGAGCGGCTCGGCGCGCGCCAGATGCGCCAGGGTCACGCTGTCGAGCAGGGTGCGCACGCCCACGGTGACCCGTTGCCAGTTGTCGGCGACACCGCAGCTGCTGGCCAGGTCACAGTCCCCGTCGGCCTGGCTGCATTCCGTCATGGCGACCGGCCCCTCGATGGCGGCGATGATGTCGCTGGCGGTGATCTCGCCGGGTGCCCGCGACAGGCGATAACCGCCCTGCGCGCCCCGCCGCGAGGTCAGCAGCCCGGCCCGCACCAGCATCTTCAGCGTCTTGCTCACGGTGGGATGCGGCAGCTGCACGGCACTGGCCAGGTCGGCCGCCGCATGTGCCCGTTCCGGGTGGCGGGCGATCTGCGCCATCACCACGGCGGCGTAATCGGTCAGTTTTGACAGCTTGAGCATCGCGATCCTCCAGCCTGTCGGAATTGGGGACCATTTTAGTCCTCTATGACGGCGCTGTGAAGCGCCCGCTGAGGCCGGTACGGCCATCGAGTAAGAAAACAGTGTGCAAAAATTCACCCGGGCGCATGTTGACCTTTGTCGATGGAGCCTCTACGCTATTTGACGTTACCCGGCGATTACATAACTTAACCTTGCTAATTTAGAAAAGATCGCCAGGTCGCGGCAGTATGTCACCCCCCGGTAACGGTGCTGCCCGACAATGACATAATACCGGCGAGAACCAGGCAGGCATGCCGTTCTCGCCCCGGGCCCAAGGAATGGATTTCAGTCGCAGCCCGGCGCGCTCGCGTGGCATTTGGCCCAGTGGCCAGACGCATTGCAGATCGTGACACCAGACAACCACCATGGAGAGGTGCAAGATGCGGATTACCATCTTCGGATCAGGCTATGTCGGCCTGGTCACCGGTACCTGTTTGGCCGATGTCGGCCATGACGTCGTCTGCGTCGATGTTGACGCCGACAAGATCGCGCGGCTCAACCGCGGCGAGATTCCCATCTACGAACCCGGCCTGGAGTCGATGATCGCGGAGAACCGCGATGCCGGGCGCCTGCGCTTCACCACCGACGCCGAGGAAGCGGTGCGTTTCGGCAAGCTCCAGTTCATCGCCGTGGGCACGCCGTCCGACGAGGATGGCAGCGCCGACCTCAAGTACGTGCTCAAGGTTGCCGAAACCATCGGCCAGCACATGAACGAGTACAAGGTGGTGATCGACAAGTCCACCGTGCCGGTGGGCACCGCCGACAAGGTCCGCGATACCCTGCGGCGCACCCTCGAGGCCCGCGGTGCCGACGTCGACTTCGATGTCTGCTCGAACCCGGAATTCCTCAAGGAAGGCGCGGCGATCGAGGACTTCTCGAAGGGCGCACGCATCATCGTCGGCACCGATTCGGAAGCCGTGCGCAAGGCGATGCGCGAATGCTATGCCCCCTACAACCGCAACCATGAAAAGCTGATGTTCATGGACGTGCGCAGCGCGGAGCTGACCAAGTACGCGGCCAACGCCATGCTCGCCACCAAGATCAGCTTCATGAACGAGATCGCCAACCTGGCCGAGCGCCTGGGGGCCGATATCGAGCATGTGCGCCACGGGATCGGCTCGGACCCGCGCATCGGCTATCACTTCATCTACCCCGGCTGCGGCTATGGCGGTTCCTGCTTCCCCAAGGACGTCAAGGCACTCGCCCAGACCGCCACGGACATCGGCTATGACGCCCAGCTTCTGGGGGCGGTCGAGTCCGTCAACCTGCGCCAGAAGACGCGCCTCTTCGAAAAGCTCAACCAGGCGTTCGACGGCGACCTCAAGGGCAAGACCATCGCCCTGTGGGGCTTGGCCTTCAAGCCCAACACAGACGACATGCGCGAGGCGCCCAGCCGCGAGCTGATGGAAGCGCTGTGGGACAGCGGTGCCCGGGTCCAGGCCTTCGATCCCGAGGCTGCCGACGAGTGCCGCCGCATCTATGGCGAACGCGACGACCTGGTACTGGTCGACCGGCGTGACGACACCCTGGAAGGGGCCGACGCCCTGGTCATCTGCACGGAATGGAAGATCTTCCGCGCGATCGACTTCGACAACCTGCGCCAGACGCTGCGCACCCCGGTGGTCGTCGACGGGCGCAACCTCTTCGACCCCGAGATCGTCAAGGACGCCGGCCTGCTCTACTACGCCATCGGCCGCGGCGAATCCCTGAACCGGCAACAGGCAAGACGCGCGGCCGCCTGAGCCGCCGTCACCGGCGGGCCGCGCCTGGCGTTGCTCGCCGTTCCCGGTCTTCCCGCGATTGCCGACCGCACCGGCCGGCAATTCCGCGCAAACGACCACATGTTGTCACGGCGCCGCTGCGGCGGCGCCCCATCAGACAACGGGGCCACGCGAGACCATCAGGTATCACGCGTCGCGCCACCGTTCGATGAGGAAGGTTCGTCATGTCGCTGAACGAGCTTACCGGCGGCTCACGTGCCAGCCGGATCACGGAGTTGACGACGCTGCTGTTCCTGCTGTCGCTGATCGTCGTCCTCGTCTTCGAGCTGCCGCCGGAAGTCTTCTCGCCCGGCTCCAAGAGCTTCATTCTCGCCATCGGCGTCATCGGCGCCTGGCGTTATTCCTGGTGGTTTACCATCGCGATTCGCTCCGTGTGGTACAACCGCCGCGTGTTTCCCCGGCTGCGCCGGCAGGCCGATGCCGCCGACGCCCGCGAAAAACCCGATGCCCTGTATGTGCTGTGTACCTCGTTTCGCATCGAGCCCGAGGTCAGCTTCGCCGTCTATGACGCACTGATCCGCGACGCCGCCGACTACGGCGTGCCCACGACCATCTTCGCGGCGATCTCCGATCGCAGCGACGTCGACGTGATCGATCATGTCATGGCGGAAAACGGCTGGCCCGCCAATGTCGAGGTCAGCTACATGTTCCAGAAGGGCGACGGCAAGCGCTCGGCGATGGCCGAAGTGCTGCGCGCCATCTCGCGGCGCATGCCCAGCCATCGCTCGCTGCTAGTGTCGATGGACGGCGATATCCGCATCGAGCCCGGCACGCTGGCCCGCTCGCTGTCGTTCTTCTTCGTCAAGGACGACCTAGGCGCGCTGACCACCAACAACAGCGCCATCGTCAACGGCGGCGACGTCACCAAGGAGTGGTACGACCTGCGCTATGCCCAGCGCCACCTAGTGATGAGCTCGGGGTCGGTTTCCGAGCGCCTGCTGGTGCTGACCGGTCGCTACAGCGCCTTCCGTGCCGAGCTGGCCACGGACCCCGGCTTCATCGAGCTGGTCGAGAACGACCATATCGAGCACTGGCGCTTCGGCAACTTCAAGTTCCTGTCCGGCGACGACAAGTCGACCTGGTTCTGGCTGCTCAAGAACGGCTGGAAGATGCTCTACATCCCGGACGTCTATGTATCCGGGTTCGAGGAGCTGCCCGACAAGGACCGCTTCTTCGCCTCGAGCCTCGACCTGATGAAGCGCTGGTACGGCAACATGCTGCGTACCAGCGGCCGCGCCATCGCGCTGGGGCCCAGGAAGATGGGGCTGTTCACCTGGTGGAGCCTGGTCGACCAGCGGCTATCGATGTGGACCACGCTGATCGGCCCCTCGGTGGCGATCATGCTGACGCTGTTCGTGCGCCCCTCGTTCATCTTCGCATACCTGCTGTGGATCCTCTTCACGCGCAGCGTCACCGCCACCGTGCTGGCCCTCCAGCACGGCCGATTCAGCCTGCTGTGGATCCCCATGCTGTACTACAACCAGGTGGGTGGTGGCCTGCTGAAGACCTATGTCAGCTTCCGCTTCAATCGCCAGTCCTGGTCGCGCCAGGGGATCTCGGCAGGCGAGCCTGACGACCCGCGTGCCGCCAAGCGCCAGCGCCGCATGGGGCATTTCATGCACGCCGTGTATGTCGGCTCGATGATCCTCGTCCTGGCGCTGACGGTCGGCGTGATAGCCCCGCCGGACCGCGTGGCCTTTGCCGTGCTCGAGGATCAGAGCGCCATGCTGACCGATGACGGCCCGGCCCCCGACCGCGATGACGGCTACTGGCTCGCGCTGGCGCTGGCCGACGCGCCGGAAGGCAGCACCGTGCAACTGCCGGCGGGCAACATGCGGGTCGGCAAGCGCTTTACCGAGAAGCTCTTCGAGGTCGGCGACGTGCGCGCCCGGACCTTCCGCGGCCACGGTGGCGAACGGCCCACCACCTGGTATGTCAACACCAGCCTGGCAAGCCGCCTTCACGATGCCCAGGGGCATACCCTGAGCGAGACCCGGACACTGACCTGCCGCAGCGACAACCCCTGCCGCCTGGACACCGCCTCCGGCACGGTCACCCTCGACGATATGGACGTCCGTCGCGCCTCTACCGAGCGCCGCCAGTAACCGGACATGGATCTACAGGACAAGGAGGATCCCCGAATGAGCCACGACGACAATCACGACCCGGGCCGGACCGAACCGACCCTCGCCGGTCGCCCGCGCGACGAGCGACGCGACGATGCGTCGCGTCCCGCCACCGGCGACCAGATCCATCACGAGCGCCGTGACGAGCGCCGCCACGTCCGCGTCGACGTCCCCTTTGAGGTACGCTTCGCCGACGGCGCCACCCTGGTCGGCCATGACCTCTCCATGGGCGGCTTCTCGGTGTACAGCGACACCCCGATGCAGGCCGATCAGGTGATCTCGGTCTCGCTGCTGCTCTCGGCCGGGACCGCCGAACTGATCGTGCCCGTCGATGCCAAGGTGCTGCGCGATCATGGCGAGCGCGGTGGCCAACAGCACGAGGTGGCCTTCGAGATCACCCGCATCGAACGCCGTCACCGGGAACTGCTGCGCCGGATTATTCGCGCCTACCTGAGCGGCAACCACGCCACCGTGGAAGGCCTGGTCGGCAGCGAGGATCCGCAGACGCCGCGCAAGCGCCGGACCGCCAAGGCCCCCCAGACGGAGAGCAAGACTCGCCGCCCCTGGGGCCGCTACGCTGCGCTGGGGCTGGCCGCTGTCACCCTGCTGGCGGTGATCGCCGCCACCGCCTATCGCAATTTCATGCTCATCGAGCCCGACTTCGCCGCGGTGACGGCCCCGCGCATCGACATCCGTGCCCCCGGCTCGGGCATTCTCGCCGAGCACGGCTTCCATGCCGGCGATCGTGTCGAGCGCGACCAGGAGTTGGTCCGCGTCAAGAACAGCGAGCTCAAGACCGACCTGATCCTGGCCAAGGCCTCGCTGAACTACAACAGCCAGCTGATCAAGAACCTCAAGGAGCGCATCGAGGCGCCCGGCACCAAGGAGGTCTATATCCCGTCCGGCGACAGTGGCGCCAGCGGCACGCCGACCAACTTCGAGAGCGTGCCGCCGGAAGTCGCGCGGGTACGCATGAAGCAGTTCGAGACCGCCAACGACTACCAGCGTTCGCGTATCGACGCCCTCGAGGCACGCGCGTCGGAGAACACCATCTACAGCCCCTGCAACTGTCTCGTCGCCTGGGCGCGCAGCAGCGCCGGCGAGACCTTCATCAACCAGAGCGAACGCATCATGACCCTCATCCAGACCGGTGAGAACGACGTCATGGTGGAAGCCCTGGTGCACATGGACGATATCGATCGCATCGAGCCGCACCAGCGCGCCTACATCGCCCTGCCCAACGCCTCCGAGCCGATCGCCGCCCAGGTACGCAGCGTCTCGCTGGACGTCGAGCGTCAGCCGCGCGCCGGCTTCCCGAAGTGGGTGCGCCAGCAGCAGAACGTCGCCAGCGTGCTGTTGGTGCCGGAGTCGCCGCTGCCGGCCAGCGCCGTGGGGGTGCCCGTGGACGTGCGCTTCAGCGAGGCCCCGGTGATCGACACCACGGCGGAATGGATCTGGCAGGGGGGCCGCGCAGTCTACCAGGAGTTCGCGGACCTGTTCGCCGCGGTGACCGGCTCGGGCGACGACGCCGAGGCCGACAAGCCGGCCAGCAGCGTCGCCAACGGCCAGCCCGTCAAGCAGACATCGAGCTGAATCGAGCCATTGCCAACGTCCGGGCCGCCGCCACGGCGCGCCCGGGCCAGGAGAGCCTCTAATGCTGGAACGTCACAGCAGCAAGACCGCATTCCACTATCGGCAACGCATCGGCCTGAGCCTGGCGCTCGGCCTTTCCCTGAGCGTCTTCGCGGCCCAGGCCGTGGCCGGCAAGCCCGACCTGCCGATCCCCCAGCTGTCGCCCTGCTCCGAGCGCTACACCGAGGTCGCCGACCCGGCGCCGCCGCAGCTGGCCGATAGCAAGGAAGCCATCCGCCAGGCTTTCGGTACCCATGACGACTGGGCCACCGACAAGAACGTGACCATCCTCTCCCCCGCCCAGACCGGCATCGGCGAAACCGGCATGCGCGTCGCCTATCCCGCGGGCACCTCCTCGCCGGGCGACAAGGCGGAGGGGGGCGCCGGCTTCTATGCCACCATTCCCGCACTGCATGGCGCCGATCGGGCCTGCCTGAGCTACCAGGTTCGCTTCCCCGAGGGCTTCGATTTCGTCAAGGGCGGCAAACTGCCCGGCCTCTACGGCGGCAACGCGCCCAGCGGCGGCGATGCCGTCACCGGTGACGGCTACTCCATGCGCTTCATGTGGCGTCGCGACGGGAAGGGCGAGCTTTACGAATACATCGTCAACAAGAAGAAACACTACGGCAAGTCCGTGGGACGCGGTCTCTGGCACTTCCCCACCGGGAAGTGGGTCACCATCGAGCAGGAGATCGTGCTCAACGATCCGCAGCGTCGCAACGGCATCGCCCGCGTCTGGGTCGACGGCCGGCCGATTCTCGAGCAGCGCGGCATCGTCTACCGCAAGTTGCCGACGGTCTACGCCGACGGCCTGATGTTCTCGACCTTCTTCGGCGGTCACGGCAAGAGCTGGCGCACTCCCCGGGACCAGCACGTCGACTTCGCCGACTTCCGCTTCTACGCCGACCGGCCGTGACCGGCCGGCACCTGACCGCCCCATTCCACGCGAACGAGTCGCCATGACCACTATCACCGCAACCCTCTCCGGCTGCTTCGGGCGGCGCCGCCTCATCGGCCAGGCGCTCGCCGCCCTGCTGATCGCCGTCCTGGCCCTGCCGGCCATGGGCATGTCGATCAAGGAGCGCAACCAGCTCGACCTGTCGAAGTACACGGTCAACGACCCCAACGCCTCCTATTTCGACGTCCCGGCGCGCATGAAGCTGCTGCAGCAGACCGAGAACCCCATGCTGCTGACCCAGGTGGAGGAGCTTTCCACCGGGCCCAGCTGCCAGCAGTTGCTGGCCATTCCCCCGCTGGACACCGAGATCCGTATCCCCGGCTTCTACCCCAGCCCCAAGGCCTGGCGGAAGATTTCGGGACCGCTGTTCCAGTTCGAGAAGGCCGTGGCCAAGCTGGCCGGGGCTTACGTCACCAGCGGCGACGTCTACTATGGCCGGTGTCTGATCCGCTTTCTCGACAAATGGGCGCAGCACGACGCCCTGCTGAACTTCTACTATGAGTCATCCCAGCCCCAGGCCTGGTTCTCGACCGAGTCGATGATCTTCTCGGCGGCCGAGGCCTACTCTGTGGTACGCCCGGCAGTGGACGGCATGGACGAGGAAAAGCAGCGGGTCAACCAGTGGCTCAGGGACCTGGCCTACAAGCACAAGGCGATCCCCGGTCAGCCCAACAACAGCTGCTGCAACAACCACTTCTATCGACGTGCCTTGTACGCCTCGATGGTCGGCGTGCTGACCGACGACGACGAGCTGTTCCGTTTCGGTGTCAGCGCCATCTACTCGGCCTTGCATGACCTGACCAAGAAAGGTGCCCTGCCACTGGAAATGAAGCGTGGTCGGCGCGCCAGTCACTATCAGAACTATGCCCTGCTCTACCTGATCCCCAACCTGCAGATCGTCTCGCGGCAGGGTTATGACGTCTTCAACCTCGAGGTCGATGGCCACACCATCAAGGATGCCGTGAACTTCGCCATCGATATCCTCGAAGACCCCGACAAGCTCGGCGATCTGGCGCCTCACGAGCAGTACAAGGGCTTCCTCAAGGATGACCAGTACCTGGCCTGGATGGAGATCTACCTCAGCCACTTCGACGAGCCGCGCCTGGAGCAGTTTCTGCGCACCATGCGCCCGATCGAGAATCGCGGCGCCGGCGGCTACGTGACCCTGTACTTCATGGATCCCGCCGCCCAGCAGCAAGCGTTCACCGCTGCCCAGAAGCGTCGGGCCCGCACCTTCCAGAATCAGAAATGATGCCCGTACGGACTCGTGGCGCCCATCATCACGGAGGAACCTGACATGCTTGGACATTCGCTTCGCCGAGGCCACCGAACCGCCTCCTGGCAGCGCCTGCTGATCGCCTCGCCGCTGCTGCTTGCGGCGGCCGGCTGTGCCACGCACGAGGTGCAACGCGATGCCGCCGTGCCGCCGGTGCCCGCCGCCTACGTCGACTGGTTCGACGGCGGTCGCCCCGTCGACATGGGCGGCATGGATTGGGGGCGCATGGATTTCGCTCGCCAGGCCGCCGAACAGGGCCAGTACGAGAAAGCCATCGCCAGCTTCAAGGCCCTGGGGCGCGAAGGCATGCTGCCCGCCTACTATGACCTGGGCAAGCTCTACGACAAGGGCCAGGGCGTACCCCGGGACCCAAGGCTGGCCGCCGAGTATTATGGAAAGGCCCTGCACCGGCCCAACTCGTCGCTGGGCAACGCCTCCGTGAAACTGGGCGACCTGTACCTAGAGGGCGACGGCGTCGAACGCAACCCCACCCTGGCCTTCTACCTGTACCGCCAGGCCATCGAGGCCGGCGAGGCCGATCAGGCCGCCGCCAAGCTTGCCGGCATGCTGGCCCGGGGCGAAGGCATCAAGCGCAATCCCCAGCGCGCCATCGCGCTCTATCAGAAGGCCGTGGAGGCCGGTGACGCCGGCGCCCTGCGCGAGCTGGCCGACGCCTACCGCCCCGGCGGCTGGTATCAGGCCGACCCGGCCAAGGCCAAGGACTACGCTCAACGTTATGCCGAACATGCCACCACCCTGGCACGCCAGGGCGACGTTGGCGCGATGACCGACCTGGCCAGCCTGTATGCACGGGACGGCCTGCTCGGCTACCAGCCGGAGGAGCAGCGCCGCTGGCTGATGAAGGCCGCCGACTCGGGCGACCCGGATGCCCTGGGCAAGGTCGGCCAGGCCCTGCTCGAGCAGGGCGAGACCCAGCGTGGCCTGGCCATGCTCGAGAAGGCCGCCAAGGCCGGCGATGTCGAATCCATGTACCACCTGGGCTCGGCGCTGCTCGACGGCAAGGGGGTCACGCTGCGCCCCAAGGAGGCCGAATCCTGGCTGGCCAAGGCCGCCGATCAGGGCTCGACCAATGCCGCCGTCGCCCTGGGGCGCGCCTACATCGCCGGTGACGCGCTGCCCCCGGCGCGTCGCCAGGGCATCCAGCTGCTGCAG
Organism: Modicisalibacter sp.; assembly: GCF_055145905.1. Lineage (NCBI taxonomy): Bacteria > Pseudomonadati > Pseudomonadota > Gammaproteobacteria > Oceanospirillales > Halomonadaceae > Modicisalibacter > Modicisalibacter sp. The sequence goes on along the minus strand of NZ_JBSREH010000044.1, from coordinate 93,824 downwards.
GGTGCCGCACAAAAGGGCGACCCGCTGGCCCTGGCCGTGCTGGGGGACCTGTATCTGAACGGCAAGGAGGACTTCCCGGCACAGCCCGCCAAGGCGATCGACTACCTGCAGCGTGGCCAGCAGGCCGGCAGCAGCTACGCCACCGCGCAGCTCGGCGAAGCTTATCTCAAGGGCACCGGGGTGGCACCGGACGCCCGGAAGGCGGAAACCTTGCTGAAGCAGGCCGCCCGGCAGGGGCAGGACTATGCTGCCCGCCTGCTCGGCGAAGCCTATCTGGAAGGCAAGACCCTGCCCGCCGATCCCGACGCTGCCGAGCGGTGGCTGCGCAAGGCCGTCGAGGCCGGCGATACCACTGCCATGACCGCACTCGGCAAGGCCTATCTCGACGGTCCACTGGCGGATCGCGGGCAGAGCGAAAAGGCGGTCTCCCTGCTGACCCGGGCCGCCAGCCAGGGCGACGACTACGCCATGGTGGTGCTGGGGCGTGCCTACCGCGACGGCACCGGTGTGCCCCGCGACTTCCGCCAGGCCAAGCGCTGGCTGGAAAAGGCCCGCGATGCCGGTCATGACTCCGCGGAGCTGGCGCTGGCCCGGCTCTACCGCAAGCATGGCAAGGGTGCCGGCAACATCGATGCCATCATCCACGCCGCCCGGCTCGGCGATCCCGCGGCCATGGCCGATCTCGGGCGCGCCTATCTCGATGGCAGCAACGGCGTGCCCATGGATGCCCAGAAGGCCTACCGCTGGCTGACCAAGGCCAGCCGGGCCGGCCACGGCGGTGCCGCCGCCAGCCTGGGCCGCGCCTACATCGACGGCTCGCCCTTCCCGAAAAATACCGACAAGGGGCTCAAGTACCTGAAGATCGCCGTCGCCCGCGGCCACACCGGCGCCATGGCCGACCTCGGCACCATGCTGCTCAAGGGCGAGAATGTCAGCGCCGACCCGCAGCGGGGCGTCCAGTTGCTCCAGCGGGCCATCCGCGGCGGCAACCTGGGCGCCATGCAGACCCTGGGGCAGGCCTACCTGCAGGGCAACGGCGTGTCGCGTCAGCCGCAGAAAGGCATCGCGCTGCTCAAGCGCTCGGCGCGCCAGGGCAACGCCTATGCCGCTCAGGTGCTCGGCGAGGCCTACCTCAACGGCACCGGCGTCACCAAGGACCCGGCCGAGGCCAAGCAGTGGCTGACCCGCGCCGCCAATGCGGGCAGCCTCTCCTCACTGGCCAACCTGGGACGCGCGCTGCTCTACGGGCGTGACGGCATCACCCAGGATGAACAGAAAGGCATCAAGCTGCTGACCCGGGCCGCGGATCAAGGCCACGCCGGCGCCCAGGCCGCCCTGGGACGCGCCTACCTGCGCGGCGAAGGCGTCGAGAAGGATGCCGCCAAGGGCGCGGAATACCTGTTCCGCGCGGCACGCCAGGGCCACCCCACGGCGCGCCTGGCCCTGGCCAAGGCCTATCTCTGGCAGCAGGGGCTGGAAGACGCCAACCAGGATCAGGCGCTGCTGTGGCTCGACCAGACTCTGGAGAGCCGTGGCGAGGCCGCCCTGCGTACCATGCGCGACCTGCTGCAGAACGACCAGGCCGCCCAGGCCGCCGCCAGCAAGGTGGCCGGCGACACGGCGTCGCCCTGACGGCACGGGCGCCCCGCCTCGGCGGCGGTGCCCTCCGCCGCGCGGCATGCGCAAACGCAAGGACCCCGCCATCATGGCGGGGTCCTTTTCGTTCACTGCGGACTGGCCTGGCCAGCCCACGGCGGCGTCAGTCGGAGAACGGGTTGCGCAGCACGATGGTCTCGTTGCGATCCGGGCCGGTGGAGATGATGTCGATCGGCGTGCCGGTCTGCTCCTCGAGGAAGCTGATGTAGGCACGTGCATTGGCGGGCAGGTCCTCGACGCGCTTGATGCCCAGCGTCGACTCGCTCCAGCCCGGCAGGTCCTGGTAGATCGGCTCGACTGCCTCGTAGCCCTCGGAATCCACCGGGGTGTCGAGCTTCTCGCCGTCCTTGCTGCGATAGCCCACGCAGACGCGGATGTTCTCGAGGCCGTCGAGCACGTCCAGCTTGGTCAGGCAGATACCGGAGACCGAGTTGACCTGCACGGCGTGGCGCAGGGCCACGGCATCGAACCAGCCGCAGCGGCGCGGACGGCCGGTGGTGGCGCCGAACTCGTGGCCCTTCTCGGCCAGATGGCGGCCGAACTCATCGAACAGCTCAGTGGGAAACGGTCCGGAACCCACGCGGGTGGTGTAGGCCTTGGTGATCCCCAGCACGTAGTCCAGATACAGCGGACCGACGCCGGAGCCGGTGGCGGTGCCGCCGGCGGTGGTGTTGGAGCTGGTGACGTACGGATAGGTGCCGTGGTCGATATCCAGCAGCGAGCCCTGGGCGCCCTCGAAGAGAATGTTGTCGCCGGCCTTGCGGATCTCGTGGACCAGGCTCACCGTGTCGCAGACCATCGGCCGCAGTTCCTCGGCCATGGTCATGGCTTCGTCGAGCACCTGCTGGAAGTCCACGGGCGCTTCGCCGTGGTAGTGCTGCAGCACGAAGTTGTGGTAGTCCAGCACCTCGCCGAGCTTGGAGGCGAAACGCTCGCGGTGCAGCAGGTCGCCCAGGCGCAGGCCGCGACGCGCCACCTTGTCCTCGTAGGCCGGACCGATGCCGCGGCCGGTGGTACCGATCTTGGCCACGCCGCGCGCCTTCTCGCGCGCCTGATCGAGGCGCACGTGGTATGACAGGATCAGCGGGCAGGCCGGCGACAGGCGCAGGCGCTCGCGAACCGGCACGCCCTTGGCTTCCAGTTCCCGAATCTCGCTGATCAGCGCCTCCGGAGACAGCACCACCCCGTTGCCGATCACGCAGGTCTTGTCGTCACGCAGGATCCCCGAGGGGATCAGGTGCAGGACGGTCTTCTCGCCGTCGATGACCAAGGTGTGGCCAGCGTTGTGACCGCCCTGGAAACGCACCACCGCGGACGCCGACTCGGTGAGCAGATCGACGACCTTGCCCTTGCCCTCGTCACCCCATTGGGTACCTAGTACGACTACGTTCTTGCCCATTACTCTCGTCTCTTGATCGAAGAATCCGCTGACCGTGGCGTGGCGATGCCCTGCCCGGCCATCGTCACGCCAGGGGCGATACCTGCCAGTCGTCGCCCATGCGCACCAGCTGGCGGTTGCAGCGATGCTCGGCCGGCCCCGTCGACTGCCCCGGCAGGGCCCGCACCACGCGCTCGCCGTCGGCCCGCAGACGCGTCACCACGGCATCGAGCCGGCTGCGCGCCACGGCGTCGTCGATGGCCACCGCCGGCGCCCAGATGCCGTCCACGGCGGGCTCGCTCTCGACCAGCGTGGCCAGCAGCTTGAGGTCCATCGAGAAACCGGTGGCCGGGCGCGCGCGACCGAAGGCCTGGCCGGTATCGTCGTAACGCCCGCCCTTGGCCAGCGCCTGGCCGTAGCCGGGCACGTAGGCGGCGAACATCATGCCGGTGTGGTACTGGTAGCCGCGCAGGTCCGCCAGGTCCAGGTACAGGGTGACATCCGGGTGCGCATCGGCAACCCCCCGGCACAGCGCCTCGAGCTGGTCGAGGGCATCGCTGACCGCCGCCGGCGCTTCGGTGAAGACACGCCGAGCCTCGTCGAGCATCTCGACGTCACCATGCAGCTGCGGCAGTGCGCGCAGCATGCGGGCGATCGCACCGTCGTGGATCTGGGCGGCGACCAGTGCCTCGGTTTCCGCGGGCGACTTGCGCTCGATCGCCTCGAACAGGGCCGCCTCGGCCTCGCGCGACAGGTCCGCCGCCTGCACCAGGGCACGATAGATGCCGATATGCCCCAGCGCCAGATGCACCTCGTCGGCGCCTGCCGTCGCCAGGCTGTCCAGCCCCAGGCGCAGGATCTCCAGATCGGCCTCGAGCCCGGCGTGGCCGAACAGCTCGACGCCGACCTGAACCGGGCTGCGCCCGCCCTGATGCGGGTCCGCCTTGGCCCGCAGCACATGGCTGCAGTAACACAGCCGGGCGGGACCGCGTCGCTTCAGGGAATGGGCGTCCATGCGTGCCACCTGGGGCGTGACATCGGCGCTGGCGCCCATCATGCGGCCGGTGAGTTGATCGGTGAGCTTGAAGGTCTGCAGATCCAGGTCGGTGCCCGTGCCGGTCAGCAGCGAGTCGAGGAACTCGACCGGGGGCGGCACCACCAGGTCATACCCCCAGCGGTGATAGAGGTCGAGCAGCGCCCGGCGCAACTCCTCCATGCGACTCGCCTGCGGCGGGAGCACTTCGTCCATGCCGTCAGGTAGCAGCCAGCGATCTGCGATGGTCATTTGCCTGTCCTGCCAGAGATGAATGGCCACAAAAAAACCGGGCCACGCCCGGTTGAAGGATTCTACCATGTTTGCCCCCCGGGTGTACCCCGGGGGGCCGCGGCCTCAGGGACCGTCGGTCTGCCCTGCCCCGGACGGGGTCGGGCTGTTCAGGTAACGGAAGAAGTCGCTGTCCGGCTCGAGCACCAGCAGGTCCTGCTTGCCGTTGAAGCTGTCCTTGTAGGCGTTGAGGCTGCGATAGAAGCGGAAGAACTCGGCGTCCTGCTGATAGGCCTCGGCATAGATCGACGCCGCCTCGGCATCACCCTGGCCCCGCAGTGTCTCGGCCTTGGACTGCGCCTCGGCGAGCAGCACCTGACGGCGACGCTCGGCATTGGCGCGGATCTTCTCGGCCTGTTCCTGGCCCTGGGCCCGGTACTCGCGCGCTTCGCGATGGCGTTCGGTACGCATCCGCTCGTAGACCGCCTGGGTCACCTCGTCGGGCAAATCGATGCGCTTGATACGGATGTCGAGGATCGCCACCCCGAGCTCCTTGCGCATGATCTGGTCGAGCTCGTGGGTGGGCTCCGACATCAGCTGGTCGCGCTTCTCGGCAATGATCTCCTGAAGCTCGAGCTTGCCGAACTGGTTGCGCAGCGCCTCATCGACCCGCGGCGAGATCAGCCGCTCGGCACTCTGTTCATTGCCGGAAGTCGCCTCGTAGTAGCGGGCCGGATCGACGATCTTCCACTTGACGTAGGAATCGACGATCACCGCCTTCTTTTCCAGCGTCAGGTAGCGGCTGGTGTCGGTGTCCAGCGTCAGCACCCGAGCATCGAAGGTACGCACCGTGTTGGTGACCGGCACCTTGAAGTGCAGCCCCGGCTGGATGTTGTCCTCGACGATCTCGCCAAAGCGCAGCTTGATGGCCCGCTGGGTCTCGTCGACGATGTAGAGGCTGTTGCTGCCCACCCAGGCGAGTACGGCGACGCCGGCGACGATGAGCAGGGAACGGTTATTGATCATCAGCGGCCCTCCCTGCGGATACCCTGCGACTGCGTGGTGCTGGTGCGGTTCGAACGGCTGCCGGTATCGTCATTGCGCATCTGCTCGAGCAGCGACGGCGAGACATCGACCTTGGCATCCGAGGATGCCGCCTTGTCGCCATTCAGCCCCAGCTTGTCCAGCGGCAGCACCATCAGCGGGCTGCCCTTGTCGATGTCCAACAGCACCTTGCTGGTCTTCGACAGCACCTCGGACATGGTGTCCAGATACATGCGGTCGCGCATGACCTGCGGTGCCTGGCGGTATTCGCCGAGCAGCGAGTTGAAGCGGTTGGTCTGACCCTGCGACTTGGCCACCACCGATTCGCGATACCCCTGGGCCTGCTCGATCATGCGCTGAGCCTGACCCTGGGCCTCGGGGATGATGGCGTTGGCGTAGCCGATGGCGTCGTTGATCATGCGCTGACGGTCCTCGCGCGCCTTGATCACATCGTCGAAGGCATCCTGCACAGCATCCGGCGCCGAGGTGGACTCGACGTTGATCGCCTGGATGCGCACACCGATGCCGTAGTTGTTGAGGTACGACTGCAGCCGGCTGGAGACGGTGTCCGCCAGCAGCTCGCGACCCGAGGTCAGGATGTCGTCCATCTCGGTGCCGCCGACCACATGGCGCAGCGCCGAGTCCAGTGCATTCTCGATGGACAGCTCCGGCGTACGCACATTGAGCAGATAGTCACGCGGGTTGGCGACCTGATACTGCGCGGAGATCTCGACCTGCACGATGTTCTCGTCCTTGGTGAGCATCGATTTAGTCTGGGAGATCGAGCGGACCCGGGTCACGTTGACCATGCGCACGTCGTCGACGATCGGCGCGTTCCAGTGCAGGCCGGGATTGACCACATCCTGAAACTTGCCGAAGCGCAGCACCACGCCGCGTTCGGACTGGTCGACCAGATAGAAGCCGGAGGCTGCCCAGATCGCCAGCGCGACCACCGCCAGCAGGCCCGGCAGGGCGAAGGTGCTGCGCTTGCCGCCGCCACCTCCGCCACTGCCGCTGCCGCCGCGCTTGCCGCGTCCACCGAGCATGCGGTTGAGCTTGTCCTGAAATTTCTTCAGGGCCTCGTCGAGGTCGGGCGGCCCCTGGTTGTTGCCGCCATTGCCGCCGCCGCCCCCGCGTCGGCCGCCACCGCTCCAGGGGTCATGCTGATTGCCGCCCCCACCTGGCTCGTTCCAAGCCATACGTCGTCTCCACTAAGCAAGGTTGCGATAGGCATCGATGATCGGTGGCCGGAGCCGGCCACCGTATCGAATCAGTCCCGGATCCCGTCGGCCCAGGCCGGCGGCGCGAGCTCCTCCGGTGGCAGGTAATCCTCGGCGTTCTCGCCCTGGCGGGCGAGCAGCTGCAGGAACTCACGCCGGGGCAGGCGAATCGACAGCAGGGTGTGTCCCTGCTCGTCGAAGCGCTCATCCCGGACCGCGTCCAGTGCGTGCAGCCCCGCCCGTAGCCTACCCTGTTCAGGCGCCAGCGTCAGGTCCAGCTCGAGCAGATCCTCGGCCAGGCGTTCGGACAGCGCCTGGGCGAACAATTCGAGCCCCCGGCCGTCGCGGGCGGAGAGCCACACCTCCTCGGGCACACCATGGCCATCGCGCTCGATGCGTGGCGCGCTGTCGAAGAGGTCGACCTTGTTCATGACACGCAGGCAGGGCACCGTGTCGGCGCCGATCTCGGCGAGCACCTTGTTGACCTCGGCCACGTTCTGCTCCCGGTCGGGGTCGGCGCAGTCGATGACGTGCACCAGCAGCGTCGCCTCCGCCGCCTCCTGCAGGGTGGCCTGGAAGGCTTCGACCAGCTTGTGCGGCAGATGGCGGATGAAACCGACGGTATCGGCCATCACCACCGGGCCCACGTCGGGAATCTCCAGCCGGCGCAGCGTCGGGTCGAGGGTCGCGAACAGCTGGTCGGCCGCGTAGACCTCGGAGGCGGTCAGGGCGTTGAACAGCGTCGACTTGCCGGCGTTGGTGTAGCCCACCAGCGAGATGCTGGGGATTTCGGCGCGCGCGCGGGCACGGCGATTCTGCTCGCGCTGGCTGCGCACCTTGTCCAGGCGCTTGTGAATCGCCTTGATGCGACCGCGCAGCAGGCGGCGGTCGGTCTCGAGCTGGGTCTCGCCCGGCCCGCGCAGGCCGATGCCGCCCTTCTGGCGCTCGAGGTGGGTCCAGCCGCGCACCAGGCGGGTGGACATGTATTCCAGCTGGGCCAGTTCGACCTGCAGCTTGCCCTCGTGGGTACGCGCCCGCTGGGCGAAGATATCCAGAATCAGCCCGGTGCGGTCGAGCACGCGACATTTCAGGGCGCGCTCGAGGTTGCGCTCCTGGGACGGACTCAGGCCATGATTGAAGATCACCAGCTCGGCGTGATGGATCGCGAGCAACTCGCGCAGCTCCTCCACCTTGCCGCTGCCGATGAAGGTACGTGGATCGGGACGCCGCCGGCTCCCCTGCATGAGGGTCGCCGGCTCGGCCCCGGCGGAACGCACAAGCTCCAGGAACTCGCCCGGGTCTTCGCGCTCCTGTTCGTCCTGGAAGTCGATATGGACGAGTACCGCCGTTTCACCGGCGTCGGGACGTTCGAAAAACAATCAATGCCTCGCGATCAGCTTTCCTGGGCCGCGTTGGGATCCTGGGCCGGCAAGCGCACGTTGCGCGACGGCACCACGGTGGAGATGGCATGCTTGTAGACCATCTGGCTGACCGTGTTGCGCAGCAGGATGACGAACTGGTCGAAGGACTCGATCTGACCCTGCAGCTTGATGCCGTTGACCAGGAAGATGGACACCGGAATGCGCTCCTTGCGCAGGATGTTCAGGTACGGGTCCTGGAGGGACTGCCCTTTGGACATTTTGCTCTCCCTAACTGTCTCTCGTTAATGTCATTTTAATGGTTGGCCTTGCATGGCCCGCCCTCACGCCGGGCACGCCGCCAGCGTCAGAACAAGGCTCCATACTACGCTAAGTGCTGCACCGGCGCACGATTTTCAAGGTCTCGCCGAGCGGGTCGGCGGACAGGGCATCGACCCAGTGCAACCCCGCCCAGGAACGCAGCCAGGTCAGCTGTCGCTTGGCCAGCTGACGGGTGGCCACGACCCCGCGGTGATGCAGCTCCTCGGCGCTCAGGCGGCCGTCGAGATGCATCCATGCCTGACGATAGCCGACACTCTTGATCGCCGGAAGATCGGCATGCAGGTCACTGCGACATTTCAGCGCACGTACCTCGTCGAGGAACCCGGCCTCGAGCATCGCCTCGAAGCGTACGGCGATGCGGCGATGCAGCACCGCCCGCTCGGCCGGCGCCAGGCCGATGGGAATGACGCGCCAGGGCAATGGCTCGGCCTGCTGCTCACGCCACAGCACGCTCATCGGCCGCCCGCTCAGGCGCTGGACCTCGAGGGCGCGCAGCAGACGCTGCGGGTCGTTGGGGTGGATGCGCGCCGCCGACTCGGCATCGACACGCGCCAGCTCGGCGTGCAGCGCCCCGAGTCCGTCGCGCGCCGCCCATTCCTCCAGTTCGGCACGCACCGCCGGATCGGCGGCGGGCAGCTCACCCACCCCACCGAGCAGGCTGCGGAAATAGAGCATGGTGCCGCCGACCAGCAGCGGCAACCGGCCGGCGGCCAGGATCTCGTCGATGGCGCGACGGGCGTCGTCGCGGAATTCGGCGGCCGAATAGGGCTCGGCCGGGTCACGGATATCGATCAGCCGGTGCGGAGCGCGAGCCAGCTCCTCGGCCGAGGGCTTGGCGGTACCGATGTTCATGCCGCGATAGACCATCGCCGAGTCGACGCTGATCAGTTCGGCATCGAGCCGTTCGCGCAGCGCCATCGCCATGTCAGTCTTGCCGGAGGCGGTAGGCCCCATCAGCAGCAGGATCGTCGGACGAGGCTCTCCCGGGTGTTGCTCATGCATGCGTGTCATTGTCCCCGCAAGAACAGTTTGTCCAGATCGTGCATCGACATCTCGGTCCAGGTCGGCCGGCCGTGGTTGCACTGGCCGCTGCGCTCGGTGCGCTCCATGTCACGCAGCAGAGCGTTCATCTCGGGAATGGTCAGCCGGCGATTGGCGCGCACGCTGCCATGGCAGGCCATGGTCGCCAGCAGTTCATTGATGTGGGCCTCGAGCCGGTCGGAGCGGCCGTAGCGTTCCAGGTCGCCGAGCATGTCGCGGACCAGCGGCTCGACATCGGCCTGGGCCAGCAGGGCCGGCACCTGGCGCACCAGCAGCGTTTCGGGCCCGGCCACGTCGAGTTCCACGCCCAGCCGCCGGAAGGCATCGTGGCACTGCTCGGCGGTTTCCACCGCATTAGCGCTCACCGCCAGCGATACCGGCACCAGCAGCGGCTGGGCGTCCAGGGCACCGCCGTGCACCTGGGTCTTCATGCGCTCATAGGTGATCCGCTCATGGGCGGCGTGCATGTCCACCACCACCAGCCCGCGGGTGGTCTGCGAGAGGATATAGACCCCGTGCAGCTGGGCGACGGCATAGCCCAGCGGCGGCGTCCCGGTGGGGTCGTCCTCGGGCAGTGCCTGCCGGGCATCCGCGGCCTGCCGCCGCTCGTCGAGCGCCACACCGGCCGCCGCCCCGCCCACTTCCGCCTCGGCTTGGGGAGTCAGCAACTGCGTCTCGTGATCGGGATGCAGCGCCCGATAACCGGCCATGAACTCGCGCACCCGATCGGCCCCGGGGCGCGATTCCCGGGCATGCTCGCCAACGCCCCGCAGCGCCATGGGCTGCTGGCGCCAGGCCGGTGACACGGACGGCTGCTCGGCGGCCTCGGCCGCCGGATCCGGCGCGCCGGCTGCCGTCGATGACGGCTCGCCACCCGCCTCGTCCTGTGCCTCGGGACGCACCTCGCCCAGCGCCCGGTGCAGGCTCGAGAACAGGAAATCGTGAACCAGGCGGCCGTCGCGGAAGCGCACTTCATGCTTGGTCGGGTGGACATTGACGTCGACCACCGCGGGATCGAGCTCCAGATAGAGCACGAACACCGGGTGGCGACCATGAAAGAGCACGTCCCGATAGGCCTGGCGTATGGCATGGGCCACCAGCCGGTCGCGCACCACCCGACCGTTGACGAAGAAATACTGCTGATCGGCCTGGGCCCGCGAATGGGTGGGCAGGCCGACCCAGCCCCACAGCCGCATCCCCGAAGCCTCGATATCCAGGTGCAGGGCGTTGTCGAGAAACTTGCCGCCCAGCAGCGCCGACACCCGCCGCTCGCCGGCCTCGCCGCCAGCGGCGGGTCGCAGCTGATGCACGGTCTTCTGGTTGTGGCGCAGCACCCAGCCGATATCGTAGCGCGACAGCGCCAGGCGCCGGAACGCTTCCTCGAGATGGCCGAACTCGGTCTTCTCGGTACGCAGGAACTTGCGCCGTGCGGGGGTGTTGAAGAACAGGTCGCGGACCGTCACCGAGGTACCCCGGGGATGGGGCGCCGGCGACACTCGCGGCTCCATCTGCCGCCCTTCGGCGACTACACGCCAGCCGCCGCGCGGATCGTCGGTGGCATTGGACACCAGCTCGAGACGCGCCACCGAACTGATCGAGGCCAGCGCCTCGCCGCGAAAGCCGAGGCTGGCCACCCCCTCGAGCTCCTCGAGGGAGAGGATCTTGCTGGTGGCATGCCGCGACAGCGCCAGCGGCAGGTCATCCTCGGTAATGCCGCCGCCATCGTCGCGCACCTTGATCAGCCGCGCGCCGCCGGCCTCGAGCTCGATCTCGATGCGCCGGCTGCCGGCGTCGATGGCGTTCTCGACCAGCTCCTTGAGCACCGAGGCGGGCCGCTCGACCACCTCGCCGGCGGCGATCTGGTTGGCCAGACGCGGGTCGAGAACCCGTATGCGTCGCGGCGTTTCGACAGTCATCACGCTCATCACCCCCGGGGAATCCGCAGTACCTGCCCCACCCGGATCGCGTCGCCCTTCAGCGAGTTGGCCTCGCGCAGGGCGCTGAGCGACACCTGGTGGCGCGAGGCGATCTCGGAGAGGGTATCGCCGGGCTGAATGCGATACTCGTTGGCCTGTCGGCCACGCTGCTGATCACGCTGCCAGGCCAGCAGGCTGTTGGGCGGCGGATTCTGGTGGAAGTGCGCGTCGAGCCCGGCGAAGATCGCCTGCGCCAGCTTGCGCTGATAGGCGCTGCTGGTCAGCCGCCGCGCCTCGTTCGGATTGGAGATGAAGCCGGTCTCCACCAGCAGCGAGGGAATGTCCGGCGACTTGAGCACCACGAAGCCGGCCTGCTCGACCCGCGACTTGTGCAGGTCGTTGATGCGGTCGAGCCGGTCGAGCACCTGGCTGCCGGCAGCCAGCGAGTCGTTGAGCGTGGCGGTCATCGTCAGGTCCAGCAGCACCCCGCGCAGCACGCGATCCTTGTCGGCCAGGTTGAGGTTGCCGTCGACCCCGCCAATCAGGTCGGAACGGTTCTCGCTGGCGGCCAGCCACTTGGCGGTCTCGGAGGTCGCGCCGCTTTGCGATAGGGCGAAGACCGAGCTGCCGTGGGGGCGCGGGCTCTTGAAGGCATCGGCGTGAATCGAGACGAAGAAATCCGCCTTCTGGTCGCGGGCCAGCAGGGTGCGCTGGCGCAGCCCCACGTAATAGTCGCCGTCACGAATCAGTACCGCCTTGAAGCCCGGCGCGGCATCGATGATCTGCTTGAGCCGACGGGCGATGGCCAGCGTGACGGTCTTCTCGCGCACGCCCCCTGAACCGATGGCCCCCGGGTCCTCGCCGCCGTGACCGGCATCCACGGCGATGATGATATCGCGCTTGGGATGCGGCTTGGCCTTCTCCCGGGCGCCGACCGTGGCCGGTTCGGCCTTGCCGCCCGCCTTCGCCTGGGTCTTGGCCAGCCCGGCGGAGATTTCCTGGTCACGGATCATCGCCTCGATGGGGTCGATCGGATCCTTGACCGCGCTCTCGCCGGGATACTCGAGATCCACCACCAGACGGTGGCCGTACTGCTCGTTGGGCGGCAGGGTGAAGTGACGCTGCTCGACCCGACGATTGAGATCCAGCACGACCCGCAGGTCCTTGCCATGGCGTACGCCGGTACGGATGTCGTCGATGGCGCTGTCGCTGACGTCGGGCGTGCCCGCCCCCGAGGCCAGCCGGGTGTCATCCAGATCGACGACCAGTCGCCGCGGGTTGTCGAGCGAGAAGATGTTGGCGTCGGGCGCCGCACTGAGGTCGAACACCAGACGCACGTGGTCGGGCGCCGCCCACAAACGCAGGTTGTCGAGCGTGTTGGCCTCGGCGGGCATGGCACCCAGCACCACGGCGCCGACGAGCAGCGTCATGGCCAGACGAGACAGGCGGGCACGGAATGTGGCGACACGCTCCCTCATGGCGATTGCCGGCCCTCGACCTCGTCATCCCCAAGCCGGGCAAGCACCGCTCGCCCACGCTCGGTACCCGCCTGCAACCGGGCACTGCGCCCCGTCGCGGCCACCCGCAGGGTGACGATGAGATCCGCCGCGGGCAGGAAACCCTCGCCACGGCTCGGCCACTCGACCACGCTCACCCCCTCGTCGTCGAGCAGCTCGCGCCCGCCGATGAACTCCAGCTCCTCGGGATCGCCCAGGCGATAGAGGTCGAAGTGATTCACCCGGGCCGTGGGCAGGGTGTAGGGCTCCACCAGGGTATAGGTGGGGCTCTTGACCGCTCCCTGATGACCGTAGGCCCGCAGGATACCGCGCGTCAGGGTGGTCTTGCCGGCGCCCAGCTCGCCCTCCAGGTAGAGGCGCCCCCGGCCGGCCAGGGCCCGCCCCAGGGCCTCGCCGAAGGCTACCTGGGCGGCTTCGTCGGGCAGTGAGATATCCATCGTCGTCACGGGATCAGCCATTCGCCAAGATTCGCGCATAGGATGCCAGATCACCCGCCAGCAGGCCACGCTCACCCCGCTCGGCCACCGCCCGGTCGGCGGCGCGGGCATGCAGCACCACGCCGACCCGCCCTGCTACCTCCAGCGTCAGTCCCTGGGCGACCAGCGCCCCCAGCAACCCCGAGAGCACATCGCCCATGCCGCCGCTGGCCATGCCGGGGTTGCCGAAAGGGCAGAGCCCGACCCCCTCCGGGCCGGCCACCAGGCTGCCGGCGCCCTTGAGGATCACCGTGCCGCCGCGCTCGGCCTGCAGGCGCTTCACCGCCGCCAGCCGGTCGATCTGGATTTCACGCCCCGAGCAGCCCAGCAGTCGCCCGGCCTCGCCCGGGTGCGGCGTGAGCAGCCAGTCGTCGCGGCGCGTGCCGGGCCAGCACGTCACCAGCAGATTGAGGGCGTCGGCATCCACCACCAGTGGCTTGCCGGCCTCCAGCGCCGCCTGCAGCAACCCCTGGCCCCAGGCGCCCTGCCCCAGCCCGGGACCGACGACGATCACATCCGCGCCGTCGAGCAGCGGGCGGGCATCGCTGACGCCACGCACGCCCCGGGCCATCACCTCCGGGGTGCGGGTGAGACTGGCCGCAACATGCTCGGGCGCGGTGGCCAGGCTGACCTTGCCGGCCCCCAGCCGGGCCGCGGTCTGGCTGGCCAGCAGCGCGGCGCCCCCGAAGCCCGGCGCCCCGCCGACCACCAGCACATGGCCGAAGTCGCCCTTGTGGCTGCTCCGTGCTCGCGGCGGCAACGCCTCGCCGACGATCTCCGCCCCCAGACACTCGGCGGCCGGCACCAGGTCCTCATGCGCCTCGGCTATAACGCCCAGGTCGCGGAAGGCCAGCTCGCCGACCTGGTCCGCGGCCTGGCCGGTGTGCAGACCCAGCTTGTCGGCAATGAAGGTGACCGTGAGGTCGGCCCGCACCGCGCAGCCCAGCACCCGACCGGAATCCGCCGCCAGCCCGGAAGGGATATCGATCGCCAGGATCGGCCGGCCGCTGGCATTGAGTGTCGCGATCACCGCATCGAAGGGCTCGCGTACCGTGCCGCCGAGGCCGGTGCCGAGCAGGGCATCGACGACCACCTCGCCGCTCAGGGTGACATCGGGCGACCAGGCCAGCGCCTCCACGCCAGCCAGCCGGGCCAGCTCGTGAGCGCGGGCCGCATCGCCATCGAGGTTCGCCGGATCGCGCACCGCCAGCAGCTGCACCGTCAACCCCTCGGCCGCGGCCAGCGCGGCCAGCACATAGCCATCGCCGCCGTTGTTGCCGCCGCCGCAGACCACGCTCAGTCGCCGGGCCTCGGGCCAGCGCGCGCGCAATTCGGCATAGGCCGCCCGGGCCGCGCGGCGCATCAGGGTAAATCCAGGCAGGGCGCTGGCGGTGTCCGCAGCAATGGTACGACGGTCGATCTCGCGCACCTGTTCGGCAAGGTAGAGGGGGTGGTTGGACATCGTCGTCTCCTGAACATGACCGTTGGCTGGCGAATAGTGTAGGCTGCGCCTGCCGGCGATTTCAGCCTCCCACGCCAGTCGAACGACAGGACTCCATGAGCGCCAGCCAATCCTCTTCCGTCCGCGAGCCGATCGACCTGGACACGCTCGCCGAGCGCATCAAGCAATGGGGCCGTGAACTGGGCTTCCAGCAGATCGGCATCACCGATACCGACCTGGAAAGCCACGAGCACCACCTCGAGCGCTGGCTGGCCGCCGGCCATCACGGCGAGATGGACTACATGGCCCGGCACGGCACCAAGCGCACCCGCCCGGCCGAACTGGTGCCCGGCACGCTGCGGGTGATCAGCGCGCGCATGGACTACCTGCCGCCCGAGGTCGAGACCACCCAGGTACTCGGCCGGCCCGAGAAGGCCTACGTCTCGCGCTACGCCCTGGGCCGCGACTACCACAAGCTGATCCGCAAGCGCCTGGCCGAGCTGGCCAAGCGCATCGAGGCGGAGGTCGGCGCCTTTGGCTACCGCGCCTTCGTCGACTCGGCGCCAGTGATGGAGCGCGCCCTGGCCCAGAAGGCCGGGCTGGGCTGGTTCGGCAAGAACGCCATGCTGCTCAACCCCCGGGCCGGCTCACTGTTTTTCCTCGGCGAGCTCTACACCGACCTGCCGCTGCCGGTGGATGCGCCCTTCGAGGGCGAGCACTGCGGCAGCTGCAGCGCCTGTCGCACGGCCTGCCCCACCGGGGCGATCGTCGACGACAAGGTGGTCGACTCGCGGCGCTGCATCTCGTACCTGACCATCGAGTTGCACGGCAGCATCCCCGAGCGTTACCGCGAGGCGATCGGCAATCGCGTCTACGGCTGCGACGACTGCCAGCTGGTCTGCCCCTTCACCCGCTTCACCCGGGTCAGCCGCGAGGGCGACTTCGCCCCCCGCCACGACCTGGACCGCGCCGACCTGCTGACCCTGTTCGCCTGGAGCGAGGCGGAGTTCCTCGACAGGACCGCGGGCAGCGCGATTCGCCGCATCGGCTATGAACGCTGGCTGCGCAACCTCGCCGTGGGGCTGGGCAACGCGCCCTGGAGCCGCGCCGTCGAGGCCGCGCTGCGCGCCCGGCTCGCCTACCCCTCGGATCTGGTTCGCGAGCATGTGCGCTGGGCCCTCGCGCGCCAGCGCGACAAGCGGCAGGCACGGATCGCCAGCGACGCGTAAGCCGTAAGCCGTAAGCCGTAAGCCGCAAGCCGTAAGCCGCAAGCCGCAAGCCGTAAGCCAGACGATCTGCAATAAGCCGTTCTAGTCAGGTTTTTCTTACCGCTTAACGCTTACAGCTTATAGCTTTCATTCCTCCTCGTCGTGCCTCGGCGCCTCGAGGTTGAGGAAGGTACGCCGATAGTGGCGCAGCTCGGCGACCGACTCGCGAATGTCGTCCAGGGCCTGATGGCTGGCGCGCTTCTCGAAGCCCTTGAGCGCCGCCGGATTCCAGCGCTTGGCCAGCTCCTTGAGGGTCGAGACGTCGAGGTTGCGATAGTGGAAGAACGCCAGCAGTTCGGGCATCTCGCGCTCCAGGAAGCGCCGGTCCTGATGAATGCTGTTGCCGCACATCGGCGAGGAGTTGGCCACCACGTGCTGCTTGAGAAAGTCCAGCGTGCGCTGCTCGGCCTCGGCGGTATCCACCGTGCTGGCCTTGACCCGGTCGATCAGCCCCGAGTCGCCGTGGGTCTTGGTGTTCCAGTCATCCATGCCCGCCAGCAGGGCGTCGGATTGCTTGACGGCGATCACCGGCCCTTCGGCGATCGGGTTCAGCTCGTTGTCGGTGATCAGGGTGGCGATCTCGATGATGCGCTCCCGGTCGGGATCGAGCCCGGTCATCTCGAGATCGATCCATACCAGACGATCGTTGCGCGGGGCGTTGGCATCGGCCATTGGCGGCTCCTTGGTCGGTGGCGGCGCTATCCGATCCGGGGAAGGGGTCGGACAGCGGCGGCGTGGCTGGTTACAATGCCTGCCATTGTACGCTTCGCCGAGGCCCCATGAGCAAACGCAAGCTATCCCGCCAGCAGCGCTGGCGCATCGAGAAGATCCAGGCCGAACGCGCCGCCCGTGCCGAACGCCAGGCCGAGCGCGAGACCCGCTCGCTGGAAGCCGGTGAACATGGCCCTGAGCAGCCCGGGCGTGTGATCGCCCACTTCGGCCGCACACTGGATGTTCGCGGCGACACCGACGCGACCCTGCACCGCTGCCACCTGCGCGCCAATCTCGAGGGCCTGGTCACCGGCGACCGGGTGGTCTGGCGCCGGGCCGACGACGACAGCGGCGTGGTGGTGGCCCGCGACACGCGCGACAACGTTCTCGAGCGCCCCGACGCCCGCGGCCAGCTCAAGCCGGTGGCGGCCAACATCGATCAGATTCTGATCGTCTTCGCGGTCGAGCCCGCCCCCTTCGCCAACCTGATCGACCGCTACCTGGTGGCCGCCGAGGCCACCGGCATCATGCCGGTGCTGGTGCTCAACAAGACCGACCTGCTGCCCGAGGACGGCGGCGCCCTCGCGCACCTGCTCGAGCGTTACCGCGGCCTCGGCTACACGGTGGTACGCGCCACCACCCGGGGCGACACCGGCCTCGACGCCCTGCATGCCCAGCTCACCGGGCGCACCTCGGTGTTCGTCGGCCAGAGCGGCGTGGGCAAGTCTTCGCTCATCGACCGCCTGCTGCCGGATGAAGCCCTGCGGATCGGCGCACTCTCCGAGGACTCGCGCAAGGGCACCCATACCACCACCACCGCCCGGCTCTACGCCCTGCCCGCCGGCGGCGAACTGATCGACTCGCCGGGCATCCGCGAGTTCGGCCTCGGCCACCTCGACGCCCGACAGATCACCGACGGCTTCGTCGAGTTTCGCGACTACCTGGGCCGCTGCCGATTCCGCGACTGCCGCCATCGTGATGAACCCGGCTGTGCCCTGCAGGCGGCGATCGACGCCGGCGAGATCAGTGCCGAACGCTTCGCCAGCTACCGCCGCATCCTCGACGAACAGGCCGGCCGCTGAGCCGCGACGGAACGCTACGCCGGGGCGGTCGCCAGCCGCCGGCGGCTGTGACATCATCCGGACATCCGCTGACCGAAAGGAGTCGACGATGAGCTCTGAAGACAACCTGCTACCGCTGATCGTGGAGCCCGCCCAGCTCGCCGAGCATCTCGATGCCCCCCAGCTGCTGATCATCGATGTGCCGCTCAAGGCCGAGAGCTACGACGAGGGGCACGTGCCCGGCGCGGTCTTTCTCGACCATCGCCGCCTGATGGCCGGCAGCGGCGACGTGCCCAATGATGTTCCCGACGAGGCCGCACTGTCCGAGCTGTTCTCGTCGCTGGGCCTGACCCGCGATACGCACGTTGTGGCCTACGACGACGAGGGCGGCGGCTGGGCCGGACGCCTGCTGTGGACCCTCGAACTGATCGGTCATACCCGCTATTCCTATCTCAACGGCGGTATCCGCGCCTGGCGCGCCGCCGGGCTCGAGACCAGCCGCGAACCGCGCCTGCCGCGCCCCAGCGACTACCAGGCCGAGATCCGTCATCCCGAGGTGCTGATCACCCGCGACGAGCTTCTCGAACGCCTCGGCGATCGAACGTTGGCCGTCTGGGATGCACGCTCTCCCGAGGAATACCGCGGCGAGAAGGGCCAGAATCGCCGCCTCGGACATATCCCCGGCGCGGTCAACCTGGAGTGGACCCGCGCCATGGACCCCGAGCGCGGCCTGCGCATCCGCGACTACGCCGAGCTGGTCACCGAACTCGAGGCTCTGGGGCTGACCCCGGACATGGAAGTGGCCACCCACTGCCAGAGCCATCACCGCAGCGGCTTCACCTGGCTGGTCGGCAAGGCGCTGGGCTTCGAGCACATGCGCGGCTACGCCGGGTCCTGGAAGGAATGGGGAAACCGCGACGATACCCCGGTCGAGACACCCTAAGCCCTGAAGCCCGCATATTGCGCTCCCCGGCCGCCGCGACTATCGTGGCGGCTTCGTTTTCCAGCCGTGGATGCCTGCCGTGGATCGCGCCCAGCTGTTCGCCCTGAGTCAGTACCCCCTGCCCCATCACGGGCTGTCACGCCTGATCGGCCGATTCGCCGAATGCCGCACGCCGTGGCTGAAGGACCGGCTGATCCGGCGCTTCATCCGCACCTTCGATGTCGACATGAGCCAGGCCCGCGAACCCGATCCGCGTGCCTACCCCTGCTTCAATGACTTCTTCACCCGCGCACTGCGCGACGACGCCCGACCGCTCGGCGAGGGACTGGTCTCGCCCGCTGACGGCCTGCTCTCGCAGTCCGGGCGCCTCGAGGACGGCACCCTGGTCCAGGCCAAGGGGCGGCATTACTCGCTGACCACCCTGCTCGGCGGTGACGCCGACCGGGCGGCGACCTTCCGCGGCGGCAGCTTCGCCACCATCTACCTCTCGCCTCGCGACTACCACCGCGTGCACATGCCGCTGGACGCCACCCTGCGCGAGATGGTCTACGTCCCCGGCCGGCTGTTCTCGGTCAATCTGGCCACCGCCGAGCATGTCCCCGACCTGTTCGCCCGCAACGAGCGCCTGGTGTGCTTCTTCGACACGCCCCAGGGGCCGCTGGCGATGGTGCTGGTCGGGGCGATGATCGTGGCGGCCATCGAGACCGTGTGGGCCGGGCAGATCACGCCCCTGGCCGGACGCATCCAGAGCACCCGCTTCGACACCCCGGTGGAGCTGGCCCGCGGCGCGGAGATGGGCCGCTTCAAGCTGGGCTCGACGGTCATCCTATGCACCGCCGAGCCGGTGGCATTCCGCCAGGACCTGCAGGCCGATGCCAGCCTGGTGCGCATGCGCCAGTCGCTGGGCGAGCTGCCGGGCACGCCGGCCGCCGCCGATCAAGCCGAGCGCCTGCCCGGCACCGCGGATTGAGAGCCTGTACCAGGCCAGGGGCGGCACGAGAAGTCAGCGCGTAGATCCCTCGGGGCTTGTGACGCCGGGAAAGCCCGCCCCGTCTTCCGGTCGGCCGCATCGGCACCCCGCAGGACGTCGCCGAGGGGATCGCCTTCCTGCTGTCAGACCGGACAGGTTGAACCGCCGAAGCTACCGAAACGTGGGTGGCGGCGTCATGGCCGCCGCAACCAAAACAAAAGCCAGTGGTACTGCAACCGGTGTCCCGAATCGCCGGGACCCGCCCCTCTTCCCATGCCTGGAGGAACGATCATGCTCGTCAATGCCGACTTCACGCGTCGCGTCAACGTGACTCCGGACCAGCACCGATGGGTCACCTCGCCCCAGGGCGGTGTCGAGCGGGTGATGCTCGACCGCATCGGGGCCGAACAGGCCCGTGCCACCAGCATCGTGCGTTACGCCGCCGGTTCCCACTTCCCGGCTCACCGGCATCCCGGTGGCGAAGAAATCCTGGTGCTTTCCGGCATCTTCTCCGATGAGGGTGGCGACTATCCAGCCGGCTGGTATATACGCAATCCGCCAGGCTCGTCCCACCAGCCCTTCAGCCACGAGGGGGCCACTATCTTCGTCAAGCTGCGGCAGATGTCGCCGGATGATGACAGCCAGGTGCGTATCGATACTGGCGACTCGACGAACTGGCACCGTCAAGAGGGTCGCGACGTCTGCCCTCTGTTCTCCCGTGGCACCGAGCGCGTCAGCCTGCAGCGCCTGGCGCCGAACGCTGCCTTTCCCGACGAGACAGCCGGCGGTGCCGAGCTGCTGGTACTGAAAGGTGAACTGGTAATCGAGGGGCACGGCTATCCGCCGGATAGCTGGATCCGCCTGCCCGTCGGCGATCAGCCACGACTGATTGCCGGCCCGGAGGGCGTCACCTTCTATCTGAAGACCGGTCATCTGAGCCGGATAACAGCAGAGGCCTCTGAATGCGCACCACGCGTATAGCCATCGTCGGGGCGGGACTGGCGGGCCTGTATGCCGCTTTCCGGCTCGAGAAGTCAGGGATTCGAGACTACCTGCTCCTCGAGGCCCGTGATCGCCTCGGAGGCCGCATTGAATCGGCGTCCGCGCCATGGGCATCGCCGGATACGGTCGACCACTTCGATCTCGGACCGACCTGGTTCTGGCCCGGCTTCCAGCACCGGCTGGGCTGTCTCGTCGAGGAGCTGGGCCTGGAGCGTTTCGCGCAGTTCGAGACCGGAGACATGCTGATGGAGCGCTCGCCCGACGAGCCTCCCACGCGGATGCAAGGCTTCGCGAACTCACCCCCCTCGATGCGCCTGATCGGTGGGATGGGCGCGCTGGCCGATGCCCTCCACCGGCGCCTGGATACGGCACGTATCCTCACCGGCCAGAGGGTTCATCACCTGCGCGCGACAGCATCGCACATCGAGCTGGACAGCGAAGACGCATCCGGGCGAACCATGATCCAGCGCGCCGAGAGGGTGCTGCTGGCAGTGCCGCCACGACTGGCCGAGGACAGCATCACCTTCTCCCCCTCCCTGCCGCGGGCACTTGCCCGACAGTGGCGCGGGACGCCTACCTGGATGGCGCCCCACGCCAAATACATCGCCCTCTACGATCATCCGTTCTGGCGCGAACAGGGACTCTCCGGCGAGGCCCGCAGCGCCCTCGGCCCGCTGGGCGAGATCCACGACGCATCCGTGCCAGGCGGCCATGCGGCGCTGTTCGGCTTCCTTGGCGTGCCTGCACAGACCCGAAAAAGCGTTCCCGATGATCAACTCCGCCTGCACTGTCGCGTTCAGATGGCGCGCCTGTTCGGCCCTCGGGCCGCGACACCGGCAGTCGACTTCATCAAGGACTGGGCTCAGGATTCCTGCACGGCCACCGTCGCCGACCGGCAACCGACCGCCCAGCACGCCGCAGCACCCGACGCCACGGCCACGACCGGGCCCTGGCATGAACGCCTGACCGGTATCGCCAGCGAGTGGTCACCCCGGTTCCCGGGCTACCTCGCCGGCGCCATTGAGGCTGCCGATCTGGGCGTACAGGCATTGCCCGAGTTCCGCAAGTGAGCCAACCCGGCAGTCTCGGGCTAAAGCACTTCCTTCCATTCCGGCACGTCCACCCTTCATGGCGGTCAGATGGCAAGGGTAGCGCCCAGGCCGCGCCAGGTCTTGTTGCCGGAGCGAGAAGCGTTCTGAATCAGACTCAGCAGCGCGACGCGGGAAAAGCCAGCACCTCGGCCAGCTCGCGGTGGCCCAGCACCAGCTGGATCAGCCGATCGATGCCCAGTGCCACCCCGCTGCCTTCGGGCATGCCCGCCTCGAGCGCGGCGATCAGGCGCTGGTCGACGTCCACCGCGGGCTTGCCGGCGGCCTCACGGGCGGCGTTGTCGGCGGCGAAGCGGGCGGCCTGCTCGTCGGCATCAACGAGTTCATCGTAACCGTTGGCCAGCTCCAGGCCGTCGACGTAGAGCTCGAAGCGCGCGGCCACAGCGTCGCCCTCGTCATCGACGCCGTGGCGCGCCAGCGCCGCCTGGCTGGCCGGGTAGTCCACCACCACGTCGATACCCTCGCGCCCCAGATACGGCTCGATGCAGAAGCTCATCAGCAGGTCCAGACAGCCGTCGCGATCGGCGTCACGCATGTCCAGACCGCCCCGCTCCCCGGCCAACTGGCGCAGGTCTTCGAGTGGCGTGGTGAATGGATCGACAGTCAGCATCTCGCGAAACAGCGAGCGGTAGCGATGCCGGCGACAGGCGCCGCGCCCGGGCAGCAGGGCTCTCACCAACGCCTCGGTCTCGTCGATCAGCGCCGCCAGCGAGAAGCCCGGCCGGTACCACTCGAGCATGGTGAACTCGAGATTGTGCCGCGCTCCCGTCTCGCCGTCGCGGAAGCAGCGCGCCAGCTGGAAGATCGGCCCGCTGCCCGCCGCCAGCAGGCGCTTCATGGCGAACTCCGGTGAGGTCTGCAGCCACAGTCGCTCACGCCCCGCCGGCGTCCTCGCCTCGGTGCACAGCGAATCCAGATGCACTTCGGTGCTGCCGCCGTGGCCCAGCACCGGCGTCTCCACCTCCAGCACGTCGCGCTCGGCGAAGAACGCCCGCACCCGGGCCAGCAGCCGCGCCCGCTCGCGCAGCGTCGCGATCTCTGCCGTGGGCTGCCAATCGATGGTCATTACCATCCCTCATGTACGAAAAAGCCACGCCCCAAAGCGTGGCTTCGACAGGATAAACGGGCTGGCATCGTTTAGAGCGTCATGAGCCCTATTGCCAAAGCCCTCTCCGAGCGACGCTCGGACCAGGCGAATCCCGGGTAAGGCGGCGGAGTTCAGCAGCGCTAAATGAGCAAGCCGTCCCGGGATTCAACACCGTACGAGCGAGCGCAGGAAGGGCCGCTCATCAGGCGCGAGAGACGTACTCCCC
Source organism: Modicisalibacter sp. (assembly GCF_055145905.1). Lineage (NCBI taxonomy): Bacteria > Pseudomonadati > Pseudomonadota > Gammaproteobacteria > Oceanospirillales > Halomonadaceae > Modicisalibacter > Modicisalibacter sp. The sequence continues at coordinate 70,794 of NZ_JBSREH010000044.1, read as the reverse complement.
GGTCCGCGTATCCACCTTGAGCACTTCACCTTCATTGATGAACAGCGGCACCCGCACCACCGCGCCGGAGGACAGCGTCGCCGGCTTGGAGCCGCCCTGGGCGGTGTCGCCCTTCAGGCCGGGGTCGGTCTCGGTGACTTCCAGCTCGATGAAGTTCGGCGCCGAGACGCTGATCGGGTTGTCGTTCCACAGCGTCACCGTGTAGGCCACCTGCTCCTTGAGCCACTTTTCGGTGTCGCCCAGCGCCCGCTTGTCGACCGCGTACTGCTCGAAAGAGCCGTCGGTCTTCATGAAGTGCCACATCTCACCGTCGTTGTAGAGATACTCCATGTCCAGCTCGAGGACGTCGGCGGCTTCCAGCGATTCGCCGGACTTGAAGGTACGCTCCCAGACACGGCCGGTCATCAGGTTGCGCAGCTTGACGCGGTTGAAGGCCTGGCCCTTGCCCGGCTTGACGAATTCGTTGTCGACGATGGCGCAGGGATCGCCGTCCAGCATCACCTTCAGACCGCCCTTGAATTCGTTGGTAGAATAGCTCGCCATGATTCCTCGCTGATGATCTCGGCGCGCCGCCTGGCGGCCACGCACGTAATGTTTTCGGCCAGGCCGGTGACGGCCTCGCCCCATCGAATGGTGCCCCGAATGATAACCCGAAGCCCGCGTCTTTTGCAGCGCACGGAAGCCGTGCCCGCCGCCCCGATTCATCGGACCGGATCCTGGCAGACCCAGTTGAGCCATGCCGTGCGCGACCCGCGCGAACTGCTCGAGCGTCTCGGCCTCGATGCCGACTGGCTGCCCGGGGCCGAGGCCGGACACGAGCTGTTCGCGGTGCGCGTGCCCGAGGCCTACCTGCGGCGCATCCGCCCCGGCGACCCGGCCGACCCGCTGCTGCGCCAGGTGCTGCCGGTGACGGCCGAGACCCGCACGCCGCCGGGTTTCGTCACCGACCCGCTGGCCGAGGCGGAGCACACCCCGCGGCGCGGGCTGATTCACAAGTATGTCGGGCGCGTGCTGCTGATCACCAGCCCGGCCTGTGCGATCAACTGCCGCTACTGCTTCCGCCGCCACTTCCCGTATGCCGAGAACTCGCCGTCCCGCGAGCAGTGGCAGGAAAGCCTCGACTACCTGCGCGCGGACACGACCATCCGCGAAGCCATTCTTTCCGGCGGCGACCCGCTCGCTTCCAGCGATACTCGGCTGGCATGGCTGGTCGAGGAGCTGGCGGCGATTCCGCACCTGCAGCGGCTGCGCCTGCATACCCGGTTGCCGGTGGTGATTCCCGACCGGGTCGACGACGCCCTGCTGGACTGGCTGGCCGCCACGCGCCTGCAGACGGTGATGGTGCTGCACATCAACCACCCCGCCGAGATCGACGACGCGGTGATCGCCGCCTGCGCACGGCTGAAGGACGCCGGCGTGACCCTGCTCAACCAGAGCGTGCTGCTGCGCGGCGTCAACGATGACGTGGCCGTGCTCGCCGAGCTGTCGGAGGCGCTGTTCGCCGCCGGCATCCTGCCCTACTACCTGCACGTGCTGGACCCGGTGGCCGGCGCGGCGCACTTCGACGTGCCCGACGGCGAGGCGCGTGCCCTGCACCGCGCCCTGCGCGATCGCCTGGCCGGCTTCCTGCTGCCGCGGCTGGTGCGAGAAATCCCCGGCGAGGCAAGCAAGACGCCCCTGTGAGCCGTGAGCAACAAGAACCCCCAGGCGAGGCCTTGGGGGTTATTACTGCCAGCTTATCGCTTACCGCTTACTGCTGCCTGAACTCGGTTCAAGCCAGCGTTTCGGCGGTGACGTTGGGCGCCACGGCCTGGTCGGCGGTCAGGTGGCGGTTGATCGCCCCCAGCACGGCCTTCATCGATGCGCTGGTGATGCTCTCGTCGATGCCCACGCCGAACACCGACCGGTCCGCGATGCGTACCTCCACGTAGGCGATCGCCTCGGCGTCGGACCCCTGACCACGGGCGTGCTCGTGGTAATCGATGATCTCGATGTCGCGGCCGTCGGCGGCCAGCGCCTTGACGAAGGCATCCAGCGGCCCATTGGCGATGCCGCGCACCTCGCGGGTGTCACCGTCGACGGCCAGCGTCGCCTCGAGCTGCAGGCGCGGCCCGTCGCCTTCGGAGCTCAGACGATGATGCAGCAGGCGGTAGTGGGAATCCGCCGTCAGGTATTCATCGGCGAAGGCCTGATAGATCATCTCCGCGGTGATCTCGCGACCGGTGCGTTCGGCCACCGCCTGCACCACCTGGCTGAACTCGATGGACAGCCGGCGCGGCAGCTCGATGCCGAACTCCTGCTCGAGCAGATAGGCCACGCCGCCCTTGCCCGACTGGCTGTTGACGCGGATCACCGCCTCGTAGGTGCGCCCCACGTCGAGCGGGTCGATAGGCAGATAAGGCACGGCCCAGATGCCGTCGGGATTCTCGCGACGCTCGGCCATGCCCTTCTTGATGGCGTCCTGGTGCGAACCGGAGAACGCGGTGAACACCAGATCGCCCACATAGGGGTGACGCGGGTGTACCGGCAGCTGGTTGCAGTGCTCCACCTCACGCATGATCGGCGTGATATTCGAGAAGTCGAGCTCCGGGTGTACGCCCTGGGTGTAGAGGTTCATCGCCAGCGTGACGATGTCGACGTTACCGGTCCGCTCGCCGTTGCCGAACAGCGTGCCCTCGACGCGATCGGCGCCGGCCATCACCCCCAGCTCCGCGGCGGCGACGCCGGTGCCGCGATCATTATGCGGGTGCAGGCTGACGATCAGGCTGTCGCGCCGCGCCACATGCCGGCAGAACCACTCGATCTGGTCGGCATAATGGTTGGGCGTGGCGATCTCCACGGTGGCCGGCAGGTTGACGATCATCGGCTTGTCGGGGGTCGGGCCGTAGGTGGCACTGACCGCGTCAACGATCTGCACGGCGAAGTCCAGCTCCGTGGAGGTGAACAGTTCCGGCGAGTACTGGAAGGTCCACTCGGTTTCCGGATGCTCGGCCATGCGCTGCTTGATCAGCGTGGTGGCGTCGGTGGCGATCTGGATGCACTCGGCCTTGTCGACGCCGAACACCACCCGCCGGAACACCGGATCGGTAGCGTTGTAGACGTGGACGATCGCTCGCTTGGCCCCCTTGAGCGCCTCGAAGGTGCGATCGATCAGGTGCGGACGCGCCTGGGTCAGCACCTGGATGGTCACGTCGTCGGGCACCCGGTCGTTCTCGATCAGTTCTCGCACGTAGTCGAAGTCAATCTGCGAGGCCGACGGGAAGCCCACCTCGATCTGCTTGAAGCCGACGTCCACCAGCAGCTCGAAGAAGCGCCGCTTGCGTTCCAGGTCCATGGGATCGATCAGTGCCTGATTGCCATCACGCATGTCGACGCTGCACCACTGCGGCGGCTGCGTCAGCCGGCGATTGGGCCACTGGCGATCGGGCAGATCGACGGCCTCGAAGGGACGGTACTTGACGGACGGGTCGGACAACATCATGGCGTAGTCTCCTCGGCGTGACGACGGCGGAACGCGCGAGCCGGGCCGCAACGAAAACGCCCCACCGACGGCATCGTCGGCGGGGCGTGACTGGCGGACTCGACCCATTTCGCGCACTGGACGACGACACGCTCGGCATGGGCAGAGGTGCCGGCGTTCGGCGTAACGGTCGTCATGGGGTATCGGGAATGGTAGAACGGCATGGGACTTTCTCGTGATTGGCTGAACGTCAGGACGGATATACACCTTGCACCGGCTTCAGAGGCCGGTGCGCAGGCGTAGTCGTGACGCTAGTGAGAAAGTCGCAGAACCGTGTGTCATGCCCTCAAGAAATCAATTCCCGCGAGGCTTGTCAACTCCGCTCGCCCCGCCGCGCCTGGCTCGCGGCTTTTCCGGGGACACTCGCCTCACCCCGTGGTCACCGGCTCGGCCACCAGCAGCCGCCACAGCGCCTGTGCCTGCTCGGCCGCCTCGCGCCCTCTCTCGGTCAGGTAGCCGCCATCGGCCTGGGTCACCAGCCCCTGATCATACAGGCGACGCGCCGCCGCCACCTGGGCCGGGTCCGCCGAGCCGTGGACCTTGAGCCCCTCCTGACGGGTATCGAGGTTGAACAGACACAGCAGGTTGAGCGCATCGAGAACATCGGGCGAATAGGTCATGACAGCCTCTTGGAACGCCTGTGACAATGCTTTCACTGTAGACGGCTCTCTCCCGCTTCGCCCGCCGCGACTGCGTGCTTCAGCAAAGAGACAACCCCTCGCCGGCCGGGTCGAGCAACTGCTCGAAGCGCCCCAGACGCTCGACCTCACGACCACGGGCCCACTGGTCGAGGCGCTTGTCGGGCGTAAAGCGGTTGCGCACCACATGCACCAGCGCCGGATTGCCCTTCTCGTCGAGCCGGTGGATCCAGCCGACCGCACCGCTGGCAAAGGCCGCCAGACTGCCGATCGGCTGCAGGCCGAAACGGCGGATATAGCGTTGCGCCCATTGGGAGTCGAACCGCTCGCCGTGGGTCAGCAAGTGACGGTAGATGACCTCGGTGCTCCGGGCGGGGCGATCCGGCCGGGGCCGCGCCATGGCATCCACGACATCGACCACTGCGGCGGCCCGGCCCAGCGTCGACAACGATTCGCCCGAAAGCCCCTGCGGGTAGCCACTGCCGTCGAGCCGCTCATTGATTTCGACGACCACGCTCTTGACGACGTCCGGCGCCAGCCAGCGGCACTCCCCGAGACGCTCGCGCAGCGCCTCGACGTGCCCCGTCAACTGGCGATGCTGCTCGTCGTCGAACTGCCTGGCGGACAGCAGTGCATCAGGCAGCAGCGCCTTGCCCAGATCATGCACCAGCGCCGAAGCCACGACCGCCTTGAGCAGCTCGCGAGGGACTTGGCGGCTGGCCACCAGATCAGCCAGCCGCGCCGCCACGGCGATGCCGTGCTGCACGACCACCGGCTCGCGCTGCAGGCAGACGGTGGCGAACAGCAGTGCCTCGCGGTCCTGTTCCAGAAGACTCAACAGCAGGTCACTGGCCTTGGACAACCGCGCGCTGTCCAGACGCTGCCCCTGCCTGAGTTCGAGCACCTGGGCGTTGAGCAGATCGGCCACCTTGCTCAGGCGGCGCGCCATGGGCGTGGCATAACGCGTCTCGCTGGCCGTCTGCGCCGCCAGCGACGGCTTGTCGGCAGGGGGCTGAAACAGCGGCGACGGCGCCAGGTTGCGGCCGCTGACGGCATCCCGGGCACTCTCGCGCTCGATCTCCTTGACCAGATACCACACCAGTCGCTCGAAGCGCGGCGCCGCGTCATCGAAGGCGAAGCCGACCAGCGCCCGCTGCCAGCGGTCGTCTGAAGTCACGTGGCGTACCTCGCCCCGCGCTTCCAGGCGCTGACCGCTGGGAAAGATCGCCTCGACCCGGTCGAGAATCTGCCCCTGCTCCAGGTGCACCGCCTCGCCGAGCGGCAGTTGCAACAGACAGCCCCCCAGGGAAAGGTTGAGCAGCTCGCCGCGAATCACCCGCGTGTCGAGCGTGATTTCGACGGGCACCTGCATGCCCGACTTGAGCTCGGCGCGGAAGGCGTGGCGGCGGTGCCAGGCGTCGAACGCCTCGGGATAGGGGCACAAGAAGCGCAACCGTCCGGGCGTACCGTTCATCGGGCTCGCCGTCAGCGGGTGGGTCGAGACCATCGCCCCGCGCGCCTGCCCCGAAAGCCGGAACGGGCGCTCCGCCACCAGACCGCTGGCCACCTCCGGCGCCGCGGTCACATCGAGTATCAGGTGCTCGCCTTCCTGGTACTCGACCAGCAGGACGGAGTGCGGCACCGAGGACTGGTCCTCGAAGATCAACGAGATATCGCCGGGCTGTGTCAGTGCGTCGAGAATGTCGGCGACTTCCCGCGGATGCTCGATCACCTGGGTCGGTGTCTCGCTCAGTGTCTCCATGAATGTATTTCCCGTCAGGGCGGAGCGACCCGGCCTCCCTGACGACGGCCGCTCCCGATAGTTGTGTGATCCGGCCACGGAATCAGGCTTCCAGGTCCCCGTGGCGATAGCCGATCAGGTAGAGAACGGCATCGATGCCCAGCGTGGAGATCGACTGCCGGGCCCGCTGGCGCACCAGCGGCTTGGCGCGAAAGGCGATGCCCAGCCCGGCGGTGGCGAGCATCTTGAGATCGTTGGCACCGTCACCCACGGCGATGGTCTGTTCGAGCCGCAGGCCCTCGCGTTCGGCGATCTCGGCCAGCAGCGCCGCCTTGCGGTCGGCATCGACGATCGGCTCGCGCACCTCGCCGGTCACCTTGCCGTTCTCGATTACCAGCTCGTTGGCATGTATTTCGTCAAAACCCAGGCGTTTCTGAAGGTGGCGGGCAAAATACGTGAATCCCCCGGAGAGGATCACCGTGCGATAGCCCAGCCGCTTGAGGTGGGCCATCAGCCGCTCGAGCCCGTCCATCAACGGCAGGTTCTCGGCAATCTCGGCCAGCACCGACTCGTCGAGTCCCTTGAGCTTCGCCATGCGTTCGCGAAAGCTCTGCTGGAAATCCAGTTCACCGCGCATGGCACGCTCGGTGACCGCCGCCACCTCGTCGCCGACGCCATGACGGCGCGCCAGCTCGTCGATCACCTCGGTCTGAATGAGGGTCGAATCCATGTCGAAGCAGATCAGCCGGCGATGCCGCCGCCAGATCGAGTCCTCCTGGATGGCGATGTCCACGCCGTGCATGGCGCCCAGTGCCAGTGCCCGCTCGCGCAGGCTTTCCAGGTCGACCTCCTCGCCGCGCAGCCAGCACTCCACGCAGGCACCGTGTTCCGGCGCCTCGCCGTCCAGCGGGGTGCCGCCCAGCGGCTCACGCCCCGACAGACGATGGATCAGCTCCACGGTCAGGCCGTGCTCGGCGGTGAGCGCGCCGACCTCAGCGAGAATGCCCGCCGGCAGGCGCGGCGCCAGGAGGGTGAGGATCAGCCGGGGCCGGCTGGCCTGGGCGCTCCAGCGATGGTAGTCCTCGGCGGCGACCTGGATGGCCTGGACGTCGAGCCCCAGGTGGTCGCCGGCCTCGGCCAGCGTGGCCTCGAGGCTGGCATCGTGGTCGAGACCCACCAGCGCCTCGAAGTCGACGATACCGAAGGTCACGCTCTGGTTGATGTCCAGCAGCCGCGCGCCACAGGTGGCCAGCGCCTTGCCCAGCCCGGCCAGCTGGCCGGGCTGGGCGCTGCCCGTGGCGCGAATCAGAAATCGTTGTGTCATTGCATCCTCACATCATGAATCGCGACGCCCCCTGGACCACGGGCCACGAGCGAACCCCGCGGCCCGTGGCTCAAGAACCCGCCTCGAGCCGGTCGACCTTCTGGAATCCACGGGGCAGCTTGCTGCCGCGCCGGCCGCGTTCGCCGGCATAATAACCGAGGTCGTCGGGTTTGAGGGTCAGCTTGCGCTTGCCGGCCTGCACCACCAGCGGCGCGTCGGGGGGCAGCACGACCCAGTCGCGGATGAACTCCTCGCGCCGGGCCGCTCGCGGGCCGGGGATGTCGAGCATCTTGTTGCCCTTGCCCTTGGCCATTTCCGGCAGCTGATCGAGATCGAAGACCAGCAACCGCCCCTCGTTGGACACCACTGCGACACGCGCCCCCTCGGCCTCCTCCGGCACCCGCCGCGGCGGCAGGACGTTGCAGCCCTTGGGCACGCTGAGTACCGCCTTGCCGGCCTTGTTCTTGCCGATCAGCGCCTCGAGCGAGGTACGGAACCCGTAGCCGCCGTCGGACGCCAGCAGGTAACGGGTATCCGGCGGGGCCAGCAAGACCCCTATCATGTGCGCACCGGCAGGGGGGTTGATGCGCCCGGTGATCGGCTCACCCTGGCTGCGGGCGCTGGGCAGGTTGTGGGCGGTCAGCGTATAGGCGCGCCCGCTGTCGTCGAGCAGCACCAGCGGCTGGTTGGTCTTGCCGCGGGCGGCGAGATGGAAGCGGTCACCGGCCTTGTAGGAGAGCCCCGCCGGGTCGATATCGTGGCCCTTGGCACTGCGAATCCAGCCCTTCTCGGAGAGCACCACGGTGATCGGGTCGGCGCCCATCAGCTCGACCTCGGACAGCGCTCGGGCCTCTTCGCGCTCGACGATCGGCGAGCGGCGCGGGTCACCGTACTCGCGATCGGCCTCGCGCAGTTCCTCCTCGATCAGGTCGGTGAGCGCCGCGTCGTTGCCGAGCAGCTCCTTGAGTCGCTCGCGCTCGGCCTGGAGGTCATCCTGCTCGCCGCGGATCTTCATCTCCTCGAGACGCGCCAGGTGGCGCAGGCGCAGCTCGAGGATCGCCTCGGCCTGGCGCTCGGAAATGCCGAAGGCCTCGATCAGCGCCGGCTTGGGCTCGTCCTCCTCGCGGATGATGCGGATCACCTCGTCGATGTTGAGGTAGGCGGCGAGCAGGCCCTCGAGAATGTGCAGGCGATCCTCGACCTTGCCCAGCCGGTGCTCGAGCCGCCGGCGCACCGTGGCCCGCCGGTAGCGCAGCCACTCGCCGAGCATCTCGGCCAGCGACAGCACCCGCGGGCGGCCGTCGAGGCCGATGACGTTGAGATTGACGCGCACGTTCTTCTCGAGATCGGTGGTGGCGAACAGATGCGCCATCAGCGACTCGATATCGACACGGCTGGAACGCGGCTCGATGACCAGCCGCGTGGGCGTCTCGTGGGTCGACTCGTCACGCAGGTCGGCGACCATCGGCAGCTTCTTCTTCTGCATCTGGTCGGCGATCTGCTCGAGCACCTTGGACCCGCTGACCTGGTAGGGCAGCGCGGTGATCACCACATTGCCCTCTTCCAGGCTGTAGCGGGCGCGCAGCTTCACCGAACCGCGGCCGCTCTCGTAGAGCTTGGCGAGATCGGCCCGCGAGGTAATGATCTCCGCCTCGGTGGGAAAGTCCGGGGCCGGCACATGGGCGACGAGATCGCCCACCGTGGCGTCCGGGTGGCGCAACAGATGGCAGGTCGCCTCGACCACCTCATGCACGTTGTGCGGCGGAATGTCGGTGGCCATGCCCACCGCGATGCCGGTGGCGCCATTGAGCAGCACGTGCGGCAGGCGCGCCGGCAGCACCGCCGGCTCGTTCATGGTGCCGTCGAAGTTGGGCATCCAGTCGACGGTGCCCTGGCCGAGCTCGCCGAGCAGCACCTCGGAGAACTTCGACAGCCGCGCCTCGGTATAGCGCATCGCCGCGAACGACTTGGGATCGTCGGGGCTGCCCCAGTTGCCCTGGCCGTCGACCAGCGGATACCGGTAGCTGAACGGCTGGGCCATCAGCACCATCGCCTCGTAGCAGGCACTGTCGCCGTGGGGATGGAACTTGCCCAGCACGTCGCCGACGGTACGCGCCGACTTCTTGTACTTGGCGTTGGCGGTCAGCGACAGCTCGCGCATGGCGTAGATGATGCGCCGCTGGACCGGCTTCATGCCGTCACCGACGTGCGGCAGCGCGCGATCGAGAATCACGTACATCGAATAGTCGAGATACGCCTTCTCGGTGTATTCCTTCAGGGAGAGGCGTTCGACGTCGCCCTCCTCCACGTGGATATCCATGGTCATGGCGTGGCTACACCTCTATGTCCGCCAGGTTGCCGTAATCTTCCAGCCAGCTCTTCCTGTCCGAGGCCCGCTTCTTGGCCAGCAGCATGTCGAGCATCTCGCCGGTGCCGTCGCCGTCGGCCCGGGTCAGCTGCACCAGCCGACGGGTATCGGCCGCCATGGTGGTCTCGCGCAGCTGCAGCGGGCTCATCTCGCCGAGGCCCTTGAAGCGCTGCACATTCGGGGTGCCGCGCTTGCCCTCCAGGCGCTTGAGGATCGCCGCCTTCTCGCTCTCGTCGAGGGCGTAGTGAACCTCCTTGCCGAGGTCGATGCGGTACAGCGGCGGCATCGCCACGTAGACGTGGCCGGCGTCGACCAGCGCCGGGAAATGGCGCACGAACAGCGCGCACAGCAAGGTGGCGATGTGCAGGCCGTCGGAGTCGGCATCGGCGAGGATGCAGATCTTGTGGTAGCGCAGCTTGGTCAGGTCGCCGCTGCCCGGGTCGGCGCCGATCGCCACGGCGATGTCGTGGACCTCCTGGGAGTTGTAGATGTCGTGGGACTCCACCTCCCAGGTGTTGAGGATCTTGCCGCGCAGCGGCAGGATCGCCTGGGTCTCGCGATGCCGGGCCTGCTTGGCGCTGCCGCCGGCCGAGTCGCCCTCGACCAGGAACAGTTCGCTGGCCGCCGGGTCCTGCCCCGAGCAGTCGGCCAGCTTGCCGGGCAGCGCCGGCCCCGCGGTGACCTTCTTGCGCGCCACCTTCTTCGCGCTTTTCTGACGGCGCTGGGCGGCGCTGATCACCAGCTCGGCCAGCGCCTCGGCCTGGTCGACGTGATGGTTGAGCCACAGCGAGAAGGCGTCCTTGACCACCCCGGAGACGAAGCCGGCGACGGTGCGCGACGACAGCCGCTCCTTGGTCTGGCCGGCGAACTGCGGGTCGAGCATCTTCACCGAGAGCACGAAGGACACCCGCTCCCAGAGGTCGTCCGGGGTCAGCTTGACGCCGCGCGGCAGCAGGCTGCGGTAGTCGCAGAACTCGCGCAGCGCCTCGAGCAGCCCCGAGCGCAGGCCATTGACGTGGGTGCCGCCGAGCGGCGTGGGAATCAGGTTGACGTAGGATTCCATCAACGGCTCGCCGCCCTCCGGCAGCCACTGGATCGCCCAGTCGACGCCCTGCTCGTCGTCGGCGAAATGGCCGACGAAGGGCGACTCCGGCAGCACCTCGAAGCCGTCGTTGGCCTGCGCCAGGTAGTCGCGCAGGCCGTCCGCGTACTGCCACTCGCTGGTGGCGCCATCGGCCTCGGTGAGCACCACCTTGAGCCCGGGACACAGCACCGCCTTGGCACGCAGCAGGTGCTTGAGCCGCGGCAGCGACAATTTGGGCGAATCGAAGTAGGCGGTCTCGGGCCAGAAGCGCACCACCGTGCCGGTGGCCCGCTTGGCGCAACTGCCGATCACGCTGAGCTCCTCGACCTTCTCGCCCCTGGCGAAGGCGATGGCATGCCGGCTGCCATCGCGGCAGACCTCGACCTCAAGGCGTTCGGAGAGCGCATTGACCACCGACACCCCGACGCCATGCAAGCCGCCCGAGAAGCGGTAGCTGGACTGCGAGAACTTGCCGCCGGCGTGCAGCTTGGTGAGGATCAGCTCGACCCCCGAAAGGCCGTGTTCGGGGTGGATGTCGATGGGCATGCCGCGGCCGTCGTCGCTGACCTCGATGCCGCCGTCGTCGAGCAGCCTGACGCGAATCTCCCTGGCGTAGCCGGCCAGCGCCTCGTCGACGCTGTTGTCGATGACTTCCTGCGCCAGATGGTTGGGCCGCGTGGTGTCGGTGTACATGCCGGGGCGCTTGCGCACCGGCTCGAGGCCCGATAGGACCTCGATCGAAGAGGCACTGTATTGCGTCATGCGGTATCCATGAAGCTGTCGATGATGTCGCTGAACTCAGGGCGCGGACGGGGCGTCGAGCGGGCCGGCGAACGTATGCCCGCCGTGCGCCAGCACCGCGGGCAGATAGGCTGCCAGATGGCTGAAGCCGTGATCGCCGCCCGGCTCGATCAGCATGCGGCAGCCGCGATAGGCGCGAAACGCATCACGACAGTCGAGGGTCTCGTCGGCGGTACCCAGCAGCAGCAGGTAGCGTTCAGGCGTCAGGTACGCCGGCGTCATGGCCGCCAGCGCCTCCCGGTGCGCCGCCTCGACGGTGAAGCGTTCACCATTGTAGGGGTTGACGAACGCCTGGCCCCACCAGGCATCGACCAGCCCGGCCGGCGCCACCGCCGGGTTGATCACCACCGCCGGCAGGTCGTGACGTTCCGCCAGCACGCTGGCCAGAAAACCGCCCATCGAACTGCCCACCAGCAGCACATTGTCGCCGAGCTCGGCCAGTTCGGCCTCGGCCCGCGCCAGGGCCGCGTCCGGCCGGTGCGACAGCTGCGGCGTACGGCATGCCAACGGTCGGCCGCCGTGACGCAGGCTCGCGCAGGCGGCGCGCATCAGCTGCGCCTTGGGCGAGGCGCTGCCGCTGTTGAAGCCGTGGAGGTAGAGCACACCGTCGACCGGCGCCGTGTTCAGGCGGTCACTCAGCATACCCAAAACCTGGATGGATAAACAGCATCAATTGCGCGACTCGGCCTCCCAGACCGCCTCGATCAGACCACGGCTGGACTCATCCAGCGCCTCGACCCCCTCGCGGGAAGCCAGCACACGCTCGGTCTGGGTGGCAATCTTCTTGCCCAGCTCCACCCCCCACTGATCGAAGGGGTTGATATCCCAGATCGTCGCCTGGACGAAGACCTTGTGTTCGTAGAGCGCGATCAGCGACCCCAGCGTCTCGGGCGTCAGGCGCTCGAGCAGCACCGTGGTCGACGGCTGGTTGCCCCGGTAGCGCTTGTGGCTGGGCCGCGGGCCATCGTCGTCGATCGCCTCGTCACCCAGCATCAGCACCCGGGACTGGGCGAAGCAGTTGGCCAGCGTCAGGCGATGCTGGTTCTTGAGATGCTGGCGGGTCGCCTCGTCCTCGACACGGTCGTAGCGGCGCATCGGGGCGATGAAGTCGCACTCCACCGCCTGGGTGCCCTGGTGCAGCAGCTGATAGAAGGCGTGCTGGGCGTTGGGGCCGAGCTGGCCCCACAGCACCGGGCAGGTCGAATAGTGGGTAAGTTCGCCGTGGTTGGTCACCGACTTGCCGTTGGATTCCATCTCCAGCTGTTCGAGGTAGCTGGCAAAGAACTCCAGCCGACCGTCGTAGGGCAGGATCGAATGCGCGCGGATATCGAGGAAGTTGTTGTTCCAGATACCCGCCAGCGCCAGCAACACCGGCAGGTTGGCCTCGAGCTCGGCCTCGGCGAAATGCCGGTCCATCGAATGGGCGCCGGCGAGCAGAGCGCGAAAGTTGTCCATGCCCACCGCCAGGGCGATCGGCAGGCCGATGGCGCCCCACAGCGAATAGCGCCCACCGACCCACTCCCAGAATTCCAGCTGGTGATCTTCGGCAATGCCCCACTCGCTCATCTTCTCGGGGCTCGCCGAGACGCCGATGAAGTGCTGGCGCTGGACCAGCTCGCGGTCGCCGTCGCCGTTGACCAGGTGGCTCATCAGCCAGTCCTGGGCGGTGCGCGCGTTGGACAGGGTGTCGACGGTGGTAAACGACTTCGACGACAGCACGAACAGCGTCGTCTCCGGATTGAAGCGGGTCAGGTAGTCGGCGAGCTGGGAACCGTCCATGGTCGAGGCGAAGTGCACCTCGATCGGATGGATGTCCCGCGGGCGATAGTCGGCCAGGGCGTGGGAGACCATCAGCGGCCCCAGGTCGGAGCCGCCGACCCCGAGGTTGACCACGTCGGTCACCGCCTTGCCGGTGGCGCCCCGCCACTGCCCGGCATGGCACTGCTCGACGATGTGCGCCATCCTGTCGAGGGTGGCGTGCACGGCCGGCACCACGTCCTCGCCGTCGACCACCAGACGCGCGTCCGCCGGCAGGCGCAGCGCGGTATGCAACGCCGGGCGATCCTCGCTGATGTTGACCCGTTCGCCGGCCAGCAGACGGCCGATCGCCTCGGGCACCCCGGCGGCGCGGGCCAGGTCGAGCAGCTTGTCGAGGGTCTCGTGGCGCCAGCGCTGCTTGGACAGATCGAGCATCAGCCCGGCGGCCCGGCGGCTGAAATCGGGATAGCGCCCCGGCTCCCGGAACAGGGTGGCCAGGTGGATGTCGCGCATCGTGTCGGCGTGTTCGTGCAGTGCCTGCCAGGCGGGGTGCTGATCGATCATCGTGGTGCTCATCGGCATCTCCTTTTAACCGTCCTTGTCACACTCGTGCAGCCTTTCCCTGGACCGCCGCGGGCGGGTGCAAGTCGTCGGGGCGATGCGTAAACTAATGCCCCGTCGCGGGCGACGGCCGCCTTCCCGGCCCCGACCACGCCCTGTCATGCCACCCTAGCACCCACAGCGAATGTCCATGAGTGATGCATCTTACCGTGACGCGATCTTCACGACACCCCTCGACCGGGTCGCGTCCTTCTCCTTCGACGAGCAGGTCGTGGCCTGCTTCCCCGACATGGTCCGTCGCTCCATCCCCGGTTACGGGCAGATCCTGGGCATGCTGGGCGTGATCGCCGAACGCCACCTGCGCCACGGCGGCCACGTCTACGACCTGGGCTGTTCGCTGGGCGCGGTGGGGCTGGCACTGGCCGCTCGTCTGCCGCCGGAGGCCTTCACCCTGACCGGGATCGACCTGTCGCCGGCGATGGTCGAGCGGGCCCGGGCGACCCTGGCCAGCGAGTGTCCCGAGCATCGGATCACCATCGAGCAGGGCGACATCCGCGCGATCGACTATCGTCCGGCGAGCCTGATCGTGCTCAACTTCACCCTACAGTTCCTCGATCCCGCCGACCGCGATGCCCTGCTCGGCCGGCTGTACGCCGCCCTGGAGCCGGGCGGGGTGCTGATCCTCTCGGAGAAGGTCGTCGCCGAGGACGAGGCGGAGAACGCCTGGCTGGTGGAGCGCTACCACGACTTCAAGCGCGCCAACGGCTACAGCGACCTGGAAATCAGCCAGAAGCGCACCGCGCTGGAGAACGTGCTGCGCCCGGACAGCCTGGCGACCCATCATGCGCGCCTGGAGGGGCTCGGCTTCGAGCGCGTCACCACCTGGTTCCAGTATCTCAACTTCGCCTCGATGATCGCCTTCAAGGCCCGTCCCGGAGGCCACCCCCATGACGCCTGACGCGCGCGCCCGCCGGGCGCTCTATCACGCCTTCGTCGATCAGGGGCTGGACACCTGGCTGGCGCGCCTGCCCGAGCAGCTGGCCCGCGGCCTCGACCGACGGCGCCACGGCGATCTGCCCGGCTGGGAGAAGGCGGTGGCCAAGTTGCCCGAGCTGCCCGCCGACCGACAGGTCGCCCTGGACCGAGACACGGTGAGCGTCGACGTCGCGCTGTCCGACGCCGACCGGCGGCGCTGCCACAACCTGCTCAAGACGCTGATGCCCTGGCGCAAGGGCCCCTACCGGCTGGGCGGCACCGTCATCGACACCGAATGGCGCTCGGACTGGAAATGGCAGCGTGTGACGCCGTATCTCGCACCGCTGGCCGGGCGTCGGGTGCTCGACGTGGGCGGCGGCAACGGCTATCACGCCTGGCGCATGGCCGGTGCCGGCGCCGCCTTCGTGCTGGTGATCGATCCTTCGCCGCGCTTCTACTACCAGTTCCAGGCGGTCCGTCACTTCGTCGGCGACGCCGATGGCGGGCGCACGCACTTCCTGCCCGCGGGCATCGAGGATGTGCCGCCGAATCTCGCCGCCTTCGACACGGTGTTCTCGATGGGCGTGCTCTACCATCGCGCCTCGCCCCTCGAGCATCTGCAGCAACTGCGCGCCGCCCTGCGTCCGGGCGGCGAGCTGGTCCTCGAGACCCTGGTGGTCGAGGGCGACGCGACCACCGTGCTGATGCCCGGCGAGCGCTATGCCTGCATGCCCAACGTCTATTTCCTGCCCTCGTCCCGGGCGCTAGCCGGCTGGCTCGCGCGCTGCGGCTTCGAGGACGTGCGCGTGGTGGACGAGGCCCCGACCACCCTCGACGAGCAGCGCGCCACCGAGTGGATGACCTTTCAGTCGCTGGCCGACTTTCTCGACCCCTCAGACCGGTCGCGCACCGCCGAGGGCTATCCGGCGCCGCGCCGCGCGGTGCTGGTGGCTCGCAAACCGGGATAGGCCCGCGGGTCGGCGACGTTACCCGTCCGGCGTCGTACGCTCGCGATCGTAGTGGAACTTCATGAAGACGATGCCCGGCGTCATTACCAGACGCCAGGCCAATTCGATGTCGGCGTCGAAGGCGGGGTCGAAGCGGCGCACGGTGGCGATCAGACTCTCCAGCCAAAGATCGTAGAGCCCGGGGCGGATGTCGAGATGGCGTCGGTCGTGGATGACCGCGATCTTCTCGAGGTAGTAATCGGTATCGCTCGAGGCAAAGAAGCTCAGCAGCCGATAGAAGGCCTTCTTGAGCATGGCCTGCTGGCGCGCCATGTCGGTATGCCGGAACTTGACCGCCACCTCGTCGGACGCCGCAATGAAATGCCGGTAGAAGGCGTCGAAGAAATCCTGCCCACCGACCTTCCGCGACAGCACCCGCGCATAGCTGGCATCGAACAGCCGTTCGACGTCCATGGCCCGCCCCCGATTCGGCGATGTCTGACGACAAGCCTAGCCGGCGCTACGTCCGCGACGCTTGACCGAGGTCATTCGGGACAAAAAAGCCCCGCCGGCAAGAAGTCGGCGGGGCCAGCAACGCTCGAACCCGGTGCGATAATCAGTTCCGGAACAGCTCGCGCACGTCCTTCGCCTCCCAGTGGGGGAAGTGCTTGCGGATCAGGGCGTTGAGCTCGATCTCGAAAGCCTCCCAGTCGACCGTACCGGTGGTTTCGTCGCCCTCCAGCGCCTCGCGGATCATCCCCGCGCCCACAGTAACGTTGCTCAGCCGATCGATGACGATGAGGCTGCCCGTGCCCGGGCTGCGACGGTAGTCGTCCACCGGCACCGGAGACGTCAGCTCCACCCGGCAGCGGGCAATACCATTGAGCGCCAGGTTGTCCGCATCGTGATGCTCGAGGGTGTTGACATCGACCTGATAGTCGATGGCCTGGACCCGCCCGGAGAGGTCCCGCGTCGCCAGCTTGAAGTCATACAGTCGCCCCGGTTCCAGCGGTGAATCGTGCATCCACACGATATCGGCGCTGAAGGTGTTGGACAGCGCGACCTCGGCATCGGCGGCGACCAGCCAGTCACCCCGGGAGATATCGATCTCGTCCTCCAGCGTGACGGTGATCGCCTCTCCCGGATAGGCCGTCTCGAGGTCGCCGTCGTAGGTGACGATGCGCGCCACGCGGGACTGACGGCCCGACGGCAGCGCCTTGACGGCCTGCCCCGGCCGCAGGATGCCGGCAGCCAGCGTGCCGCAGTAGCCGCGGAAGTCGAGGTTGGGGCGATTGACGTACTGCACCGGCAGACGCAGGTCACTCAGATTGCTGTCCCGGGCGATCTCGACGGTCTCGAGCCCCTCGAGCAGCGCCGGGCCGTCGTACCAGGGCATGTTGTCGCTGGCGTTGACGACATTGTCGCCTTCCAGCGCGGAAATCGGCACGAAGCGGATGTCGCGGGCGCCGAGCTTCTCGGCGAAGGCGCGGTAGTCGGCAACGATGGCGTCGAAGCGCGCCTGCGAGTAGTCGACCAGGTCCATCTTGTTGACGGCGATCACCAGGTGCTGGATACCCAGCAGGTCGGCAATGAAACTATGCCGGCGGGTCTGGGTCTGCACGCCGTGACGGGCATCGATCAGAATCACCGCCAGGCTCGCGGTGGAGGCACCGGTAGCCATGTTGCGGGTGTACTGCTCGTGCCCCGGCGTATCGGCGATGATGAACTTGCGCTTGTCGGTGGAGAAGTAGCGATACGCCACGTCGATGGTGATGCCCTGCTCGCGCTCGGACTGCAGCCCGTCGACCAGCAGTGCCAGGTCGACCTGGTCGCCGGTGGTACCGCTGGTCTTCGACGCCTGGGTGATGGCGGCGAGCTGGTCCTCGTAGATCATCTTGGAGTCGTGCAGCAGCCGCCCGATCAGCGTCGACTTGCCGTCGTCGACGCTGCCGCAGGTGATGAAGCGCAGCAGGTCCTTGTTCTCGTGCTCGTGCAGATACTGCTCGATATTGTCGGCGATCAACGTTGACTGGTGTGACATGACGGAACCCTAGAAATAAGAGAGAAGAGCGAAGAAGGAAGAAACCCCATCAGCCCGCGTCGAAGTCGGCCTGCTTATGAATCAGCCCGGTCAGCATGGCGGCGATTTCCTTAGTCTCGTTCACCCAGTGATGCCCCTTCTCTCGCTCGATGTAACCGATCTCCATGCCGATGTAGACCTGTGTCCTGAGTTCGGCACAGGAACCCTTGGCGATATGAAGAAACTTGATTCGATCCTTGACGGTAGGCCTGACCATGCCCTCGGCGATATTGCTGGGCACGGACAAGCCGGAACGGGTGATCTGGTCTTTGAAACCAAAGTCTCGAGAGTCGGCGAAATGACGGTATAACTCGGCCGATAGTCGGGCCGAACGCTTCCAGACATCCAGTCGCTCAAAATCCATCCGTCCTTCTCTCTTCCGACTTCCCTCTTCCGTCTTTCTGAGGCGCTTCGCGCCTCAGAAGTACCCCTCGCGCTTCTTGCGCTCCATGCTGCCGGCCTGGTCGTGATCGATGGCCCGCCCGGAGCGCTCGCTGGTCCGGGTGAGCAGCATCTCCTGGATGATCTCGGGCAGGGTGGCGGCGTGTGACTCCACCGCGCCGGTCAGCGGGTAGCAGCCCAGGGTGCGGAAACGCACCCACTTCTCCTCGGGAACCTCGCCCTCTTCCAGCGGCATCCGTTCGTCGTCGACCATGATCTGCATGCCGTCGCGCTCGACCACCGGCCGCGGTGCGGCGTAGTACAGCGGCACGATGGGAATCGATTCGAGGTAGATGTACTGCCAGATGTCGAGCTCGGTCCAGTTGGAGAGCGGAAAGACGCGGATCGACTCGCCCTTGTTGACCTTGCCGTTGTAGAGGTTCCACAGTTCGGGACGCTGGTTCTTGGGATCCCAGCGATGGTACTTGTCGCGGAACGAGTAGACTCGCTCCTTGGCGCGGGACGCCTCCTCGTCGCGACGCGCCCCACCGAAGGCGGCATCGAAGCCGTACTTGTCCAGCGCCATTTTGAGCGACTGGGTCTTCATGATGTCGGTGTACTTGGCGCTGCCGTGGTCGAAGGGGTTGATGCCCGCGGCACGGCCCTCCTCGTTGATGTGCTCGATCAGCTCCATGCCCACCTCGGCCGCCATGCGATCGCGGAACTCGATCATCTCGCGGAACTTCCAGGTGGTGTTGACGTGCATCAGCGGGAACGGCGGCGTGCCCGGATAGAAGGCCTTGCGCGCCAGGTGCAGCATCACCGAGGAGTCCTTGCCGATGGAGTAGAGCATCACCGGGTTGCGGAACTCGGCGGCTACCTCGCGGATGATATGGATCGACTCGGCTTCGAGCTGCTTCAGGTGGGTCTGTCGCTCGGGAGAAAGCATCTCGGCTTGCAACCTCTCATGACCGGTGGCATTCCCGCCCGGACAG
Source organism: Modicisalibacter sp. (assembly GCF_055145905.1). Classification (NCBI taxonomy): domain Bacteria; kingdom Pseudomonadati; phylum Pseudomonadota; class Gammaproteobacteria; order Oceanospirillales; family Halomonadaceae; genus Modicisalibacter; species Modicisalibacter sp. Next base: position 51,621 of record NZ_JBSREH010000044.1, on the reverse strand, counting down.
GGGGGAACAAGGATGAGAGTACGTTACCGAGCGACCTTGGATAACGTCCAAGAATTAAGAAACATCCTTTAATTTCTTGAGGGAATAACGCTCAGGGCGTCACCCGTTCGATCCAGGTGGTCATTACCTCGCCCTCCAGGTCCACCACCCGGCATCCCGGGCGCGACGCCTCGTCGACGGCAAAGGTGGGCGAGCTGGGCAGGAACTGATCCGCCGTGGCCGGGCAGCCGTAGATGGCGATCTCGCCACCGGTGCCGGCGTGGCGCGCCGCGAAGGGCTGATGGGCGTGGCCGAACAGCACCACGCGCACCTGGGCATAGGCCGCCAGGGTCTGCCAGAAGGCCTCGCGATCCAGCAGGCCGATCGCATCCATCCAGGCTGAGCCCAGTTCGACCGGCGGATGGTGCAGCGCCAGCAGCGTCGGCCGGTCGTCCATCTCGAGTCGCAGGGCCAGCTCCTGCAGCTGTGTCTGCCCCAGCTCGCCGTGCACCTGACCGCTGACCCGCGAATCCAGCAGCAGCAGGCGCCAGTCGCCCAGATCCACCTCGTCGAGCAGTGCGTGCGCCTCGGCCATGTACTGGGGCCGGTCATGATTGCCGGCCAGCCAGAACCAGGGGCAGTCCACTCCGGCGAAGGCCCGCGCGGCCAGTTCATAGGAGGCGGGCGTCTCGTCCTGGCTGACGTCGCCGGTCACCAGCAGCACATCCGGACGCAGCGCCCGCACCCGCTCGAGCACCGCCTCGAGCTGGCGGAACGGCACCCCCGCCCGCGAGCGGGCCTCGGGGTCGGCGTGCAAGTGGCAATCGGTGACCTGGATCAGCCGCATCGGACAATCAACTCCTGGAAGGACGGGCGGCACGGCGTGCCGAAGGGAACCACCGGCCGGCTTGCCGGCAGACGGAGAAGGGGCTCAGCGCAGCGGAGTCAGATCGGCGGCATGGCCGTGGGCCAGGCCGTGTTCCAGCCACTCGCCGAGGAAGCGGTTGAGCTGAAGTTTCTCGTCGGGCTGGTGCATGCGCGGATTGGGATAACGGTAGCGGCCGTGGAAATGGCGCTGGCGCTGGAAGTCGGTGACCTCGGCCATGCGCACATCATGGTAGAGATGCACGGTCATGCGCGGCGAGTCGATGATGCCGTCGAGCACACCGGTCTGGGCGACCCGCAGAATGGTGGTGTACGGGGCACACTCGGCCACCTCGAGCCACAGCGTGCCGAAGCGCCCGGCGTGACCGGCCAGCGGCACCTCGCGCACCGCCCCGGCCTCCAGATCGTCGACCAGCCGCGTCAGCCGCAGATAGTTGGCCGAACACTCGGCCTGGAGTGACTTGAGGTCGGTGACATAAGCGGTCCTGGCCACGGGTTACCTCCTTGCTCGCAGTGAGGCGCGTTCACGGGACAGCCAGAGAAAGGCGATCAGGCACATGGCATTGTCGAGTCGCCCCGTCTGCAGCAGTTCCCAGGCGCGGGCAAAGGGTAGCACATGCACCAGAATGTCCTCGTGCTCCTCGGCCAGGCCGTGCACGCCGCCTATGCCCTGGCTGTCGACCAGGCCGCAGTACAGCGTGACCTGCTCATCGCAGGCCCCGGGGCTCGGGTAGTAGCGATACAGCTCGATCAGCTCGTCGATCGCGCAGCCCGCCTCCTCCACGGCCTCGCGCCGGGCGACCTCGGCCGGACTCTCGCCCGGCTCGACCAGCCCGGCGACGGGCTCCAACTTCCACGGGCTGACCGGGTCGTTCAGGGCCCCGGCACGCACCTGCTCCACCAGCACCACGTGATCGCGCTCGACATCGTAGAGCAGCACCCCCACGGCATCGCGACGCACGTGCACCTCGCGGGTCACGACGTCGCTCCACCCGCCCTCGAAGAGACGATGGCGCAGGCGGCGTCGCTCCAGGCTGAAGAACCCCTGGTACAGCGACTCGGTCGCCACGCGCTCGACATCCTCGCTGCCGAATTGCGCGCGCCCTGCTTCGATCTCGTCGGTCATGATTCCTCCGCTGGCCGGCTGGGCGCCCCGTTCAGGCACAATGCGCCTCATTATCCCGGGCCGCCCCGCCCTTGCCAAGCCGCTCCGGCAGCGTCCGGATCAGCGCAGTTCGGCGACGAGACGCCCGATCGCCTCGCGCAGCCCCTTGTCGGATGCCTCGCGCCCCGGCCGGTCCGGCGCCTGCTGCGCCTTGAGCGCCTGGTCGAGAGCCGCCGGATCGCGCCCCTGACCATGCAGAAAGGCGGCATAGAAATAGCGCGTATCGATGCCCTCGGGGCGGATGGCGACGGCTTTCTTCAACAGGCGCTCCGCCCGCTCGTCGTCGCCGAAGCTGATCGGCCACCCCGGCACCCGGGCATAGAGCGTGCCCAGCGTCACATAGGCCGACCCATTATCGCCCTGCGGATCGATGTCGATCGCGCGCTCGAGCACATCCCGAGCCTGCTTGGCCAGATCGAGCGCTCCCAACCCTCCCCTCGCGCCGGCCTCGGAGGCGAGGATGATACCCTGCCAGGTCAGCACCTCGGCGTTGCGTGGATGCGTCTCGGCCAGGCCGGCAGCGTCATCGGCCAGAGCGGCGAAAGCCGTCTCCTGGGCCTCGCCGTGCATACGATAGTTGATGTGCGCCCAGCGATGCATCAGGGGAAATACCGAAGCCTCCCCGGCCATGGCCGGCAGGGCCAGCAGCAATACGAAGGCACCCGACAGAGTGCGCCATGGAAAGGACAGTCGCATGAACGGCTCCCGACAGTGAATGGATGACCCCTGCAATGTAACGAACGTTTGAATGATTCGCCAGACAGCCTCGCTCGCATGTCACAAGTGCTTGGCCGCTCGCACGCGGTTGCGTAGGGTACTCAGGTTGTCACCATCGCCACCGTTGTCCCCATAGAGAGTGCCGCCATGAAAGGTCGCAACATGACGCGCTGGCGGGATCCGGCCAAGGACCCGCGCCAGGAGAAGAAGAGCAACCTCATCACCCCCGAGGGGTTCGCCCGGCTCAAGGGTATTCACGAGCATCTCTCGCGGGTACGCCGTCCCGAGCTGTCGACCAAGGTCGGCGAGGCCGCCGCGCTGGGCGATCGCAGCGAAAACGCCGACTACACCTACAACAAGAAGGAGCTCAACCGGGTCATCGCGCGCATTCGCTACCTGGGCAAGCGGCTCGACGAGCTGCAGGTGGTCGACCGTCTGCCGGCCGATACCGGGCGCGTCTACTTCGGCGCCTTCGTCACCCTCGAGGACGAGGACGGCGAAGAGATGGCCATCCGCCTCGTCGGCCACGACGAGACCGACACCGGCAAGCACTGGATCAGCGTCGATGCGCCGCTGGCCCGCGCCCTGCTGGGCAAGGCGCTCGACGACGAGGTGACAGTGGCCGCCCCCGGCGGCGAGACCACCTATATCATCACTGCCATCGACTATCGCGACCCGTCGCGCTGAGGTATCACCCTGACTCGGCGACTCAGCGCCGCACGGCGCGGTAGACCCGAAAGCGCCCGTCGTCGGTGATGATACTGAAGCCACCGAAGGCGGCTTCGAGCCGATCCGCATAGGGCAGGAAGGCGTTGGCCACCAGCCACAAACTGCCGCCCGGCTCGAGATGGCGTGGCGCCTGCTCGATCAGCCGGGCAGTCGGCCCGTAGTCGATGCGCCGCTCCTGATGAAACGGGGGGTTGCTGACGATCGCGGCGAAGCGCTCCTGCTCGCCGAGTGCCGTGTAGACATCGCTGGCCAGCACCCGCCCGTCCAGGTCATTGGCCGACAAGGTGCGTCGTGTGGCCTCGACGGCGAAGGCGTTGACGTCGAGCGCGGTGACCGCCCCGCCCCGGCGGGCCAGATACGCTGCAATCACGCCGTCGCCGCAGCCCACGTCGAGCAGCCGCTCGCCGTCCTGCCCCAGCCCGGCGGGCAGGTGGTCGAGCAGCAGGCGAGTGCCGTCATCCAGCTTGCCGTGGCCGAACACCCCGGGATGACTCGCAAGGGTCAGGCCGGCCGCCTCGAACTGCGTCCAGACAGCGTCGGGGTCGAGCGGCACCGCCCCCACCCGGGTTTCGAAGAGGGTGCAGCGCCGTGCACTGTCGCGCTTGCGACAGCCCAGCCCCAGCGCCGCCAGCACCTTCAGTACCCGCCGGATGCCGCCCTGGTTCTCGCCCACCACCTGCAGCGGCGTGCCGGCCGGCAGCGCACGGCACAGCGCCAGCAACCACCACTCCCCCAGCGCATGGGCCTTGGGCCAGAACAGCACCGCCCCCGGCGGCACGCCCGGATCGGCATTCAGGTCGTCATGCACCGTCACCCCGCGCGCCCGCCAGGTCGCGGCGATCGCGGCATCGGTACTCCATACCGTGCCGCCGGCGTCGCCCAGCCAGGGGTCATCCGGTGGCGCGACCCATAGCCAGCCGCGATAGTCGAGGGCCTGGCGATCCAGCAGCTGGCATGTCGGGGTGACGGGACTCATGGCATGGCTCCAGGGAAATTCATGCTTCCTCCATGATCTGAATCAGACTCAAGTATTGAAACGCCGAGTAACGTGGTGAAATATCTCGCAAACAACAGCATGGCGACGAAGAGCCGGCGCCCATGACAACAAACCGGCCAGCGAACGGCCCGGATTCTATCGCAAGGAACCGTGAACGTGACCGACCCAGGCCCGGAGCCTCTCGAAAACACATGCTTCCCCGGCCATCCCGAAGACGATGCCCTTCGTCCCTGGTTGATGCGGGCGATATTCGAGCATTGCCAGGAGGGTATCCTGATCACGGATGCCCGCAAGGTCATCATCGACACCAATCCGGCCTTCACGCGGATTACCGGCTATACGCGCGAAGATGTGCTGGGCAGGAAACCTCACATTCTCTCCTCGGGAAAGCACGCCTCGCTGTTTTACCAGAACGTCTTCTTCGATGTCGCCGAGCAGGGGTTCTGGAGCGGCAACATCAAGAACCGTCGCCGGGACGGCACCCACTTCATCGCCCAGACCACCATCAGCGCGCTCTATACCCGTTCGGGCAGGCTCAGCCATTACTTCAGCCTCTTTCGGGACGTGACGCAGAGCCGGCTCAGTCAGGCGCGCCTCGAGCGCCTGGCCATCCATGATCCACTGACCCGGCTTTTCAACCGCGAGCACTTCACCAACGCCCTGAACAACCTGCTCGACGGCCTGCGCTACACGGAGACCGGCCTGGCGGTGCTCTTCACGGACCTCGATGACTTCAAGCCGATCAACGACCGCCACGGTCACGCGGCCGGCGACGAGCTGCTGGTGGAGATCAGCCACCGGCTCAAGCACATGATGCGCACCACCGACCTGGTGGCCCGCTTCGGCGGCGACGAGTTCATGGTGGCCCTGTCCGGCGTCGCCTCCCTCGAGATGGCCGAATCCATCGCCGCGCGGATGCTCAAGGAGATCATGCGCCCCCATCAGCTGAGCAACGGACAACGCGTGCAGGTATCGGCCTCGATCGGCATCGTCGTCACGGTTGACCCCGAAACGACCGCCGAGACGCTGATCGATACAGCGGACGCCGCCATGTACGATGCCAAGCAGCAGGGCAAGAACCGCATCGCCACCGCCCATGACCGCCATGTCACGCGCTCCAGCGAAACCTTTTTGCGCCTACGCCATGCCTTCGAAAACGGCGAAATTCGACTGCACTACCAGCCCATCATCCGGCTCGCCGACCTGAAGACGGTCGGCTTCGAGGGGCTGGCACGCTGGCATCATCCCGAACAGGGGGTTCTCGGGCCGCCTCACTTCATCGATACCCTGACCTGTTCCTCGCTGTGCCATCCCTTTGCCCAATGGCTGGTACGCAGTGCCGGCAGGCTCGCCCGGCGGCTGCAGAGATGCCACGTCCAGGCCGTCATCGGCATCAACCTGACCCAGGAGCAGATCGAGGGCGGTGATTTCCTGCAAACGCTGGGCGAAGTACGCGACGAACTGGGGCTCGCCTCCCCCTTCATCGCCATCGAAATTCACGAGACCAGCCAGTTCCACGATCTTGACCTGACCGCCAACCAGCTGCATGAAGCGCGTCTGCTGGGCGCCAGCGTGGCGCTGGATGACTTCGGGACCGGCGTGTCCTCGGTGACGTATGCGTCCGAACTGCCCATCGACACGCTGAAGATCGATCGCAGCATGATCAAGAGCCTGGAGAATCGCCGCGATCAGCGGGAATTCGTGCGCGGCGTGACCCTGATGGCCCAGGCCATGCAGCGTCAGGTCGTCGTCGAGGGCGTCGAGACTGCGGGCCAGCTCCGGCTGCTGCGCGAGCTGGGCTGCGACCTGGCCCAGGGCTTCTTCATGGGGCGCCCCATGACCGAGGAAGCGCTGCTCGAGCACTACCTGACGCCGGGGGCCCGGCCCGACTATCCGCTGGTCTGGCGATAGCCGCGCGAACTCCCTCACTCGCCCGTGCTGCCGCCCGGCTTTGTCACGCTGTAGAGAAGATAACGGCCGAGCCGCCAGTGCGGCTCCACATCGCAGTAGCGATGCTCGAGTTCCAGGAGCTGTGCCAGAGTCGTCGCGTCGGGCTCGCGTTCGCGCAGGTAGTCATGGAAGACACGGATCCCGGCGACATGCTCGACGACCAGCCCGGCCTCGGCCAGCCACGCGACCACCTCGGTGTGGGTCAGCGGCGAGATCGGCGTCAGCCGCCGGCGCTTGCCGGTGCCCGCCAGCCGGTCATCCAGCGCCTTGGTCAGGTTGCCCTTGATGATGTTGGAAAAGCGCAGGGCATCACGGTTGAAGACCATCAGCGACAATTGACCGCCCGGTGCCAGCAGATCGGCCAGAATGCGGATCGCCTCGCGCGGCTCGGCCAGCCACTCGAGCACCGCATGACAGACGATCAGCGGCCAGGGCCCCGGCGCCCGCTCCGGGAGCGCCTGAAGCGGCGCCTGCAGCAGCGTGGCCCGCCGGCATCCCAGCGACTCACGGGCCCGCGCTAGCATCTCCGCCGAGGGTTCGGCCAGCGTCACCGGATGGCCACGCTCGGCCAGCCAGACACTCATCTGCCCTAGCCCGCCGCCGACATCCAGCGCCGGCTGGCCCGCCAGGTGCAGGGTACGCGGCAACAGTGCATCCAGCAGCGCCAGGCGCAACGCTCCCCGCGGCTTGCCGTAAAGGCTGTCGGCGAACTTGTCGGCCAGGCCGTCGAAAATGCGGTCTTCGGCGCTCACCCTTCCCCCGCTACGAAAAAGTGCCCAGTCTAGCCGCGTCGTGACACCGGCTCCAGCCGGCACCGCCCCGGGTCGCGGCTAAAGGTTGACGACAGCCTGCCGATATTCACTCAATTGCACCCTGCCCGATGCCACAGGAGTCTTGCCTTGGATTCGCTGCCGCCCTTGATTGCCTCGCTCGCCCGGGTGCTGGACCTGCCCGGCACGGCGGTGGCCATTGTCGACGGCGAGCGCACCGATCTTTCGCTCGTGTTCGCCAATCATGGCTTCGGGCGCCTGCTCGGGCGCCCGGACGCTCCCCCGGCGGGTACGCCGTTGCGCCACTTGGCCGCCCCCGACGGCGATACAGACCTGCCGGCCATGATGGCCAGGGTACTGCGACACGGCGCCGCCATGACCGACACCGTCGAGTGTCATCGCCGCGACGGTTCGCGCCTGTGGACCGAGATGACGGTCTCGCCGGTGGAAAACCACGACGGCCACCGCTACCTGATCTGCATGCAGCGCGACGCCGATGGAGCCCGGCGTTCGGGACTGGCCCTGGCGGTCTTCGACAACACCCACGACGGCATCATCGTCACTGACGCCGACAAGATCATCATCGATACCAACCCGGCCTTCACCCGGCTGACCGGCTACACGCGCGGGGAAGCCCTGGGCCACAAGCCGCAGCTGCTGTCGTCGGGCAAGCACGACGCCGTCTTCTATCAGGCGCTGTTTGCCACAATCGCGGAGCAGGGCTACTGGTCCGGCGATATCTGGAATACCCGCAAGGACGGCAGCCAGCTGATCGTCAATGCCACCATCTCGGCAGTGCGCGACAACGACGGCCGTCTCCTCAACTATGTCAGCGTGTTCCGCGACATCACCCAGCAGCGCCTCAACCAGGCCCGGCTCGAGCGCATGGCGATCTACGATCCGCTGACCGGCCTGTACAACCGCGAGCATTTCATCGCCACGCTCGAGACGCACCTGGTCAGCCTGCAGTACACGGAAAGCGGCATCGCCGTGCTGTTCATGGATCTCGATGACTTCAAGCCGATCAACGACGGATTTGGCCATGCCGCCGGGGACGAGCTGCTTGTCGAGATCAGCCGACGCCTCAAGCGGCTGATGCGCAGCACCGATATCGTCGCCCGCTTCGGCGGTGACGAGTTCGTCATCGCCCTGACCGGCATGGGCAATGGCGACAAGGCGGTCAAGGTCGCCCAGAAGATCGTCGATGATCTGGTCCAGCCCTTCCAGCTCGACAACGGCGAGTCGGTGGGCATCTCGGTGTCCATCGGCGTGGCATTCACCAACGACTACCGGCTGGGTACCGCGACGCTGATCGACAGTGCCGACCAGGCCATGTACGACGCCAAGCTCAGCGGCAAGAACCGCATCGCCCGGGCCCAGCGCTTCGTCGAGTCCCGCTCCCAGGATACCTTCCAGCGCGTCAGGCAGGCCTTCGAGACAGGTGAGCTGGAGCTCTACTACCAACCCATCGTCGACCTGGCCTCCGACCGGACACTGTACTTCGAAGCGCTGGCACGCTGGCGGCATCCGCAGGAAGGCGTGCTGGCACCGCATCATTTCATCGACGTGATCATGCATTCGTCGCTGAGCCTGCCCTTCGGAGGCTGGCTGGTGCAGGAAGCCAGCCGAATGGCCAAGCGCCTGCAGGATCATGGGTACCTTGTCGGCGTCAGCATCAACCTGTCCCAGGACCAGATCGAAACGGGCAGCTTCCTGCGCGCCATCAGCGAGTCCCGCGAAGCACTGCGCCTGTCCACGCCCTACCTGACGATCGAGGTCCTCGAGTCCAGCCAGTTTCACGACCTCGACCTGGCCTGCAGCCAGCTCCTCGAGGCCAAGCAACTGGGTACCTCCGTCTCGCTGGACGACTTCGGCGCCGGCATCTCCTCGATCACCTACGCCAGCCAGCTGCCCATCGACACGCTCAAGATCGACCACAGTGCCATCAACGGCATCGACACGCGTGCCAGCCAGCGCCAGTTCGTCGGCGGCATCATCAACATGGCCCACGCCATGCAGCGCAAGGTGCTGGCCGAGGGGGTGGAACGTCAGGCCCAGCTCGACGAACTGCGCCGCTGCCGCTGCGACCTGGCCCAGGGATTCCTGCTGGGGGAGCCGATGCCCGCCGACGAGCTGACCCGGCGTTACCTCGACCCCACCGCTCGCCCCGACTACCCGCTGCAGCGCCGCCCTGCCGTCCGCGCCTGACACCTTCCGGCCTGCGCGGCTCGTCCTGCGGGTTTATCTTGGCCGGTCAGGCGCTTATAATGCGACGCGTTCCATCGCGCCCCCGTAGCTCAGCTGGATAGAGCAACCCCCTCCTAAGGGGTAGGTCATAGGTTCGAATCCTATCGGGGGCGCCAAGGGAATCAATGGCTTGCAGCAACCCTCCCTCTCCGGTTCGACCCGAAACCACACTTCGCCCCCTGCCTCGCCCCCGGAAATATACCGACATGACTCGTGACGCCCGGACCGTGCAGGGTGTTCGGAGATATCAGCGTCAGACCACCATCGATGCTCCGTACCGCCGACTCCACTTGCCGTCCGGACGCCTCGAACCCCGGGAGGGCATGAAAGCCGGAGTACCCAACGCATTACCCGGGCCGTGCGCCGACCCGGGTAAACGCCATGCCAAAGGCGCATGCAGGATGGTGCCCCCGGCTATGGCCGGAAGCGGACCACGGAATCCTTGTTGTCGAGCAGATGAATCGTTGCCGATACCGCCGCCTCGGGGACCCGAATATCGACCATTGAGCCAAGGCGCAGCTTCATGACGCCATCGACCAGACTTCCGGAGTTGTGCGCCCAAGGTTCGAAGTGACTTTTCAGGACGTCGATATCCGAAGCATCGACGGTCTTCTTGCTGCCACCATCCAGGGTATATGTGATGGACGTCACGTAGGCAAAGGCGGAGGAAGGACCGGCATCCACATAGAGACGCTCTTGACCGGCAGACCCGGGACTTTCAACCACGGAAATGTGGTAGCTTCCTGTACTGGTAAGCTTTCCGAAGTCGAAAATCCCAAAATAGTAGCTGTAGAATCCCACGGTGAAAATCACGGACATGACTGTAAGTCCCAGACAGACATTTCGGGTGAACACCCCCGAAAAATCGTCGCGCTTCAGCGCATGATCGAGGGAATACGTATCAGCACCATGGATCATGACACTGACCGAAATAGCGAAACCCAGGGCCGCCATCGTCCACTCGTCAAGACACTCGTAACCCATCCAGCCGAAAATCAGCATCAGTGCAATATTCAGCAAGGCCGACCCGGTGGCCGCGAGGCGCGTCAGCAGTCCCAGGATCAGCCCCAGCCCCACCAGTACTTCGGCAGTGGACATGGCATAAATCGACCACTCCGCTACCACAGGATGCGCCAGGACCCAGTGAATAACCGGCTCTATAGGCGACCCCGGTGCCGCTTCCACCAGCTTGCTGGCCAGCGAAGCCGGCGTATTGATATCGTGCTTCGCGGGTACATTGACGAATCGACGCCACCCGCCCATCAGGAACACGAAGCCCATGGAGATCGCGGAAGCACGCAAGGCAACTCCACCACGCCATAGTGAAAGATTCGGGACTTTTTCCATCAGGCACCTCTGCTCCTAGTCACATTAATGAGGCATTCAACACGCAGGTTGATACGCTCTCATGCGATTTATATCAAAATAATATAAATCAACAACCAAATAGTACCATCACCCTCATTCCGCGACTTGACCCAGCTCAATAGAGACCGGGTCAACGGCAATAACGCCGAGGTCATGGCGAGGCATAACGGCATGCAGAAGAGCGGAAACGTCGGAAGTTTATCTGTCAGGAAGACAGGCAGAAGCGGTGTTGCCGGAATGAACGCCCTGACGACGCCCGGAGGGGCCTGAAGCAGGCGAATACAGGGCCTATGGTTCCTACGGCTGGAGACGTGCAGCACTGAGCCGGAGGGCCATGGTACGCAAATCCGTCAGTACCGTGGCCACGGGAAACGACAAAGAAAAGCCCGGCGCTCGGCCGGGCTGCATGGCGCTGTGTCCTGTCGCATTCTTCCACCCGCCCCCTGCGGATGCATCCCTGGTAAAGCCGTCCCTTGCTGCTCCTTTCCATGGATGTCGTGCCAATCTCAGGCTAGGCCAAAATCACGATGGAAAACATGACCCGTATCAAGCTCGGCGGGGACACGTTGCCGTTTTTCCGAGGCGACCGCCATCGATCAGGCATCGCTCGACTCGGCGCGGCGAGCCGTTGACGGCGGAAGCTGCCCGAGGCTGTGGCAACAGGCGCTTCGAAGTCATGCCATCGGTTCCTTGCGTCCGGGGATGAACAGGGAAAGTCTCTACGGTGGCTTCGGCCGGTACAACGACCGGGCACGACACACGACGCCCCGCGCGAGGGCGGGGCGTCGGGCCACGAACCGGTCACGGGGAGGTTCAGCTCAGGCGCTGCATGTAATCCACGTAGCCGAAGGTCCGCACCGTACGCACCGCCCGGGTGGTCTCGTCGACCCGGCAGATCGCCGGCAGGCGAATGCCATTGAAGGTGGTGGTCTTGACCATGGTGTAGTGGGCCATGTCGGTGAACACCAGGCGGTCACCAATCTCGAGCGGCTTGCCGAACGAGTAGTCGCCGATCACGTCGCCGGCCAGGCAGGTGGTGCCCCCTAGACGATACGTGTACGGCTTTTCGCCGGGCCGCCCGGCACCGATGATTTCCGGACGGTACGGCATCTCCAGTACATCCGGCATGTGCGCGGTGGCGGAGGTGTCCAGGATGGCGATCGGTCCATCGTTGTCGACGATATCCAGCACGCTGGCGACCAGAAAGCCGGTGTTCAACGCCACCGCCTCGCCCGGCTCGAGGTAGACCTCGAGATGCGGATGACGTGACTTGAAGTCACGAATGATCCGCACCAGCCGATCGACATCGTAGTCGGCACGGGTGATGTGATGACCGCCCCCGAAGTTGACCCAACGCAGGCCCGCCAGATACTGCCCGAACTTCGCTTCAAAGGCGTCGAGGGTTTCCTCCAGAGCGTCGCTGTTCTGCTCACACAGGGTGTGGAAGTGCAGCCCCTCGAGACCGTCGATATCACCCGGCTCGAGATCGGCCGCCCGCGTACCCAGCCTCGAACCCGGCGCGCAGGGGTCATAGAGCGCAACCTCGCCCGTGGAGTGCTCGGGGTTGACCCGTAACCCGCAGGAGATGCGTCGCGGCGCCGCCGCGACGGTCTCGCGGAAGCGCCGCCACTGCCCCGGCGAGTTGAAGCTCAGGTGATCGGCATAGCGCAGCACCACGTCCATTTCTGGCGCGGTGAAGGCCGGCGAATAGACATGCACCTCGCCGCCGAAAGTCTCGGCGCCGAGGCGAGCCTCGTCCTGGCCGCTGGAGGTCGTGCCCACCAGGTATTCGCTGACCAGCGGGAAGGTATCCCACATGGCGAAGCCCTTGAGGGCCAGCAGGACCTTCGCGCCGCTGCGCTCCTGAACCGCCTTCAGGCACTCCAGATTACGGCGCAGCAGGGCGTCGTCGACCACGTAGGCCGGCGACGGGCAGGCATGGATATCGAACGGGTATCCCGTGTTGTCCGTCATCGCCATCGATCAGGCCAGCGGATCGGCTTCGGGGTCGAGCTCGACCACCTGCCACGGCAGCCCCATATCGCCGATACGCTCCATGAACGGGTTCGGGTCGAGCTGCTCGACGTTGAACACGCCCTCGCCCTTCCAGACGCCCTCGAGCATCAGCATGGCACCGGTCACCGCCGGCACGCCGGTGGTGTAGGAGATCGCCTGGGACTGGACTTCCTGGTAGCACTGCTGGTGGTCGCAGATGTTGTAGATGTGCACCTTGCGACGCTTGCCGTCCTTGATGCCATCGACGATCACGCCGATGTTGGTCTTGCCTTTGGTGCGCGGGCCCAGCGAGGCCGGATCGGGCAGTACCGCCTTGAGGAATTCCAGCGGCGAGATCTCGCTGTCGCCCACCTTGATCGGCTCGATGCTCGTCATACCGACGTTCTCGAGCACCTTGAGGTGGGTGAGGTACTTCTCGGAGAAGGTCATCCAGAAGCGGATGCGCTGCAGCCCCTTGATGTTCTGCGACAGCGACTCGAGCTCCTCGTGGTAGAGCAGGTAGATGTCTTTCTCGCCGATGCCGTCGAAGTCGAAGGTGCGCTTCTCGGCCAGCGGCGCGGTCACCTTCCACTCGCCCTTCTCCCAGTAGCGGCCATTCGCGGTGATCTCGCGAATGTTGATCTCCGGGTTGAAGTTGGTGGCGAACGGATAGCCGTGGTCGCCGCCGTTGGCATCGAGGATGTCGATGGTGTGGATCTCGTCGAACAGGTTCTTCTGTGCGTAGGCGCAGTAGATGTTGGTCATGCCCGGATCGAAGCCGCAGCCCAGGGTGGCCATGTTGCCGGCGCTCTTGTAGCGCTCCTGAAAGGCCCACTGCTCCTTGTACTCGAACTTGGCCTCGTCCGGATGCTCGTAGTTGGCGGTATCCAGATAGGGCACGCCGGTGCGCAGGCAGGCCTCCATGATGGTCAGGTCCTGATAGGGCAAGGCCACGTGAATCAGCACGTCCGGCGTGAACGACTCGATCAGCGCGACCAGCGCCTCGACGTCATCGGCATCGACCTGAGCGGTCTGAATGGGGCGATCCAGCTGGGCGGCGATCGCCTTGCATTTCGCTTCGTTGCGACTGGCCAGGCAGATTTCGCTGAACACTTCGGGATGCTGGGCACACTTGTGAGTGACGACACCGCCGACGCCACCAGCGCCGATAATCAGGACTTTGCTCATGGGTTCGCTTCCAGATCGGGAAAAGTCAACAGTGGTAAGGGTCTTATCGGTGGTGGGATGCGCACGCCGCCCCCGACCCGATGCCACCCCGGTCTTGGCCTCGCCCGGACCTCGAGAGGCCGGCGAGAGGGCGCAGATGATGGCCCCCCAAGAGGCTGGCCGCAAGTGATTTTCGCGTCAACTCCCACCGTCCCCGGGGCTGCGGCACACGGCCCGGGATGCACTCGGCGCCCGCGTCTTGTGCAACCACCATCGCCCGGTCCGGTGGCGGGTGCACATTGCCGTGGCAGGTCGCGAGCCTTATAGTGACCGCTTACCAACAAGGCTTTCATGCACAATAATTTTACAAAAATAGTTGCACGCGGTTGCTATTGAACAATACTGGTACAAGATAATAAATTAGGCGTCTTTGCCCCAGGGAAGGCCCCCATTCGCGCTGAAGACCGGGTTCCGGGAATGGAGCCGGTGTCCTCACCAGTACGAAACGTCATGCAGAATCTCGATCGACATATTGCGTTCACGGAGCGCGAACACCACCTCATGTCGGCTCTGGAAAGCGAGCCGTTCGCCGTCGCCCGGGGCGACACGCTCTGGCACCCGGACGAAGTGCCCCGCCACCTGTACTCCCTGCACCGGGGATGGGCGTGCACGCTGCATCGCTCCGAAGACGATGCCGAGCAGGTGCTCGATCTACACTTGCCCGGCGATGTTCTGGGCCTGCTCGATTTCACCTTCACCAACCATTACACCACGGCGGAAATGCTGACTGACGGCATGGTGCGCGCAATACCGATTGCCGGCATCCATCGTCTCTTCCAGGCAGCCCCGCGCGTGGCCATGGCCCTGCAGGCCGCGACCGCGCGACAGCAGCGCAACATTACCCAGCGCCTCGTCAACGTACTGGGCAATGATGCCTGCTCGCGCATCGCGCATTTCGCCCTGGAGATCCACCATCGGCTGGCAGGCGCCGGCATGGAGGTCAGCAACCGCTTCACCCTGCCCCTGACGCAACGGCGCCTCAGTCAGCTGCTGGGCATGAGCGAGGTACATGTCAGTCGCACGCTGTCGGAGCTTGCCGAACGACGCCTGGTACTTCGCCAGCGGCAGAGCCTCGACATCCTCGACTTCGAGGAACTGGCCCGCATCGCCAACTTCCGCCCCGAACGCTTCAGTGACACGCTCAACCCGGCCTTCATCGGTCGCGAAATGCCCGCTTCGCCGAACCTGTAGCACCGGCCGAGCACGCAACGAAACGAGCCGGCGCCCCCCCCCCGAAGGCGGCGCCGGCTCGCGAACCGACAAAGCGTCGAAGCGGGCCCTTCCCTGGCAGTCACAACTTCCTGTTGACGCGTGCCCTGGACCCGCAAGCGGACCATCCCTGGTCATCGGGCGTCCCTGCCCGAAACCTCCCTGTCGAGGCGTTCGCCATCTGGAACGTACCCAGACTGCGACTCGATACACATGACAGCCGAGGCGCCAACTGCGTTGCAGCCGGCCTGGACAGCACGTTCCAGATGCCGAGTGCGCGGGCTACGCGACCGTCACCTGTCATGGCGCACCGTGTGTCGACCCCTCCCTGAGTCGACGCGCACAATGTCGCATGCGCGAGCGTCCCGGTAATTAACCCATGTTATCTTGTACGAATTTTTATCAAAAACATTCCATAATATAATTAAGAAAAATTAGCCAACAAACATCAACCGGCCTCTTCCACAATAATATCCATTGAAAACAATACGTTAAATCGAAGCCTGGCGAACTGAGGCTACAAGGATAAATCGAGCACGATCTCGCTCCAGCGTCCCGGCGTGCTTCGGGGCCAACGCGAGGTTGTGACAGATTGATCGCTGTACAGGATCGAGGACCAGGAAGGACGCAGCGACGAGACTGCAAGGCAGGACCGAGCCCGCCCTGTTACCTTTTGAAAAGGGGTCAACGCTCCAGGTCCGCGCAATCGATACACAGGGTCGCCATGGGCAGTGCCTGAAGACGCCGCGCGTCGATCGGCTCGCCACAGGCTTCGCAGCGATCGCCCTCGCCGTCGGCAATGCGCGCGAGCGCCCGGTCGACCTGCTCCAGTTCCGCGAAGGCTTCCTCGTCCAGACGCTCCACCACTTCGTCGTTCTCGATCTCAAGCGACTGCTCGTCGGCATCCCTGTCGAGCGCGCGCGTCTTGTGCTCCCGATAGGCATGCAGGCGCGTCTGCAAGGTCGCCCGCAGGGCTTCCAGCGTGGCACGGCGATCGCTCATGGCTCGTTGCTCCGGGTGGCGGTCCTCATTTCCGTGTAGCGCCCCGGCGGCGAAACGGCCTTGACGCCGATCAGGAAACCCTCGGTCAGCCGGCGGGCGCCGCCTCGACCTCGACCCGATCGCGCCCCGCCGCCTTGGCCCGGTAGCTGGCATCGTCGGCGCGCTGCATGACCTGGCCGATCGTCTCGTCACCGGGGGCCAGGGCCGTCACCCCGAGGCTCAGTGAAACCCGGTAGCTGCGTCCCTCGTGAGTGACGCTCAGCGCCCCTACCGCCTTGCGCAGGGCTTCCGCGGTCCGGCGTGCCTGCTCGACCCCGCAGCCGGGCAGCAGGATCGCGAACTCGTCACCGCCGTAACGGGCCGCGAAGTCACTGCGGCGAATCCGCGCCGCGAGCGTCCGGGCGATCAGCGACAGCATCCGGTCCCCGAGGGCATGACCGCCCTCGTCGTTGATCGGCTTGAAGTGGTCCAGGTCGAAGGCGATCAGTGCCGCCGGAACCGCGCCCTTGAGCCAATCGGCCAGGGCCTCTTCCATACGCCGCTCGAAGCCGCGCCGATTGAGCAGGCCAGTCAAGGGATCGTGCTCGGCCTCCCAGCGCTGCAGGGCCTCGTTTTCCCGATGCTCGGTGATGTCCTTCATGGTGCCGACGAAGCCCAGGGCCTTGCCCGTCTCGAGCCGGACCAGACTGGCGTGCACGTCCATCCAGATGCTCTCGCCCCGGGCCGTGACATACCGATACTGGCACTGGAAATCATGCTCGCTGAGGCGACTCGCCAGCCAGTAATCGAGCACGCGCTGACGGTCGTCGGGGTGAATGTGCGAATGCATCGAGTCCGCCTGATAGTCCACCAGCGAATGCCCCGTCATTTCCGTGAGTGCCGGACTAACGTACAGCAGCTCCCCCTGCATGTCGTAGACGAACATGCCCACCGGCGAGGAATCCAGCACGGCATCCAGAAAGGCCTGCCGATTGAGCAACCGTTGGCGTGCCTCGAGGCTGGTGTCCACCATGCGGTTGAACGCCTCGATCAGCTGGACGATCTCGTGGCTGGCGTCAGGCACGTCCAGGTAATCGCGGTGCCCGTGACGCACCGCCTCGATCTGGCGGGTCAGGCGGCGAAGCGGCCTGAGCAGCAGATGAATCAGCCACGCCAGCATCGGCAGCATCAGCAGGATGGTCAATCCTCCCGCCAGCCACAGCTGGTTGAGGAAGGTGCGCAGCGGCGCAAAGGCCTGATCGGCCGGCAGGAACACCCCCACGATCCAGCCGGGCGTCCAGATCTGACGGTAGCTCTGCAGCGCCGTTTTACCGCTGGGCAGCGCACCGGTGAGCGTGCCCTGCCAGCCATCCAGCACCAGCTCGCGCCAGGCCGACGGCACCACCGAGGCCGCCGGGGCCAGCAGGTGATCCTGCCGCGGGTGGGTCAGCACCTTGCCCGAGGCGGTCATCACTACCGCGAAGCCCTGCCGCCCCAGGCGGATACGCCGCAACTTGGCGAACAGGCTGCCATTCTCGACACTGATCAGCCCGCCCACCATGCCGGCGAAATGCCCCCAGGCATCCGCCAGCGGCACGCTGAACAGAATCCAGGGCGTGCCGCCTGGCTGTTCGGTGAACGGCTCACTGACGTGGGGGCGCCCCACCTGCTGCTGGAAGCGAAACGACAGCCGATCGCTGACATCCGTACCGCGTCGCCCCGACGAACGCGGCCAGGCCGCCTGCACCCGGCCTTCGGCATCGGTCACGATCAACCCGTCGAACAGTGTCAACAGGCCGCTCTCGTTACGCAGGCGCGCCTGCAGCGACGCCGCATCCGGCACCGCGCGCGGGGCCAGTGTCGCCGACAGCTGCTGCAGGGATGCCAGCCGCAGCTCGACCTCCTGATCGATCTGCTGGGCGATCAGACGGGCTTCGTACTCCAGATGGGTGTCATTGACGTCGCGAATCCGATCCTGGCCCGAGTACCAGAGCGCCACCATCAACACGCAGACGATCACCGCCCAGCCCATGCCCAGGCCGATCAGCAGCCGGCGGCGCAGCGAGCGCCGACCTGTTCGTCTTCCGGTTCGTGTCATGATCTCGCGCTCCGCGATACGCAAATCATCGTGGGGATTCACTCTGCCCGCCCCTACGGGCCGTCAGGACCAGGCGGCCTCATCCACAAGGGCGTTTAAAAACCGTCGGTGTCCTGGGGGGCGGTGTGTATCCAGTATCGGCCGGAGAAAGGCAACCTTGAGCCTGCCAGGTGTTGACGGGAACAAAATGCAGCCCTCAAACACGCCGGCCCGTCATTGACGGGCCGGTGCCGGTCGCAGGAGGGCGATACCCGAGCGGTCAGCGGGTATCCAGCTGCTTGACGCGCAGGGCAAAGTTGTTGGCCGAGTCCTTGGCATTGCCGTAGTTATGCCCCTTGACCCAGACCGTGTAATGTCCCGGCGGCAGTACCTGCTTGATGTGAATATTGCCGGCGAAACGCGAGCCTTCGTCGCTGGCCACGACATTGCCTTGATCGTCGAGAACCCGCGCCTCGATCTGAAAGGTCCCCCCAGCACCGACCATGGTCGAGGTATTGACGGCGACCGTGCCGCGCTGGACGACGTCGAAACTCAGCGCCTGGCCCTTGAAGTTCATGTCGACATCCGTGACGACCTCCTTGAAGCGACGCGACTCGCCTTCCGACGCCGCCCGGCTCGCAGGCTTCGGCTGAGTGTCGTTCGCCGTGGCCGTCTTCGTCCCGGCCTGCCGGGTGGCAGCCGACGCCTTGGACGACGAACCCGCAGCCGCCGGTGCCGCCAGGGCTGCCGAGGCTTCCGGCGAGCGTACGAAGGCCGTCGTCGGCCCCTTCGCCTCGGCATCCTTGTCAAAGAGGACACCGCTGCCGCTGTCGATGCCGCTCTGGGGCCCACTCAGGCGCTGACCCTGCGCGTCTAGCCCGGATACCGAAATGGTGTAGCGATTGCCCTTCAGCTTGGTGTTGCCGAATTCCCGGGCATAGACCTTGACCACGTAATCGCCGGGCTCGAGCTCACGGGTCATGTGCAGGCCACCGTTCGTGCCCAGTGCCTCGCTGCGGGCGACGACATTGCCCTGGGCATCGAGCAGCCGGGCCTTGATCCGATATTCATCGGACATGCCCGCCCGCGACGCGCTCTCGATCAGGTAGCGCCCGGCCTTCTTCACGGTGAACTTGTGCTCGTTCCAGCCGCCGAAATTGAAGCTTTGGCTCTGCGCATCACTACGCTGCTGAAGGTACTGGCTCAGGTCCAGAGATGACGATTTATCGTAATTGGGCGGCATGTCGGCCTGAACGGCCGGCACGACGACACAGAGCCCCAGGCCGATCACGAGGGGCGCCAGAAGCCGATGAGTCATAGCTGCTTGTCCTGTTTCACAAGAAAAAGAGGGGGTTGTCTTTAAAGACGGTGATCACGAGTCTGCACCGCCCCGGCCCGGGCATCAAGCATCCACCCACAAGAAAGCCGGCCCCGAGGGGCCGGCTTCGCTGTCCATCCAAAAGCGCAGGGGGCTTTTAGAAGGTGTAGGCCAGACCGGTAGCGACGAAGTCATCTTCGTCCTTAGACTGGTCGTACATGGTGGACTCGACGAAGTAGGTGACCGCCGGCGTCAGGCTGTAGTCGGCGCCCAGCATGACCTGGTTGTAGGTCTCGTCGCTACCATTGGGATTGTTCGACGACACATTGTTCTGCTCGTCGACGTACTGGTAGGTCGCGTAGACATTACCCATGCCGTAGGCATAGTTGGCCTTGACGGCATACATGTCGGACTTGTCGGTCGCGGTGTCGTTGCTGCCGTCGTAACGCTCCCACTTGGCGCCCAGGGTCAGCGCGTTCATGGAGTACATGGCGGAGAGACCGTAGGCATCGCCGGCATCGTAGCTGCGGTAGTCGTAGGTGTTCAGATCATCGTAGACGGCTGCCAGCTGCAGGGCGCCCACGGTGTACTTCAGGCCACCGACAAAGGATGCGGCGCTGCCGTCGCCATTGCGTTCGGCCTCGGCGTCACCCTTGTACTGGGTACCCAGGGAGAACTGCAGACCAGCGAAGGACGGAGACAGATAGCGAATCTGGTCGCCTTCCCGGTCGTCATTGAACGTGTCGTTTTGTGCCGAAGCGCTGGTCTTGCCGTCACCGATGTAGTGGCTGGAGTTCCAGACACCGACATACCAGGAGCCGTCGACCGGATCCTTGACCCAGTCGTCGATCAGCACATCGTAGGAGCCGATCTTGACGTCACCGAAGTTGCCCTTCAGGCCGGCGTAGGCGGTGTCACCGGAGTCGTAGTTGCGCTTCTTGAGCTCGTCGGCCTGGAAACCGTCCAGCTCGAGCTTCAGGTAGGCGACCAGGCCCGGGTTGACCTGATGCTGGGCGGCGACACCCAGGGTAGTACCGTTATCGAAGATATCGTCCTGAGAGCTTACACCTTCGCCAGGCTGAACTGTTCCGTCGTTGTTAGCATCAGTTGCAGTTTCAACAGAGCGGTAACCGATCTGAATGTTGCCGTACAGGTCGACCTGAGTGCCGTCCTGGTTGTAAACGGTGGCGGCTTGTGCAGCGGAGGCGCCCAGGGCACCAGCAATAGCAGTCGCTAGGAGCGTCTTTTTCATCGCGATAGTTCCTTAACTAGCTTACTTTTTCGATCGTTATCTAAAAGCGGCTTGCCGGACTGCGCCCAGTGGATGCATGAGCGATCCGCCTCGGCCAAGCCTTGTTATTATCCAATGCTCGCAGGAGGAACCTTATACCGGGTTCTGCACGAACGCAACAAGAAAAAACACTGTTTTTAATCCTGTCGCCCGAGGCGTCTCCTCGGCCGTCTCTCCTACGATACGGCTGGCCTCGCAACGGCACGAGACCGCGTCACGAAGCACCCTAACGCCGCTGTATGACGAAAGCGTGACCAACGCGAACGGCGTTCATGATGGGTCGAGGTCACGACCATTGCAAGCACCCTGAAACCGCGGGCAAGCGGCCGTGGCCAACGGCTGGTTAACGGAGGAACGAAGGCCTGGCCACTGCCGGTGCCACACCGGCCGTGGCCCCTCACGACGAATGGTGCTTGGCCAGCAGATCGCCGAGCTTGCGATCGAGACGCTCGCGACGACGCGCCTCGCGCTCGGCCGCCTTGTCGGCGCGCAGGGCGTCCAGCTTGCTGCGGGCGTGCCGGGCCTCCTCGTCACCCACGGCACCGGCCGCCCGGCCGTCGAGGTCGACCCGCTCGGCCCCGGCTCGCACGGCCTTGAGATAGCGCGGCAGGTGCACATAGCAGGCCAGCGCGCGCCGAACGAGTTTCTCCGGCCACGGCTCACGGGCAAGCAGGTCCTGATGGATGCCGACCTTCAAGGGCCGGGTGTGCCCCTTGAAGAAGGCCTGCGGATAGCGTTGGTACCATTGATTCAACAGGGCACGGGGCGAAGGGGGGGGCTCGGAGTCCACGAGATGGGTGGATGGCCCTGCCGCGGGAACGGCTGTCGCCGTGTGCCGGTCGTGGCTTTCGGAAACGGCCTGGCGCGATGCGGCAGCCGACTCGCTGGCTGCGGCGATGCCCTCCTCCACGCGACTCAGAGCCTCGCGCAGCCGGGCGTTTTCCGCTTCCAGCCGACGCAGGTGCGCGCGCAGACGCGCCACTTCCGCCACCGCGTCACCGGCCTGACGTTCCAGTCGCTCGAATAGTGCTCCCGTGCGTTCCGACAACAAGGCACGCTCTCCCCTGGCTCGACCCCTCGATCCCGTCACGGCACCCCGTGAACGACCCTGCACCCAGTCTGTGTCACCCCGCGGCCCTTGGCAACCGGGCTCAGGCGTCGTCGGAGCCCGCCTGCCGGCGGCGGTAGACCACGAAGGCGTACCCCGGCTGGTCGGCCTCGCCGCTGTGCTCGCCGGGCTGTCGCTGCGCCTCTTCCCACAGCGTCGGGTCGATGTCGGGGAAGCGGGCATCGCCGGTCACCTCCCGGTCGACCTCGGTGACATACAGCCGCGAGGCCCACGGCATGGCCTGGGCGTAGATCTCGCCGCCGCCCATGACCATGATTTCCTCGACGCCATCGATCAGCGCCTGGTCGTCGGCCAGCGACAGCGCCTCGACTAGGTCGTGGCAGACGCGAACGCCCTCGGCCCGGAAGTCCGGGTCGCGGGTGACGACGATATTGAGCCGCCCCGGCAGCGCCCGGCCGATGGAGGCGAAGGTCTTGCGCCCCATGACCAGCGGCTTGCCCTGGGTCATGCGCTTGAAGAACTTGAGGTCTTCCGGCAGGTACCAGGGCAGCTGATTGTCCACGCCGATCACGCCGTTGCGTGACACGGCAGCGATCATGGCGACCGGCACCAGCGTCTCGTGCCGGGCGTCGAGGGGTTGCGATTCGTTCATACGGCCACCGGTGCCTTGATGTGGGGATGCGGATCATACCCCTCGATGGCGATGTGCTCGAAACGGAAGGCAAACAGGTCATCGACCGTCGGATCGAGCACCAGTCGCGGCAGCGGGCGCGGCGCTCGGGTCAGCTGCTCGCGGGCCTGATCGAGATGGTTGAGGTAGAGGTGGGCATCGCCCAGGGTATGGATGAACTCGCCGGGCGCCAGGTCGCAGACCTGCGCAATCATCTGCGTGAGCAGCGCGTAGCTGGCGATGTTGAACGGCACGCCGAGGAAGATGTCGGCGCTGCGCTGGTAGAGCTGGCAGGACAGCCGCCCCTCGGCGACGTAGAACTGGAACAGGGCGTGGCACGGCGGCAACTGCATCTCGTCGACCTGCGCCGGATTCCAGGCCGAGACGATCAGTCGCCGCGAGTCGGGATTGCGACGAATCTGCTCGACCACATTGGCGATCTGGTCGACGTGACCGCCGTCGGGCCGCGGCCAGCTGCGCCACTGGTAGCCGTAAACCGGCCCCAGCTCGCCGTTCTCGTCGGCCCACTCGTCCCAGATGCGTACTCCATGTGCCTTGAGATAGGCGATATTGGTGTCGCCACGCAGAAACCACAGCAGCTCGTGGATGATCGAGCGCAGATGCAGCTTCTTGGTGGTCACCAGCGGGAAGCCGTCGGCCAGGTCGAAGCGCATCTGATGGCCGAATACGCTGAGGGTGCCGGTGCCGGTGCGGTCGTCTTTTTTCACGCCGCTGTCCAGCACGCGGCGCATCAGGTCGAGATAGGGCTGCATGTCGAGGGAATACTCACCAGAAAAATCGAATGTCGGCGTGACACGCCGCTCAGGCCGGCTGCGGGGTTGCGGCCCCATCCACCGGCTGACGCCGCGACCACAGCATCAGTGCGATGCCGGCCAGCGCCATCGGCACGGTCAGCAGCTGCCCCATGGTCAGCCAGCCGAAGGCGATGAACCCGAGCTGCGGGTCCGGCTGGCGCACGAATTCCACGCCGAAGCGGAACAGGGCATAGAGCAGCAGAAAAAGGCCGGATATCATACCCCGCCGACGCGGCTGGTGCGACACCAGCCAGAGCACGGTGAACAGCACGACGCCTTCCAGCGCGAACTCGTAGAGCGACGAGGGGTGGCGCGGCTGGGTACCGCCGGGAAACACCATCGCCCAGGGCACATCGCTGACCCGACCCGGCAGCTCGGCGTTGATGAAGTTGCCGATGCGCCCGGCCCCCAGACCGATCGGTACCAGCGGCGCGATGAAATCGGTGAGCTGGAAGAACGCCAGGCGATGCTTGCGGGCAAACAGCGCCGCGGCGATCAGCACCCCGAGCAGCCCGCCATGGAAGCTCATGCCGCCATCCCAGACCTGGAAGATCCACAGGGGGTCGCTGGCCAGCCGCTCGAAGCCGTAGAACAGCACATAGCCCAGGCGGCCGCCCAGCACGACCCCCAGCGCGCCATAGAACAGCAAGTCACCGATATCATCGGCGGTCAGGCCGACCCGGGCGGCACGCCGCCGTCCCAGCCACCAGGCGCCGACGAACCCCACCACATACATCAGCCCGTACCAGTGGACCTTCAGCGGACCCAGCGCCACAGCGATGGGATCGATTTGCGGATACTCAAGCATGATGATTCCTGAACAAGGGTGAAAAGGGGATCATGGAACGCTGGGATCGTGCGGCCATCGGCCGGGCAGCCAGCGATGCACACGCTCGACCAGCGCCTGGGGACGATACGGCTTGGCGAGGTAATCATCCATGCCGGCGGCGAAGAAGCGTTGGCGATCCGCCTCGCTGGCATTGGCCGTCAGCGCGATCAGGATGCTCGGCACCGCCCGGCGTTCGCGCTCCAGCGCGCGCCAGCGGCGGCTGGTCTCCACCCCGTCGAGCGTGGGCATGAAGATGTCCATGAATACCAGGGCGTAATCGTGCTGCTGCATCAGGGCCAGGGCCGCCTCGCCATCGGCGGTGATATCGACCTGCAAGCCTTCCGCGCCCAGCACGCGCCGGGCCAGCGCCGCATTCACGGGACCGTCGTCGACGATCAGCACCCGCGGCGGCTCGCCATCCGTGCGGGCCAGTTCGCGCGGGCCGTCCGGCCCATCGAACTGCCGCAGCAACGCCAGCACGTCCGCGAGGCGACGCTCCGCCCCGGCTTCCACCTCCGGCGACCACCCTTCCAGCGCTTCCAGCTCGCGACGCACCTGACGCAGGTAACGCATCAGCAGTTCCGCCTCTTCGCGGGCCCGATCCCGCTCCCGGACGCACTGTTGCAGCATTCGGCGATGCGCAACACCGCCACGCGGCCGAGTCGCATCGGCCGGCGCCCCGCCCGGCTTTTCGGACGCCAGGCCCGAGGGACGCTCCGCCCTCTCGAGCACGTCGGCCAGGCGTCGCAATCGCCGTCCCATCACGACCCGGCAGTGCTCACGCGGCAGCCCGCAGAAGCCCAGCATCAGCAACAGGCCGCCCACCAGCCAGACCCATCCGCCGACGATGACGACCCAGAGTGTCGAGACCGGCAGGAAACGCGCCACGCCCAGCGCCCCCAGCAGGCACGACAGGGCCCACGCCGCCCCCGGCCACCAGGGGCGACGACCGGCGCATCGCTGTTGCCTGCGGTCCGCTTCGAGGTCTTGCATCCGCTTCCCTGCCGTCGACAATGGTCCGAGTTTACGTTGCCGATCACCGGGCTGTCATGACCCCGAGCCTTCAAAGAGAGATGCCATGTGCCTGATCGTACTCGACTGGCGTCCGCGCGACGCCGTGCCCTTGCGTCTGGCAGCCAACCGCGATGAACGCCACGATCGCCCCAGCGCGCCGCTGGCCCCCTGGGAGGACGCCCCGGGCATCGTCGGCGGCCGTGACCTGGAAGCCGGCGGTACCTGGCTGGCGGCTCGGGTCGGCGGGCGTCTGGCGGCCTTGACCAATGTCCGGGATCCGGGGTTTTCCCCGCCGCCGAATGCCCCCAGCCGCGGACATCTGGTGCGGGAGGCACTGGAAAGCCCGTCCCTGCCGGCCTGGCTGTCACGCCTGGCCGATCACGAGGCCGGGGCCTACGCCGGCTTCAACCTGCTGGTCAGCGACGGCGAGACGCTCTGGCATGTGCACCACGGCCGTCACGAAACGCGCCTGCAGCGCGTGGCGCCCGGCGTGCACGGCGTCTCCAACGCCAGTCTCGACACCCCCTGGCCCAAGCTGTGCCGCGTGCGGCACGGAGTGAGCGCCCTGCACGACGCCCCGTGGGAGACGTTTCAACACCGGGCCTGGGCATTGATGGCCGATACCCGCCAGGCACCGGACGCCGAACTGCCGGACACCGGCGTGGGGCTGGAGCGGGAACGCTGGCTGTCGGCGCCCTTCATCCTCGGCCGCGATTACGGCACGCGCGCCACGACGCTGGTGGAATGGCGCGCCACGGGCGAGCTGACGCTGGTCGAGCGTCGTTTCGGCCCCCTGGGGCGCGAGGAAGACACCCACACCGAGCACCTGCCCACCGAGCGACTGCACCGCGCCCGGTAGCCCCGGCACGTCGGCTCAGCGTTCTTGTTCGTCGCGCGGCGGCAGCAGATGCGTCAACTGCCACTGGGCGAAGCGCTCGATCAGGTGGGCGCGCACCGCCCTGGCGGTCGGCAGGCCCAGGGTCTCGTCGACCAGCGCCTGGGCATCGGACAGCGGCACCCGCCGGATGGCCGCCCGCACCCGGGGCAGGCTGGGGGCGTTCATCGACAGCCCGACGAAGCCCATGCCGGTCAGCAGCAGCGCCCCGCACGGGTCACCGGCCAGTTCGCCGCACACGGTGGCCGGCATCTCGAGGCGCCGGGATTCCGCCGCCAGCTGCGCCAGCGCCGACAGCACCGCGGGATGGCAGGCATCGTAGAGGTCGGCCACTCGCGGGTTGTTGCGGTCCACCGCCAGCAGATACTGGGTCAGGTCGTTGCTGCCTACCGAGAAGAAGTCGACCCGTTCGGCCAGCGCGCCCAGCTGGTAGAGGGTCGCCGGCACCTCGATCATCACCCCGACCTCGGGCCGCCGGATCGACACCCCCTCCTCGTTGAGCTCCTTGAGCGCCCGATCAAGCAGCCGCAGGGCCATGTCGACCTCGTCGACGTTGGTGATCATCGGCAGCATGATGCGCAGGTTGTCCAGCCCGACGGAGGCGCGCAGCATGGCGCGCAACTGCACCATCAGCACCTCGGGGTGGTCGAGCGTCACCCGGATCCCCCGCCAGCCGAGGAAGGGATTGGCCTCGTGGATGGGGAAGTACGGCAGATCCTTGTCGCCACCGATGTCCAGCGTGCGCATCACTACCGGCAGCGGCGCGAAGCCCTCGAGCTGGTCGCGATAGAGTCGCGACTGCTCCTGCTCCCCGGGGAAGCGCTCGGTGATCATGAAGGGCACTTCGGTGCGATACAGTCCGACCCCGGCGATGCGCGGCTTGAGCGATGCCACCGCGTCGACCGCCAGTCCGGTGTTGACCATCAGCGGCATGGTGTGTCCATCCGGCGTGACGCTCGGCAGATGCTGCTCGTGCTCGAGCACCTCGGCCAGCGCCCGCTCCTCGTCGATCAGCTTGCGGTAATGTCCGATCAGATCCTCTTCGGGGCGCACGAACAGCCGTCCGCGATGCCCGTCGAGAATCACCGGCGCCCCGTTGAGCCTGGGCAACGGCAGGTCGACCATGCCCAGCACCGTGGGAATGCCCATGGCCCGCGCCAGAATCGCCACGTGCGAGGTGCTCGAGCCCTTCAGCGACACCAGCCCGGCCAGGCGCTCGCGGGGTACCTCGCCGAGCATGGTCACGCTCAGTTCGTCGCCGACCAGGATGCACTGTTCGGGGTATTCGTGGGGCCCGTCGCTGGTCTCCTGCTGCAGGTGGGCCAGCACCCGCCGTCCCAGATCACGGACATCGGCCGCCCGCTCGCGCAGGTAGTCATCGTCGACCCGCTCGAGATACTGAGCATGCCGGCGCACCACGTCGGCCAGTGCGCCCGGCGCCCACTGCCCTTCGCGGATGCGCTTCTCCACCTCCTGACCGAGGGCGGCATCCGCCAGCATCTGCTCGTAGACATCGAACAGCGCCAGCTCCTGGCTGGGAATACGGCTCGACAGGCGCGCGCCCGCCGCACGAATTTCGCCGCGCACCCGCTCGATCGCCTCGCCCAGACGGCGGATCTCATAGTCGGTATCCGTGGGTACCAGGTCCGGCACGCTGTCCAGGTCGGCCGGCGGCGCGATCACCCGCGCCTCGCCGATCACCATGCCGGGCGAGGCCGCCACGCCGGTGAAGGTCGCCATGCCGGGAGTGCGGGTCGGCCGGTTGAGCGTGCCGGTCGCCAGGGCATGCGCCAGCACCCCGGCCAGCTGGGCCGCCATGGTCACCAGAAAGGCCTCGTCGCCCTCGTCGTAACGACGCTTTTCCTGCTGCTGCACCACCAGCACGCCCAGCGTCCGGCGCTGGTGGATGACCGGCACCCCCAGAAAGCTGGAAAAGCGCTCCTCGCCGGTTTCCTCGAAATAGCGGAAACCGGGATGGGACGGGGCGTCCTCGAGGTTGAGCGGTTCCTCGCGCTGGCCGACCAGGCCCACCAGGCCCTCTCCCAGGCGCAGGCTGACATGCCCAACGGCCTGACTGCGCAGGCCGATGGTATTCATCAGGACCAGGCGGTCCTGAGCGGCGTCGAAGAGGTAGATGGAGCACACGTCGGTATGCATGGCCTTGCGGATCCGCCGGACCATGGTGGCCAACGCGGCATCCAGGCTGCGCGCGCCGTTTACCTCCTGGACGATACGACGTAGTACATCGAGCATGAGCATTCTTCTTGTTGTCGGTGTGACAGCGGCCGCATGTCAGCCGCCCCCCCGGGCCAGGCGCTGCACCCGGGGCGCGAGTTCGCGCAGCGCGCGCCGATAGACCTCGCGCTTGAAGGGCACGACCTGCCCCAGCGGATACCAGTAGCTGACCCAGCGCCAGCCATCGAACTCCGGCTTGGCCGTGGTATCCATGCAGATGCGGTTGTCCTGACAGCGGATCTTGAGCAGAAACCACTTCTGCTTCTGACCGATGCACACCGGACGCGATTGGGTACGGACCATGCGTCGGGGTAGACGATAGCGCAACCACCCTCGGGTACAGGCCAGCACCTCGACGTCATCGGGCGTGAGGCCGATTTCCTCTTCCAGCTCGCGATAGAGCGCCTGCTGCGGTGTCTCGTAGGCCTTGATGCCCCCCTGAGGGAATTGCCATGCGTTCTGCCCCACCCGACGCGCCCACAGCAGCTGGCCCTCCGGGTTGGCGATGATGATGCCAACATTGGGGCGGAAGCCGTCAGCGTCGATCACGGGCTTCACCTTATGAAATCCAGTATTGCTGCCATTCTTCCACAAACGCTGAAAGCGCATCAATACACGCTTGGCGGCGCCGCGATGTGCAAGCCTGTCGGAGTTCTGCAATAATCGCCGCCGCCTTTTCGCCACCCGCCCGATGAGCGACCAACCAGACCTGAGGAGAGCGCATTGAGCCTGGCCATCTTCGATCTCGACAATACGCTGCTGGGCATCGACAGCGACCATGCCTGGGGCGAGTTCCTGGTGGAACAGGGCGCCGTGGACCCGATCAGCTACCGCGAGGCCAACGAACGCTTCCTGGCGGCCTATCAGGAAGGCACCCTGGACATCCACGCCTACCTGGCCCTGGCGCTCAAGCCGCTGGCCGAGCACAGTCCGGAGCAGCTGGCCGCCTGGCACCAGCAGTTCATGGCCAGCAAGATCGAACCGCACATCCTGCCCCGGGGCGAGGAACTGCTGGCCCGCCATCGGGCACGGGGCGACACCCTGCTGATCATCACCGCCACCAACCGCTTCATCACCGGCCCCATCGCCCGCCGCCTGGGCGTCGACGAGCTGATCGCCGTCGAACCGGAAACCGCCGGGGGACGCTATACCGGCCGCGTGAGCGGCGTGCCCAGCTTCCGCGAAGGCAAGATCACCCGGCTCGAGCAGTGGCTGGCCACCCGCGACGTCACCCTGGACGACGCCTGGTTCTACAGCGACTCGCACAACGACATCCCCCTGCTGGAGCGCGTCGATCACCCCGTCGCCGTCGACCCCGATGCCGCCCTCGCCGAGGTCGCCCGGGAGCGGGGCTGGCGGATCATCAGCCTGCGATGACTGAAAATGCTCCTGAAACCCGGCGCAGGACTACGCGCAAAATGTTCGCAGACTAAATATAAGTGCCTGGGAAGACGGGCTTCTTCGCTCATCCCGAACAAACCTTTCCCTTATGGAAAGGCCTCCCAGCATAATACATCCCTTCTGCGCCGGTCGTTTTTGCATTGCAATATGATATAATCCCGTCATCTGAATCGCCAAAGGGCTGATATCCACTATGGACGAGACGGTTGATTGCGTACTGGTAGGGGCCGGTGTCATGAGCGCGACGCTGGCGACACTCCTTCACGAGCTGGAGCCCGACGCCCGCATCGAGATCATCGAGCGACTCGACTCCACGGCCAGCGAGAGTTCGTTCGCCTGGAACAACGCCGGAACCGGCCACGCCGGCCTCTGCGAACTCAACTACACGCCCGAGACCGCCGATGGCGATGTCGACATTGCCAAGGCCATTCGCATCAACACCCTCTTCGAGGAATCCAAGCAGTTCTGGAGCCACCTCGCCTCGCAGGGCAATCTCGGCGACCCCGCCGGCTTCCTCACCCCTGTCCCGCACATGAGCTTCGTGCGTGGCGAGGACAACGTGCGCTTCTTGCGGACCCGCCACGAGACGCTGACCCAGCACCACTGCTTCGAGGGCATGCACTACACGCAGGACGCCCGCACCATCGCCGAGTGGGCGCCGCTGCTGATGGCCGACCGCGACCCGGCAGAACCGGTGGCGGCCACCTGGGCCGAGGGCGGCACCGATGTCAACTTCGGTGCGCTGACCGACCAGCTGCTGGCACGCCTGCATGCCGTGGACAACGACCGGGTGCGCGTCAGCACCGGCCAGACCATCAAGAACCTCGAGCGCAATGCCGACGGCACCTGGACCCTGACGATTCATCTCGGCAACGGTGACCGCCGCGAGCTGCGCTCGCGTTTCGTGTTCCTCGGTGCCGGCGGCGCCTCGCTGCGCCTGCTGCAGAAGAGCGGCATCCCCGAAGGACGTGGCTATGCCGGTTTCCCGGTGAGCGGGCAATGGCTGCGCTGCGACGACCCGGAGATCGTCTCGCGTCACCAGGCCAAGGTCTACAGCAAGGCCGCCATCGGGGCCCCGCCGATGTCGGTCCCGCACCTCGACCGGCGCCACGTCAATGGCAAGCCCTCGCTGCTGTTCGGCCCCTTCGCCGGTTTCACCACCAAGTTCCTCAAGAACGGCTCGGTCTTCGATCTGGTCAAGTCGGTCAGCAAGTCCAACCTCAGCCCCATGCTGTCGGTGGCCCGCCACAACGCCAGCCTGGTCAAGTACCTGGTCGATCAGGTACGGCTG
Organism: Modicisalibacter sp.; assembly: GCF_055145905.1. Classification (NCBI taxonomy): domain Bacteria; kingdom Pseudomonadati; phylum Pseudomonadota; class Gammaproteobacteria; order Oceanospirillales; family Halomonadaceae; genus Modicisalibacter; species Modicisalibacter sp. Next base: position 20,497 of record NZ_JBSREH010000044.1, on the reverse strand, counting down.
TCCCACGAGGAGCGGGTCGAGGAGCTGCGCGCCTTCTACCCGTCGGCCGAGCCCGGCGACTGGCGGCTGGAAGTGGCGGGCCAGCGCGTGCAGATCATCAAGAAGGATCCGCAGAAGGGTGGCGTCCTGCAGTTCGGCACCGAGATCGTCACCGCCGGCGACGGCTCGCTGGCCGCGCTGCTCGGCGCCTCCCCGGGTGCCTCGACGGCGACCTCGATCATGCTGGAACTGGTCGAGCGCTGCTTCCCCGAGAAGTTCGCCTCGCCCGAGTGGCGGGCACGGCTGCAGCGGCTGGTCCCCGCCCGGGCCGACGCCCTGGCCGGTGATGCCGCCCTGCTGCGCCGCATCCGTGCCGCCAGTGATGAAGCCCTGGGGCTTCGCACGCGCCGGACGGCCGCCAGTGCGCCCGCCGAGGCCGAACCGGCCTGCTGATCCCTACCGACAGGCGGGAGGCTTTCGGGCCTTCCGCCACCTGTTAGACTGACCGCCTCGACGTTCGCGCCGGGGCGGTCTGTCATGTGGCCGCCGCTTGGCCTTACCAGGATCCCGTCATGCGCATACGAGCGATGCTCTCTCCCGCCTGGCTGGCGCTGCTGCTGAGCCTGGGTCTGCTGCTCTGGCTCGCCTTCGGAGACAGCCGGCATTTCCGCGACACACCGCCCGCTTCCGCCACCGAGACGACCACCGCCGAGGCACCCCGCGTCGAGGTTCGCCTGTCACACGCCGAACCCCATGCCCCGCAGGTCATTCTGGAAGGCCAGCTCGAGCCTCGCCGCAGCGTGGTCCTGCGCGCGCGGCGCGCCGGACGGGTCGAGGCGCTGCCGCACGCCCAGGGCGACCGGGTCGACGCCGGTGATCGTCTGGCGACCCTCGACGCCGGCGACCTGCCCGCCCGCCTCGAGCAGGCCCGGGCCGATCTGGCGCTGGCCCGCGCCGAGCTGGAGGGCGCGCGCCAGCTGCGCGGGCGCGAGCTGGTCTCGAACAACGAACTGCTGCGGCTGAAGAGCAAGCTGGCCGCCAGTCAGGCCACGCTGGCCACCCTGCAGGAGTCACTCTCCGATACCCGCATCGACGCGCCGTTCGCGGGAACGCTCGAGCGGTTCGACATCGACCCCGGGGCCTACGTCGAGGTCGGCGAGACGCTGGGCCGGCTGGTGGATGTCGGCCACCTGAAGGCGACCGCCTGGCTGCCGCAGCAGCGCGCCGCCGACATTGCGGCCGGCATGCCCGTGCGTCTCGCCCTGCTCGACGGCCGCCACCTCGAGGGGCGAATCAGCTTCGTGGCCAGCGAGGCCGACGAGGCCACTCGGCGCTTCGCCCTGGAAGCCGACGTGCCCAACCCCGAAGGCTGGCGGGTCGCCGGGGCCAGCGCCACCCTGACCCTTTCCCTGCCGCCCCGACCGGCGCACCGCCTGTCGCCGGCCCGGCTGGTGCTCGATGAGCAGGGCCGTCTGGGGGTGAAGACCGTCGACGCCGATAATCGCGTACGCTTTCGCCCCGTCGAGCTGATCAGCGCCGATGCCGAGCACGCCTGGGTCGGCGGCCTGCCCGATCCGGTGCGGCTGATCACGCTGGGCGGCGGTTTCGTCAAGGCCGGCCAGCGGGTGACCCCCGTCCCCGCCGACACCCCCGAGGGCTCCTGATGCGCCGCTGGATCGACGCCGCCATCGACCGCACCCGGACCACCCTGCTGGTGCTGCTCTTCCTGCTGATCGGCGGCGGCGTGGCCTACCTGGCCATCCCCAAGGAGGCTAACCCGGACGTCACGATCCCCACCATCTACGTGTCGCTGACACTCGAGGGCGTCAGCCCGGAAGACGCCGAACGCCTGCTGGTACGCCCCATGGAGCAGGAACTGCAGGCCATCGAGGGCGTACGCAAGATGACCGCCCAGGCGGCCGAGGGCTATGCCTCGATCACCCTGGAGTTCGATGCCGGCTTCGACCCGCGCCAGGCGCTGGCCGACGTGCGTGAAAAGGTCGATATCGCCCGCAGCTCGCTGCCCGATGAGGCCGATGAACCGCGGGTGATGGAAGTCAACGTCTCGCGGTTTCCAGTGCTCTCGGTGGGACTCTCCGGCCCGCTCTCCGCCGGCGAGCTGATGCTGGCGGCGCGTGGCCTCCGGGACGCCATCGAAGGGCTGCCGCAGGTACTCGACGTCGATATCGCCGGCGAGCGCGAGGACCTGATGGAAATCGTCGTCGACCCGCAGGTACTGGCCGGCTACGGCATCGACTTCGACACCCTGTTCAACCTGGTCTCGCGCAATCATCGCCTGGTCGCCGCCGGCAGCATCGACAACGGCGCCGGCCGCCTGGCGATCAAGGTGCCCGGGCTGATCGAGAACCTCGACGACCTGCTGTCCATGCCGATCAAGGTGGACGGCGACCGGGTGGTCACCTTCGGCGACGTCGCGGTCATTCATCGTACTTTCAAGGACCCGCAGGGCTATGCCCGGATCGACGGCCAGCCCGCCGTCGTGCTGGAGATCGCCAAGCGCGCCGGGGCCAACATCATCGCCACGAGCCGGGCCGTCCACGCCGTGCTCGACGAGGCCCGGCCCAGCCTGCCGGATACCCTGCAGCTGCGCACCATCATGGACCAGTCCACCACCGTCGTCTCCCTGCTCGATGACCTGCTCAACAACGTGCTGACCGCGGTGGTGCTGGTGCTGATCGTGATTCTCGCCACCATGGGCCTGCGTTCGGCGCTGCTGATCGGCCTGACCATTCCCGGCGCCTTTCTGACCGGCATCCTGCTGATCTGGAGCATCGGCTACACCCTCAACATCGTCGTGCTGTTCGCCCTGATCCTGGTCGCCGGGATGCTGGTGGACGGCGCCATCGTGGTCGGCGAGCAGGCCGATTACAACCTCGCCCGGGGCTCGTCATCGCGGGACGCCTGGGCGGGAGCCGCCGGACGCATGGCCTGGCCGGTGATCGCCTCGACCGCCACCACCCTGGCGGTGTTCGTGCCGCTGCTGTTCTGGCCCGGCGTGGTCGGCGAGTTCATGAAATACCTGCCCGCCACCGTGGTGCTGTGCCTGCTGGCCTCGCTGCTGATGGCCCTGATCTTCCTGCCCACCCTGGGCAACCTGCTGCGCCGCCGGAATGCGCCCGCCACCCGCGAAAGCCTGCACGTCGGCGCCCGGCTCTATCGCCGACTCCTCGACCGCCTGTTGGCTCGCCCGGGCCTGGCGCTGCTCGGCGCCCTGGGCATCATGGCCGTGATCTACGCCGCTTATGCACGCTTCAATCATGGCGTGGTGTTCTTTCCCGAGGTGGAACCCGACAACGCGCAGATTCTGGTGCACGCCCGAGGCGACCTGTCGGTGGACGAAAAGGACGCCATCGTGCGTCGTGTCGAGGCCCGGGTCGCCGGCATGCCCGAAATCGACGCGCTCTATGCGCGCTCCTTCGCCGCGCCGGACACCCGCATGGCCGCCGACGTGATCGGCCAGCTCAACTTTTCGCTGATCGACTGGGACAAGCGGCGCTCCGCCGGTGCCATTCTCGACGACATGGCCGCGCGCACCCGCGACCTGCCCGGCGTGCGCCTGGCGTTTCAGGAGCAGGAGCGCGGCCCGACCAGCGGCAAGCCGATCCAGATCGAGCTGACCGGCCGCCAGCCGGACACACTGGACGCGGCCGTGGAACAGCTGCGCACGGCCATGCAGCGCCTGGGCGGCTTCCGGGACATTCAGGACAATCGCAGCCTGCCGGGCGTGGAGTGGCGCATCGAGGTGGATCGCGAGGCGGCGGCCCGCTTCGGTGCCGACGTGGCGACCATCGGCAGCGCCGTACAGCTGGTCACCAACGGCCTGCCCCTGGCCACCTACCGGCCGCCCGAGGTGGACGGCGAGGTGGACATCCGGGTCCGTCTGCCGGCGGTACGGCGCAGCCTCGACCAGCTCGAACGCCTGACCGTGCATACCAACCGGGGCCAGCTGCCGATCCGTCAGTTCGTGCGGCTCACTCCGGCCCCCAAGGTCGGCATCCTGCACCGCATCGACGGCCACCGCGCCATCACCCTGGAGGCCGACGTGCAGCCCGGTCGCCAGGTCGACGAACGACTGCGCGCCCTGGCGCCGAGCCTGGCCGAGCTGCCCGAGGGGGTGCGTGCCAACCTGGCCGGGGAGCGCGAGGACCAGGCCGAGACCAGCCGCTTTCTGGTCGGCGCCTTCGGCGTCGCCCTGTTCCTGATGACGATCATCCTGGTCACCCAGTTCAACAGCCTCTACCAGACCGCCCTGGTGCTCTCGGCGATCGTCTTCTCGACCGCCGGCGTGCTGCTGGGCCTGCTGCTCAACGCCCAGCCCTTCGGCATCGTCATGGTGGGCATGGGCATCATCGCCCTGGCCGGCATCGTGGTGAACAACAACATCGTGCTGATCGACACCTACAACCAGCTGCGCGGCGACGGGCTGCCCGCGCGTCAGGCGGCGCTGGAAGCCGGCTGCCGGCGGCTGCGCCCGGTGCTGCTCACCGCGATCACCACCGTCCTGGGGCTGATCCCCATGGTGCTGGGGGTCAACGTCGACCTGCTGACGCCGAGCCTGGGTTGGCACGCCCCCTCGACCCAGTGGTGGACCCAGCTCTCCAGCGCGATCGCCGGCGGCCTGGCCTTCGCCACCGGGCTGACACTGCTGCTCACGCCCTGCATGCTGGAACTCGGGGCACGCCTGGGCGCGCGGTGGCGTCGCAAGTAAGAAGGGGCAGGAAGGGGGAAGTCGGCGCGCCTCGTCGAGTCCTTCGGCGAGGCGCGATCACTGCCGCGTGACGACGGCCGTTACAGGGTGGCGCGGGGTGCCACGCCCGAGGCCGGCTGCGGGGAGTGCGCGGCGTGCAGCCGGGCGATCAGCCGATCCTCGAGCGAGAAGCGTTCGGAGAGACCGCGGTCGAGCCGCTGGAGCCAGGCGGGCAGACGCGAGGCGAAATGCTGGCAACGCGTCGGCGTCGAGAAGTCGCGATCGAAATCCAGCACCATCGCGGTGGACATCTCGAGGCGCTCCAGCAGCTGGCCGGCCAGGGCCAGCGCCGCCTCGTCGTCGAAGTGCCGGGCCTCCTCGCGAAGCTGGGGGTAGATCTCGAAATGTCCGGCGCTGATGTAGTCCATCAGCAGTTCGCTGAACCGATCGATCTGCGACTTGCCGATCGCCTCGGGGTCCACCTCGCAGGCCTGGCGCAGCTCCGTGAACACGCCCAGCATCGTCCGTCGCTCCTCGAGCCAGCGGTCGATCAGGCGGTGGACGCCACCCCAGTGCTCCTGGGCGGTCTTGCAGTCTTCGAGCATCGGTCGCCTCCCTGTGTCGTCGTCCGGCAGCGAGGGTCCAGCGTCACTCCAACGGCGTCAGCTGTCAATCCTTTGCCACCCCGTCGGAGCCATCCCTTGCGGGACATCAACCTTCGCTCAGTCGCGCCTCGACCGCCTCGCGCTCGGCCTCCTCGTCGGCCAGGGAGCGGCGCGGCAGGATGACGTTGAGCGTGAACGCCACCAGCGCCGCGATCACGATCGGCGAGCCGCCGATCACCAGCTGCACGACCTCCGGAAACCGGGCGATCGATTCCGGCACCGCGTAGACGCCCATGCTCAGCGCCAGCGCCAGGCTGGCGATGGTGATATTGCGCGAGGACATCTCGTCCTTGGTGATCAGGCGAATCCCGGTCACGGTGATCATGCCGAAGACCATGACCGTCGCCCCGCCCAGCACCGGCAGCGGGATGGTGGTCATCAGCGCCCCGAACTTGGGCACGAATCCCGCCGCCAGCATGAACAACGCCGCCAGCGCCAGCACATAACGGCTGATCACCTTGGTCATGGCGACGATGCCCACGTTCTGGCTGTACGAGGAGGTCGGCAAGGCGCCGAAGAACGAGCCCAGCGCCGTGCACAGGCCGTTGCCCAGCAGGCCGCCGTAGAGCTCGTGAGTCTCGAGCTCGCGATTCATGCCGCCGACCGTGGTGGCGGAGAGATCGCCGATGGTCTGCACCGAGTTGATGACGCAGATGATCACCATCGACACCATCGCCGGGCCGTGGAACGACAGGCCGAAGCTCAGCGGCTGCGGCAGGGTGAACCAGGGCGCGTTCAGCACCGGCGTGAAGTCGACCCGCCCCAGCGCCAGCGCCATTCCGTAGCCGACACCGATGCCGCAGATGATCGAGGCCAGCTTGAGAAAGCCCTGGCAGAACTGCGAGACGAACAACACCACCAGCAAGGTGGCCAGTGCCAGGAACCAGTTGACCGGGGCGCCGAAGTCGGCGCTGCCCACGCCGCCGGCCATGTAGTTGATGGCGATGTCGTAGAGCGACAGGCCGATCACCAGCACCACGACCCCGGCGACCACCGGCGGGAACCACTGGCGAAGGTGGCGGGTGAACAGCCCCACCCCCATCATCGCCACGCCCCCGGCGATCTGCGCCCCGAGAATGCCGCTCAGCCCGTACTGCGCGCCCACCGCGGTCAGCGTCGGCACATAGGCGAAGCCCACCCCGAAGATCGCCGGCAGGCGGGCCCCGAAACGGCCGATGGCATAGAGCTGGATGAGCGTGGAGACGCCGGAAAAGATCAGCGAGATCTGGATCAGCGCCATCTTGTCCGCCAGCGAGGCGCCCACGGCGCCGACGACGATGATCGGCACCGTCACCGTGCCCATGATCATGGCCAGGATGTGCTGGAGAGAGAGCGGCAAGGCCTTGAGAAGCGGCGGCTTGCCGTGGAAGTCGAAAACCGACTGACGTTGGCTCGCGGAGTTCATGCGCTACGGGTCCGTTGTGTTGTTGGATTATTTGTACACAATAAACAGACTAAACCGTATACCAAAATACCCGGGCGACAAAATGTTCCCTGCCTCCCCCGAGCGTCGCGGCCACGCGACAGCGCCGGAAGGGGAAAGCCAACCGACTGATTAAAGGGATTTTATTGGCACATCACGGCGCGGCTGCCGACAGCTTGCGACACCTCGCCTGCGACTAAAGGTGCAGGTGAGCCGACAGGTACGAAAAGACGGCCGTGGGGAGAAGGGAGGACCGCGAGCCCGTGGGCTCGCGGTGACGAGGCGGGCTCAGGCGACGCGGGGGCGACGCGGCATCAGCAGCAGGCCGAGCGGCACCAGGGCCAGCACCGCGAAGCCGATCAGCGTCCATTGCGGCAACGTCAGGCCCCACCAGTAGCCGTCGATGGTGGCGCACTCGCCCGACCCCGACAGCACCCGGGAGAGCACGTCCCACAGCGGCAGCACCTCGAGCATGTAATCCAGCCCCGGCCCGCAGCTGGGCACCTGATCGGGGGGCAGGGACTGCAGCCAGACATGCCGGCCGGCGACGGCGATGCCGCCACCCACCGCCAGCAGGCCCAGCACGCCGTAGACTCGGCCACCCCAGCCGCGCGGGTTGTGGATCGCGGCGACCAGGAAGACCCCGGCCGCGGTGATCACCGCGATGCGCTGGAGGATGCACAGCGGGCACGGCTCCAGCCCCGCGACATACTGCAGGGCCAGGGCGACGGCCATCATCAGGGCACAGAAGACCAGACCGGCGAGACTCCATTGGCGCACCGACAGGCGGCGCAGGCTGACGGGCATGCGGATCACTCCATGATTCGGGGCGACCCGCCGGGGCCGCCGTCTGCGTTACGAGGTGGGCGTGGGTCGCGACTCGCGGGCCCGCGCGAAGTAGCTGTCGAGGAAGGCCGCGAAGTCCCGGGTCTCGGCCGCCTCGATATCCGCCTGCTGCTGATGCGAGGTCTCGCTGAGCTCGTTGAACAGGGCCTCCCGCGCCGGGTCCATGGGCTCGGCCCGGAACTGCTCGGCCTGGGCATCGGCCAGCCCCAGCACATGCTCGACGAAGTCGCTGCCGCTGGTTTCCAGCTCGCCCAGCAGCCGCCCCGACGGGGTGTGCTCGGGATTGTCGAGCAACGGCTCGAGGGCCGACAGCGCCGCGACATGCACATCGCTCTCCTCGTTGATGTCCAGCAGCTCGGCCACCTCGCGCAGTTCGGCGAAGATCGCCGCCGCGCGGTCGGCCAGGCGCTGCTCGCGACCGTCGACGGCCAGGGCCAGCGAGGCCTTGCGCCCCTGCTCCACCACGGCGCGCCGGTTGTCGTCCAGCCGGTCGCACTCCTCGTCGGGAATCCACGGGCTCTCGGCCAGCAGGCACCACATCAGGAAGACGTCGAGGAAGCGCATCTGGGTCGCGTCGATCCCCAGCGGCAGGAAGGGGTTCAGGTCGAGGCAGCGCACCTCGATGTACTCCACGCCCCGCGCCTCGAGCGCCTGGGACGGCGTCTCGTCGTGGCGCGCCACGCGCTTGGGACGGATGTCGCTGTAGTACTCGTTCTCGATCTGCAGGATGTTGGCATTGAGCTGGCGCCAGTCGCCGCCCTCGTTGACACCCAGCCGCTGATAGGCCGGCCACGGCGTGGTGATGGCGTGGCGCAGCGTGCCGACGTAGTTGGACAGCGAGTTGAAGCAGATCTTGAGCTGGGCCTGAACCTTGTTCTGGTAGCCCAGATCGGACATGCGCAGGCTGGTGGCGTAGGGCGACACCAGGGTGTGACGGGCATGGGCACGCAGATGGCTCGGCGCCGCCCCGCTCAAGAAGCTGCGATCCAGGGCCGGCGACGCGCCGAACAGGTAGAGCAGCAGCCAGCTGTTGCGGCGGAAGTTGCGGATCATGTCGAAGTAGCGCGCCGAACGGTAATGGGTCAGCGACGTGTCCGTCGCCCCTTCCAGCTCCTGCAGGACCGGCCAGAAATCCTCGGGCAGCGAGACGTTGTAGTGCACGCCGGCGATCGACTGCATGATCCGCCCGTAGCGCACGTCGAGCCCCTTGCGGTAGACATGCTTCATGAAGCCGACATTGGACGGGCCGTAGTCGGCGATCGGCACGCTGTCGTTGCCGTCGAGCCGACCGGGCATGCTCGCCGGCCAGATCCGCTCGTCACCGAGGTGACGGTAGGAAAAGCGGTGCAGGTCGGCGAGGAACGCCAGCGCATCCTCGGGACGGCAGTAGACCGGGGTGATGTATTCCAGCAGCGACTCGGAATAGTCGGTGGTGATGTGCGGATGGGTCAGCTTGGACCCCAGCGCCCGGGGATGCGGCGTCTGCGCGATCCGGCCGCCGGCGTCGACGCGCAGCCCTTCCTTCTCGATACCCCGCCGCAGGCGTCCCAGGGCGCCTCGGCGCGCCGCGCCACGCAGACTCGCGATGGCATTGACGAATTGCTCGGACAAGTTGAACACCCCATGTTGAAGACCGCCGCCGGCACGCCCGACGTGCCGGTGAAATCTCAGATTATGGTGCCGGAGACAGCCGTTTCAAGGCGAATCATTCCGGCCCGCCTCAGCGCGTCTTGTCACGCGCCTTGAGCAGCGCCTCGCCCAGCGCGCCCATCTGCCCGCCCGACGCCTGGCCGCCCGACGTGCCGCCGCGGCCGCGTCGCCCGCCGCCCTTGCCGCGACGCGCCGGCTTCTCGCCGCCCGTCTCCTTTCGGCCGGTCTCGGCCTCCGGCTGGTCATGGAGACGCATCGACAGGCCGATCCGCCCGCGCTCGACATCCACCGCCATCACCTTGACCTTGACGATGTCGCCGGCCTTGACCACCTGGCGCGGGTCCTCGACGAAGGTGTCCGACAGCGCCGAGATGTGCACCAGGCCGTCCTGATGCACGCCGATGTCGACGAAGGCGCCGAAGTGGGTCACGTTGGTGACGCTGCCCTCGAGGATCATCCCCGGCTCGAGGTCTTTCAGCGTCTCGACCCCCTCGCGGAACTCGGCGGCGCGGAACTCGGGACGCGGGTCGCGACCCGGCTTGTCGAGCTCCTTGAGGATATCGGTGATGGTCGGCACCCCGAAGGTGTCGTCGACGTAGTCCGCCGGCTTGAGCGTGCGCAGGAAGCGGCTGTCGCCGATCAGGCCCGCCAGGTCGCGATCGTTGCGCTCGGCGATGCGCGCGACCAGCGGATAGGCTTCCGGATGCACCGCGCTGGCATCGAGCGGGTTGTCGCCGTTCATGATGCGCAGGAAGCCCGCGCACTGCTCGAAGGTGCGCGGTCCCAGGCGGCTGACCTCGAGCAGGTCGCGGCGGTCGCGAAACGCCCCTTCGCTGTTGCGCCGGGCGACGACGTTCTCGGCCAGCCCCGGGTTGAGCCCCGAGACCCGTGAGAGCAGCGCCGCCGAGGCGGTGTTGAGATCCACGCCCACGGCGTTGACGCAGTCCTCGATGACCGCCTCCAGGCTGCGCGAGAGCTGGACCTGCGAGACATCGTGCTGGTACTGGCCCACGCCGATCGACTTGGGCTCGATCTTGACCAGTTCCGCCAGCGGGTCCTGCAGGCGCCGCGCGATGGAGACCGCCCCGCGGATGGTGACATCGAGATCCGGCAGCTCGCGGGACGCCAGCTCGGAAGCGGAATATACCGAGGCGCCGGCCTCGCTGACCATCACCTTGGTCAGGCGACGCGGCGCCAGACGCTTGACCAGCTCGCCGGCCAGCTTGTCGGTCTCGCGGCTGGCGGTGCCGTTGCCGACCGCCACCAGGGTGACGCCGTGCCGCTCGACCAGGCTGGTGAGGGTGGCCAGCGCCTCGTCCCAGCGTTTCTGGGGCGCATGCGGATAGATCACCGCCTGCTCGAGGTACTGCCCGGTAGCATCGACCACCGCCACCTTGCAGCCGGTACGCAAACCGGGGTCGATGGCCAGGGTGGCCTGGGGGCCGGCCGGTGCGGCCAGCAACAGATCCTTGAGGTTGGCGGCGAAGACCTCGATCGCCTCGCCTTCGGCGCGCTCGCGCAACCGGCCCATCAGCTCGGTCTCGAGGTGCGTGTAAAGCTTGACCCGCCAGGTCCAGCGCACCACCTCGCGCAACCAGCGATCGGCGGCGCGTCCCGGCGCCTCGGCAGCCAGGTCGATGCCGGCATGACGAGCGATCGCCACCTCGGCGGGATGCACCGGTGCCTCGTCCTCGCCCGGCAGCGCCAGGGTCAGCGCCAGCACGCCCTCGTTGCGGCCACGGAACATGGCCAACGCCCGATGCGACGGCACCTTCGCGAGCGGTTCGTCGTGCTCGAAGTAGTCGGCGAACTTGGCGCCCTCGCGCTGCTTGCCGTCGATGAGGCGTGCGCGCAGCTCGCCCTCCTGCCACACGCGCTCGCGCAGGCCACCGACCAGTTCGGCATCCTCGGCGAAGCGCTCCATGAGGATCTGCTTGGCGCCGTCGAGCGCCGCCTTGGCATCGGCGACGGCGGGCGTGTCACCCTCCGCCGGGCGCAGATAGGCGGCGGCCTCGCGCTCCGGGTCCAGCGTCGGATCGGCCAGCAGCGCATCAGCCAGCGGCTCGAGCCCGGCCTCGCGGGCGATCTGCGCCTTGGTGCGGCGTTTCTTCTTGTAGGGCAGGTACAGGTCTTCCAGGCGCTGCTTGGTGTCGGCCTCGCCGATCTGCGCCGCCAGCGCCGCGGTCAGCTTGCCCTGCTCGTCGATGCTGGCCAGCACGCTCGCGCGACGCTCCTCGAGCTCGCGACGATAACGCAGCCGCTCCTCGAGCTGACGCAGCTGGCCGTCGTCGAGACCACCGGTCACTTCCTTGCGGTAACGGGCAATGAACGGAACGGTGGCGCCGCCGTCGAGCAGTTCGACGGTCGCGGTCACCTGGGCGGGACGCACGCCGAGCTCCTCGGCGAGACGCGCATTGATCGAAGTCTGAACGTCCATGGAATCCTTGCATTGACAGGTTCACCGGGCGGCCCGGGGAGCGCCGCGCCGAGGCGGCGTCAGGCCCGGCGGAAGGGCCGACGCCACGGGTGGCGACAAGGTACCACAAAGCCGCGCGAGGGCGCAGGCGGCAACGAATGTAAACAATTGTGACAAGTGCGCTCATCACATCGACGACCGATTGCCGGCCCGATAACGTTCGCATCACGAACGAATAAAGCGGCGTTTAACGACCCAGCAGACTCTGCAAGGCTCGCGAGCTTACCGAGGGTGAACCCATGCTCAAGAAAATGCACCGTATCAGCGTCAAGTACAGCAGCGCCTTCATCGGCGTGGCACTATCGCTATTGATCGTCGTCGCCGCCGACTTCTGGGTCATCGAGAAGCTCGAGAGCCGCATGACCGAATTCAGCACGACGTTCAACAAGGCCGTCTCGGCGATCCTCAACGCCGACCGCGACCTCCACCAGGCCCGCATGGCCGAGATGGAAGCCCTGAACGCCGCGCCGGGCAGCGACAAGACGCAGAGCGCTCGCAAAGACTATCGGGAGAACGCCCAGCAGGCTTTCGATCGCGTGCAGAGCTTCAAGACGCTGATGGCCGACTACCCCGACGTCGTCGCCGGACTGGGATCTTTCGATGCAAGCTACAATGCATGGTCGCAGCAATCGAGCCGGGTTCTTGAGCTGCACGCGGCAGGCAACGCCCAGTCTGCCAGAGCCCTTTCCGAAGGTGACTCGCTGACGGCTTTCGGCGCCCTGCGCAAGCTCTACAATCGCGCCGGTGAGGCAGCTGATGCCAAGATCACGGAACTTCAAGCGGCCTCGATGGCCATGACCCAGAAGCTGCAATGGTTCACCGGTTTGTTCTCGCTGGCGGTGTGCCTGGCCGCCATCTTCGTCGCCCTGGCCGGACCGCTGATGATGTCCCGTGCAATCCGCCGCGTCACCGCGCGCATCAAGGAGATCTCCGAGGGCGACGGCGACCTGACCGCGCGCATCGGCTCGTCCCGGCGCGACGAAATCGGGGAGCTGGCCAACCAGTTCGATGCTTTCATTGCCTATATCGACAAGACGCTGCAGTCGGTGCGCAGCAGCACTCAGGGCGTCAGCACAGCAGCCGAAGAAATCGCCCGCGGCAGCGTGGATCTCGCTTCACGGACCGAGCAGGCCGCCTCCAACCTGCAGGAAACCTCGGCATCGATGGAGCAGATTGCGGCGACGGTCAGCAACACCTCGGATGCCGCCCAGCAGGCCAATCAGCTGGTCAACTCGACGGCCGATATTGCCCGTCAGGGGCACGAAGCGATGCAGCAGGTCGAGCGCACTATGGACGAGATTGATACCTCGGCCACCGAAATCAGCGAAATCATTACCCTGATCGACGGCATCGCCTTCCAGACCAACATCCTGGCCCTCAATGCCTCGGTGGAGGCGGCGCGCGCCGGCGAGCATGGTCGCGGCTTCGCGGTCGTTGCTCAGGAAGTGCGGACACTGGCCAGCCGCTCCAGCGACGCGGCGAAAGAGATTCGCGAACTGATCGACACCTCGGTGGCCCGTACCCAGTCCGGCAACTCACTGGTCAAGCGTACCGGCAAGACCATGGAACAGATCGTCTCGAGCATCGAGCAGGTCACCGACGTGATCGGCGAAATCAGCGCCGGTGCCCGGGAACAAAGCCAGGGCATCGGCCAGGTCAACACTGCTGTCAGCGAGCTAGACAACATGACCCAGCACAATGCGTCCATGGTCGAACAGTTCAGCGCGGCATCCAACGAGATGCGCGAACAGGCCGAGCGCCTCGATACGCTTCTTGCTTCCTTCCGCCTGAGCGGTCAGACACCTGATGTAACGCCAGCCCCTCGTCTGAAGCCACCTCGCCGGGAAGCACCCGCGCCCGCTCCGGCCCGCACCTCGACAGCTTCATCGGCCGACGACGATTGGCTTAGCTTCTAGCCGATCAGCCGCTCGCCGCGGCCGGCACGAAGCGCAGAGCCAGTCCATTGTTGCACCAGCGCAGTCCGGTGGGCTCGGGGCCGTCCTCGAAGACATGGCCCTGATGCCCACCGCAACGGGCGCAGTGGTACTCGGTGCGCGGGATCAGCAGCACGAAGTCGAGCCGGGTCAGCAGGTGCCCCTGGATGTGGTCGAAAAAGCTCGGCCAGCCGGTGCCCGAGTCATACTTCATGTCGCTGGTGAACAGCGTCAGATCACAACCCGCACAGCGATACTCGCCCCGGCGCTTCTCGGCATTCAGCGGACTGCTGCCCGCCGGTTCGGTATCCGCCTCGCGCAGGATCTTGAACTGCGCCTCGCTGAGGCGCTTGCGCCACTCCTGCTCACTGAGCGACAGCGGCTCGACATCGGCGCCCCGTTTCAGGTCCAGCGCGGGACGCGCCAGCGCCCAGCCCGGCAGCAGCCCCGCCAGCCCGCCGACGCCCAGCAGGCCCAGAAAATGCCGTCGTTGCATGACGTCCCTCCGTTCATTGTTCGTCACGTCACCTTCAGCGTACGCCGGGCACACCACCATGGATGCAGTGACGGGGGACGGAAACGCCGAGGGCGCGTCAGGTGACGCGCCCTCGGCGAGGTCGTTGGCGAACCGACGCGGGGCTCAGTTGAGCGACGGGCCCGCAGCGATGATCGCCTCGTCGACGCCGGCAAACTTCTTGAAGTTCTCGACGAACTTGGCCACCAGCTCCTGACGCTGCCGATCGTAGGCGGCAGGGTCTTCCCAGGTCTCGCGCGGATCGAGCAGCCGCGAGTCGACGCCCGGCACCGCGACCGGCACATCCAGATTGAGGCCGTCGACGTGACGGGTCTCCACATCCTTGAGCGCACCGGACTGAACCGCGCTGATGATGCCGCGCGTAGTGGGAATGCTGAAACGGCTACCGCCCTGGCCGTAGCTGCCGCCGGTCCAGCCGGTGTTGACCAGGTAGACCCGCGAGCCGAAGGCCTCGATGCGCTTGATCAGCAGGTCGGCATATTCGCGGGCCGGACGCGGGAAGAACGGCGCGCCGAAGCAGGTCGAGAAGGTGGCTTCCAGACCGGCCGAGGAGCCCATCTCGGTGGAGCCCACCTTGGCGGTGTAACCGGACAGGAAGTGATAGGCCGCGGCTTCCTTGGAGAGGACCGACACCGGCGGCAACACGCCGCTCATGTCGCAGGTCAGGAAGATGATCGCATTGGGCTCGCCGGCGCGGTTTTCCGCCACACGCTTGTCGATGTGCTCGAGCGGATAGGCGGCGCGTGAATTCTGCGTCAGGCTGTCGTCGGCATAGTCCGGCGCCCGGCGATCGTCGAGCACCACGTTCTCGAGAACCGTGCCGAAGCGGATCGCCTGCCAGATTACCGGCTCGTTCTTTTCCGAAAGGTCGATGCACTTGGCATAGCAGCCACCCTCGATGTTGAACACCGTGCCCTCGCCCCAGCCATGCTCGTCGTCGCCGATCAGGTAACGGGCCGGGTCGGCGGACAGCGTGGTCTTGCCGGTGCCGGAAAGGCCGAAGAACAGCGTGGTCTCGCCGTCCTCGCCGACGTTGGCGCTGCAGTGCATGGGCAGCACGTCCTTCTCGGGCAACAGGAAGTTCTGCACCGAGAACATCGCCTTCTTCATCTCGCCGGCGTAGCGCATGCCGGCCAGCAGCACGCGCCGACGCGCGAAGTTGATGACCACTGCGCCATCGGAGTTGGTGCCGTCACGCACCGGGTCACAGGTGAAGTGTGGCGCGTTGAGGATGGTCCACTCGTTCTTGCCCTTGGGGTTGAAGGCGTCGGGACGCACGAACAGGTTGCGGGCGAAGAGATTGTGCCAGGCGGTCTCGGTAGTCACGCGAATCGGCAGGTAGTGCTCGGGGTCCGCACCGACATGCAGCTCGGAGACATAGCTGTCGCCCTCGGCCAGATAATCCTCGACCCGCTCCCAGAGGGCGTCGAAGCGCTCGGCATCGAAGGGCCGGTTCACGCTTCCCCAGTCGATCAGCTCGGCGGTGGACGGCTCGTCGACGATGAAGCGGTCCGCCGGGGAGCGGCCGGTACGCACGCCGGTATTGACGACCAGGGCGCCGTTCGTGGCAAGGCGCCCCTCCCCCTCGGCAACGGCACGTTCGATGAGTTCGGCAGCGCAAAGGTTGGTATGCACGCTCGCGCGGCGCGCCGTCGGCTGGGCAGCAGCGGAATTCGTAGTCATGGGGTGTCCTGGGCCTCGAGGGCCGATTCTCTCTCGTTAGCCAAAAAAGCGATCGTGCATCACGGGCGTTTGCCGCCTCTTGTCCGGGAGTGATGCACGAGCCGTTACATTATGATGGCAAACCGCCTCGATCGGCAAAACGCCGAGGCGGCGTCTCACGCTGTCGCTGTCGGGTTGTCGTCAGGGACTGATCCGTCGACAGACCTGCGAGGGGGCGCCGTGAACCCCTCCATGGGCACTACCTGCGCCATCTGACCGCCATGGATGGCGGAAATGCCGAAATGGAAAGGAACACTTTCCGGCCATGGCGTAGGCCCCCCTCTTCGACCTGTCCCCGGCCCCCTTGACAGAGCCAACTGCGATTGCGGCTGGCGGCATCCACGTCAATGCATGGTCGGCGAGCCAGCATCCGGGGACTCGATCAGCGCCTCGATCTCGGCCGCCGAGAAATGATAGCGGGTGTGGCAGAAGTGGCACTGGGTGTCCACGGCCTTCTGCTCATCGAGAATATCACGCAGCTCCTCGGCCCCCAGGCCGAGCAGCGCCCGGGCAATGCGTTCGCGGGAGCAGGTGCAGCCGAAATGCAGCGGCTTGGGGTCGAAGACGCGCGTCGTCTCCTCATGGTAGAGGCGATAGAGCAGATCGCGCTGCGCCAGGCCCAGCAGCTCATCGTCGCGCACGGTGCTCGCCAGATGCACCAGCCTGTCCCAGGCGTCGGGGTCGCGATTGCGGCTGTCATCGGGCAGCTGCTGGAGCAGCAGGCCGCCGGCACGCTTTCCGTCGGCCGCCAGCCACAGCCGGGTGGCCAACTGCTCGGAACGAGCGAAGTAGTTCTCGAGGCAACCGGCGAGATCGTCGGCCTCGATCGCCACGATGCCCTGATAGCGGTTGCCCTCGCGGGGGTCCAGGGTGATGACGATCTGGCCGTCGCCGACCAGCTCGGCGAAGGTGGCGGATTCGTCGGGCAGAGGCGCTTCGTCGTCGAGCCGGGCGATGGCACGCAGTTCGCCACCGGGATTGGACTCGGCCATCAGCAGACGCAGTGCCCCCTGGCCGCGCACCTCGAGGCTCAGGGTGCCGTCGAGCTTGACCGTCTCGGTCAGCAGCGCAACCGCCGCCAGCATCTCGCCGAGCTGGCGGGCTACCACCGACGGGTAGGCATGGCGGTCGAGAACCTCGGCATAGGCGGTCTCGAGCGAGACGATCTCGCCGCGCACGTTGGTATCGTCAAACAGGAATCGCTGGATCTGGTCGGACATGAGTCGCTCGGCAACGGAGGGAACGGGGATACAAGAGAGGCGGTGTCACTGGTCGTCGGGACGCTGGCGTTGGAAACGCTGGATCTCGCGGCGCCCGCGCTTGTCGGGTCGCCCGCGCGGTGCCTGCATCACCTGATTGGCCAGGCGCCGCTGTTCGGCCTCGCGTTCGCGGCGCTGCTGGCTTTCGGGCGTCTCGCGATAGAGCTCGCGGGCCTCCGGCGCGCCACGCCGCTGGTCGGAGACGGCGATGACTTCCACCTCCCACTGATCCCAGCCCTGGGGCACCTTCACCCGGGCGCCCGGGGTGATCACCTTGCTGGTCTTGACGCGGGCACCATCAACCTGGACCTTGCCGCCCTCAATGGCCTTCTTGGCCAGGCCGCGGGTCTTGAAGAAACGCGCGGCCCACAGCCACTTGTCGATTCGTACGGATTCTTGCATGGCGTCTACATGGGGGCGTCGCGGTCGGGTAACAAGGCCGCAAAGCGGTCGAGGGCGATGAACGCCTCCAGCTCGCGCTCGGGCCGTCGGCTGTCGGGCTGGCGAATGCCCAGCAAATGGCGGATGCCGAACTCCCGGGCGCTTTCCAGCACGGCCGGGTTGTCATCGATGAACAACGTGCGCTGCGGATCGAAGGGCTCGACCTCCTGAAGCGCGAACCAGAACGCCTGCTCTTCCTTGGGCACGCCGAAGTCCGCCGACGAGACGATGGCATCCAGGTAAGCCTCGAGCCCGGTCAGCGGCAGCTTGAGCGACAGGCTGGCCCGGTCGGCGTTGGTCGCCAGCACGACGCGCGGATGCGCGTCACGCAGCCAAGCGAGAAAATCCAGGGCATCGCTGCGCAGACCGATCAGATGCTGCACCTCACGCTTGAGGGCGAGGATGTCGACGCCGAGCTCGCGCTCCCAGTACGCCAGGCTGTACCAGTTGAGGCTACCCTGCTCACGCAGGATTCGCTCGCGCACGACCTCCTGGGTCGCATCATCGAGATGATGCAGCTCGACATAGCGGCGCGGCAGGTGCTCGAGCCAGAAATGGCTGTCGAAGTGCAGGTCGAGCAGCGTACCGTCCATGTCGAGCAGAACGGTATCGATGTCACGCCAGTCGATCATTGGCCAGGGACTCCGCAGCGGTGGTAAAAGACACTGTCATTGTACGGGATCCCCCCGATTCACGCACGGAGGCACCATGGCACCCAGCACGCCCACCAAGCCGAGCATCCTGGCCCGCGAGGACGTCGCCCGCAGCAACCTGTTCGCCATCGAGCGACTGGAACTGCGCTTTTCCAACGGTGCCGAACGCACCTTCGAGCGCCTCAAGGGGCGCGGCCGCCCGGCGGTCATGATCGTCGCCATGCCCGACCCCGAGCATGTACTGCTGATCCGCGAGTATGCCGCCGGCTTCGACGAGTACGCTCTCACGCTACCCAAGGGGCTGGTCGATCCCGGCGAGGACATCATCACTGCCGGCAACCGCGAGCTGATGGAAGAATGCGGCATGGGTGCCCGGCGCATCGAACCGCTCGTCGAGCTCTCGCTGGCGCCCAACTACATGAACCACCGCATGCAGGTGCTGCTGGCCACCGACCTCTACGAGAAGCGCCTGCCCGGCGACGAGCCAGAGCCGCTGCTGGTCGAGACGCACGCCATCGAATCCCTGCCCGCCCTGCTTGCCCGCGAGGACTTCCACGAAGCCAGGGCTATCGCCGCCCTATATATCGCCCGGGACACGCTGCGCGCCGAACGCGACAGCGAGTCCTGGTGGTGAGAAAATAGTTTGCAGCGCAACGATTCCTTGGCTAGCTTCAAATGTGCAGACAGGACCCACCGGTACCGAGCTCCGCAAGAAGCGAAAACCCCAGGCCCTGCCTACCGGCGACCCTCCGATATCCACATCACGGGCGAGCGCTGGACCACCGATGGTCTTCCACGCTCGACATTCAGCTGGCGGCGAGTCGCTGAAATGAATGCTGGAAACATGCAAGGAGGTAGGTCCATGCGAGGCATTAAAGGATTGACCCTGACTTCTGCGCTGCTGGCCACCCTACTGGCTTTCTCGGGCTCCGCACTGGCGCAGGAAGCCAGCGAGCCCGCGCCCGATAGCGGCGTCAACTCGGGAATCGAGGGTCACGACACGTATCCCCAGAAGGCCGAGGAACAGGCGGAGTCGGCCGGCATCCAGACCGGGGACAACTCGGCGATGCAGGACAAGGGCAGCGAACTGGCCCCCGGCAGTGGCGTCGATGCCACCGAGGACAGGCCGGGAAGCACTGCTCATGAGAGCGACGCCACGTCCTACAGCAACCAGGAAATCGTCAAGGACAAGGGCACCCACAACAAGGATTGAAAAGGTTGTCCCGGGCTGGTTTCTATCCCTGCGTCACCACCGGCTCAGCGACACGCGAAAACCTCGGCTCCAGCCGAGGTTTTTTTGGCTCATCGCCGGCAATCTCCCGTCAGGAAGGCTCTGGCCCGGAGCATGGCCCAGGGACTTGATATACCGGCTCACAAGCCTGTCAGCCGAACATGGAAATAAATAAACCAGCATCGCTATCAAAAAAACCAACTTGTCAACTATTGGTCAGCGTTACATGCTGAGAGCATCAGGCAGCCCCTCCCCATGCCACCTCGAGTCGACTGCCATGACGACTCTCGAGGCTCACGGCACTACCCCCGTCCCCCTCGATCCATCACGAACTCCCACATCCTGACGGGAGGCAACCCATGAAAACCACCCAGACACTCTCATTCGGGTCCCTCGTGCTCATCGGCCTTCTGGCCACTTCCGGAACGGCGCTGGCCAGCAGCGTCGCCTCTGATCACGGCCTCGATAACGGGCAACGAGTGACAGCCACGCCACTGAATGACGCCGGCATCAACCTGGCCTCTCGCCGGGCCCCGGCTCCCGGCATCTCGCTGGCTCCCGGCGCCGGCATCGACGCCCTCGAGTATCGCGCATCGCCAGCAGTGCTGGTGGATACCCGCACCAACTACCGGGGCATGGCACCACTGACTTCCGCCGCCGGGGTCGACGCCTTCGAACAACGCAGCCGATAATCGATAATCATCGTGTCGCCAAGGCCACCGCCGGCTCCCCCGCTCTCGCCCGGGAGCCGGCTGTGAAGGCCGACATCCGGCCATCAGCCGATACATTGTCAAAATCGCACCTGCCTCCCCCGGCCCTGCCCCGCACACCGCCAAGTTCCCCGTCACATCACCCTCCCCATCGACGAGCCTGCCTCGACTGTCAGTCTTTCCGAGTCGGATTCATGATGGATCCGGAAGACCTAGCCTTGGTGGCTTGACCCTTGTCTACGATTGGCCATTGCATGCCTTTGCG
>NZ_JBSREH010000043.1:0-42013 GCF_055145905.1 Modicisalibacter sp. | reverse complement strand
GTCGGCGCTGTATTGCCTGCGTTTCCTGCTCATGATCAGGTTCTCCTGTCGGAATGATCAGAGCTTAGCGCCTGGTCCGAATTTCGGGGTCCACTTCAGACCTCGGCCCTGCTGGCTTCAATGCTGGTACTGTCCGGCACTGCCGTGGCGGATACCACCGTGGCACCCGACAAGGGCGTCGATGCTGGTGTCGAGGGCCACAATGTACCTCCGCAGAAGCCCGAGGAGCAGACGGAAGCGGCAAAACTCAATGGTACCCCCGACCAGGACGGCGCCGCCGGCACCAACGAGCTCGCCAAGGATGAGGGTGTCGATACCTACGAGGATCGCCCGTCGGATACCGGCGCCTCGGACGTCGACAAGCAGACCAGCTACAGCGACAACAGTGTGGTCAAGGACAAGGGGGTCGATGCCAAGGATGATCGCATCGGCGATGATTCCCCCTGATCACTGCTACGTGAAAATCGTTTCGTGTTCTGGTTGAACGACACCCATAAAAAAACCCCGCTCATCAGCGGGGTTTTTTTGTAGCTCGGCACTACCGAACCGGGCCTGGGAGAAAGGACCCGGAAGTGGGCGGTTATACACCACCGTCGCTCACCAGCGGCTTGACCTGGTAGGCAGTGCGCATCACGGCATGATGGCCTTGTCCAATGCGCGCCTGAACGGCCTCGATGCCGGCGCCGGGGGCGAGATCGCTGACGTCGGTAACGACCTCGCTGCCATCACCAAGGTTGATGCCGGAATTGTGGGTCGCCTGCACGGGGTGCTGCGGCGGCACCTGATGGCCGACATCCAGGCCGCTGTCCGGGGCGATCGTGCTTGTTTCGCCGGCCATCACGGCACCGGAAGCCGCCAGAGTGGAAACCAGCAGGACAGACGCGAGGGAAATCGGATTGATGCGTTTCATGTTCGAACCTCCTCATGGAAGACGTGGCTATTGACCACGGAGTGACCCGACATTCAAGCGGCATGGGCCGAGCAGCGGGTTTCCATGTGTCACGGGACTTGGCGCTTGTGGCGCCGCGTCGACGGGAACAACATTAACACGCTAACAATTATCTCGCAATATCTATTGCAGGCTAATGTTAACCCGGCAATCAAAACCGCTCCCTCCCAGCATGAAAAACCCCGGCCGGAGCCGGGGTCGAAGGGGAAGCATGCGCATGACGGGCATCAGTGCCTCGGGGCGTTCTTTTCCTTGAGGCGCACCCAACGCTGCTGACGCGCGCTGTCGAGCCCCGTCTCGAGCAACTGCATTACCGCCAGTGCCTCGTCCACCGGCACCGGGTTGTCGCCCTCGCCCAGCAGGGCATCGCGCACGCCCTGATAGTAGGCCAGGTAATCGCCGGGCAGCGTCGGATGCTCGCGCTCCCCCAGCCGGCCATCCTCCGCGGCCAGCGTCAGTCGTCCGTTCCGCGTGTCCTCGCCCCACCGGGGTGCCGGTGTCTCGCCCTGCTTGAGCCGGCCCTCCTGCGGATCCAGCCCGTACTTGACGTAACTACCCTGCGTACCGTGGATGACGAAACGCGGCGATTCGGCGGCGACCAGCGCCGAGGCATGCAGGCTCACACGCTTGCCCTCGTAGTCGAGCAGAGCCAGGAAGTCGTCATCGATCTGGGCGCCGTCACGGCGCCGTGCCAGATCCACGAGAATCGCGCGCGGCATGCCGAACAGCTGATGCACCTGATCCAGCAGGTGCGGCCCCAGGTCGAACCAGATCCCGCCCCCGGGTCTGGCCTGCTCCCGCCAGCGCTGGCGGACTTCGGGGCGGAAACGGTCAAAGCGTGATTCGAAGTGCACGACCCGGCCCAGCGTCTCCTCGGCAAGCAGCTCGCGCACGGTCAGGAAGTCACTGTCCCAGCGGCGATTGTGAAACACCGACAGCAGGCGCCCGGCCTGCTCGGCCAGCGTGCGCAGCTGCCGGGCCTCGCTCAGGGTCACCGTGAACGGCTTGTCGACCACTACGTGCTTGCCGGCGGCGAGCGCCGCCTTGGCCAGCGGAAAGTGGCTCTCGTTGGGCGTCGGAATGACCACCAGATCGACCTCGTGCCGCGCGAAAAGCGCCTGCGGCGAGGCAGCCACCTCCACCGCGGACAGGTCGCGATGAACCTTGGCGGCATCGCTCGATGAGACCGCCACCAGCTCGAGCCCCGGGGTGGCCTGGATGAGCGGCACGTGGAAGGTCTGGCTGGCAAAACCGTAACCGACGACCCCGACGTTGAATGATTCCTTCATGGCGTCTCCTTGCTGACAGCAATCCCCATGCCCACATGGACGGGCGAAGATCTTGCCGTGATAATTGTCAAGAACATGGTCGACACCCTTACCTCGACCTTCGTCGTATCAACCATACTGTGGCGTGAAGTTCAGCATTCCGCGAGGAAGGAGGAAACGACGATGTGTTATTCCGAGGACAGCCTGGAATGGCTGGAAGTTTGGTATGTCATCGAGTGCGAACTGGAGCTTCTGCGTGAAGCGGCCGAGGCCGAGGCAGAGGTGCCGGAAGCTGCCTGACGCACCGCGGCAGGCCCGTCGCCTGCCCGCGATCATCGAGGCCCGCGCCACCCGCGGGCCTCGTCCTGAGTTGGCGCGTCAGCCGCGCGACACGCTCAATCGAGCTTGCTCAGGTCCCGTACCGCGCCCTTGTCGGCGGAAGTGGCCAGCAGTGCATAGGCCTTGAGCGCCGCGGAGACCTTGCGCAGGCGCTGGATGCTCGGTTTCCAGGCCTCGCTGCCACGCGCCTGCTGAGCCAGGCGACGCTGCTCGAGTTCCTCGTCGGAGAGCTTGACGTCGATCGAACGGTTGGGAATGTCGATACGGATGATGTCGCCGCTCTCCACCAGGCCGATGGCGCCGCCGGCAGCCGCTTCCGGTGATACATGACCGATCGACAGTCCCGAGGTGCCGCCGGAGAAACGGCCGTCGGTAAGCAGCGCACAGGCCTTGCCCAGCCCTTTCGACTTGAGATACGAGGTCGGATAGAGCATCTCCTGCATGCCGGGGCCGCCCTTCGGGCCCTCGTAGCGGATCACCACCACCTCGCCTTCCTTCACCTGGCCGCCGAGGATGTGCTCCACCGCCTGATCCTGGGACTCGACCACGTGCGCCGGCCCCTCGAAGACCAGAATCGAGTCATCGACGCCGGCGGTCTTCACCACGCAGCCATCCTGGGCGATGTTGCCCTTGAGCACGGCCAGACCGCCCTCGGTCGAGAAGGCGTGCTCCAGGTCGCGGATACAGCCGCTCACACGGTCGCCGTCCAGGCTCGGCCAGCGCGCCGACTGCGAGAAGGCCTCCTGGGTAGGCACGCCGCCCGGCCCGGCTCTGTAGAACTCGACCACTTCCGGGCTCGGATTGCGCATGATGTCCCACTCGTCGAGGGCCGCCGCCAGCGAATCGCCGTACACGGTGGGTACCGACGTATTCAGCACCCCGGCGCGGTCCAGCTCGCCGAGAATCCCCATGATGCCGCCGGCACGATGGCAGTCCTCGATATGGTACTTCTGGGTGTTGGGCGCCAGCTTGCACAGCTGCGGCACTTCCCGCGACAGGCGGTCGATATCGTCCATGTCGAAATCGATCTCCGCCTCCTGGGCCGCCGCCAGCAGATGCAGGATGGTATTGGTGGAGCCGCCCATGGCGATATCCAGGGTCATGGCGTTCTTGAACGCCGCCTTGGAGCCGATGGCCCGCGGCAGCAGGTGCGCCTCGTCGCCTTCGTAGTAGCGCCTGGCCAGCTCGACGATGCGATGGCCGGCGGTCTCGAACAACCGCCGACGGTCGGCGTGGGTGGCCAGGGTGGTGCCGTTGCCCGGCAGCGCCAGACCCAGCGCCTCGGTCAGGCAATTCATGGAGTTGGCGGTGAACATGCCCGAGCAGCTGCCGCAGGTCGGGCAGGCGCTGCGTTCCACTTCGTTGAGGGTCTCGTCGTCGACCTTGTCGTCGGCGGCCATGACCATGGCATCGACCAGATCGAGACCGTGGTCGAGCAGCTTGGTCTTGCCGGCTTCCATGGGGCCGCCGGAGACGAAGATCACCGGAATGTTGAGGCGCATGGCAGCCATCAGCATTCCCGGGGTGATCTTGTCGCAGTTGGAGATGCACACCAGCGCGTCGGCGCAGTGGGCATTGACCATGTACTCGACGCTGTCGGCGATGATGTCGCGGCTCGGCAGCGAGTAGAGCATGCCGTCGTGGCCCATGGCGATGCCGTCGTCCACCGCGATGGTGTTGAATTCCTTGGCCACTCCGCCGGCCTTCTCGATCTCGCGGGCCACCAGCTGCCCCATGTCCTTGAGATGCACATGACCGGGCACGAACTGGGTGAACGAGTTGGCCACCGCGATGATCGGCTTGTGGAAGTCGTCGTCCTTCATCCCGGTGGCGCGCCACAGGGCGCGGGCACCGGCCATGTTGCGACCGGCGGTGGTGGTGCGTGAGCGATACTCGGGCATGGGGTTTCCTCGAAAAGGGCGAGCCGTCTTGGCCGACGCCATCGCATCGGCGCTGACGGTCTGTGGTGTCTGTCCAGCGAGCTCCCGATTCTGTCAGATCGCCGCGGAATCGACCAGTCGCCCGCCCTGCAGCCGACAGCAGCGATCCGCCAGGGCGCGGATGTCCTCGCTGTCGTGGCTGACCAGCAGCACGGCGACCCCTCGCCGGCGCTGCTCGCGCACCAGCTCCCAGAGTTGGTGCCGGTTGTCGGCATCCAGTCCGCTGAACGGCTCGTCGAGCAGCAGCAAGGGGCGTTCGCGCAGCAGGGCCCGCAGCAACGCCACGCGCTGGCGCTGCCCGCCGGACAACGCCTCCGGCAGACGGTCCTGCAATCCCTCGAGCCCGACCCGCGCCAGCCCGTCGCGAATGCGCCGGTGGGCGGCGGCATCCAGGCGCAGATCCGGCGCCAGGCCCAGGCCGACGTTGATCCATACCGGCAGATGGGCAAACAGGTTGTCCTCCTGGAAGACCGTGGTCAGGGGGCGCTCCCATGGCGGCAGGTCGCGCCACGCGTGCCCCGACCAGCCCAGCCAGCCCGATGCCGGCTCGAGAAAGCCCGCGATCAGGCTCAACAGAGTGCTCTTGCCGCACCCGGAGGGCCCCTGAACGGCCAAACACTCGCCGGGCGAGAGTGCCAGCGTGAAGTCGAAATCCGGCGTTTCGCCGGGGTCGGCACGCTCGTAGTGAAACTGCAGGTCACGACATTCCAGCATCGGCAGCCTCGGCGGCACGGGATGAATAGCGGGATTGCGGGTAGCGGGGCCGACGCCGCGAGAGGCGGTCCAGCAGCGCGAAGACCACCACCACGACCAGCAACAGCACCAGCGCCGTGGCCGCTGCCCCCTGCCAGCGGTAACCGCCGAGCTGCTGGTAGAGCAGCATCGGCAGTGTCGGACGGCTGGGGCTGCCGAACAGCGCGATGACGCTGAAATCCCCCAGCGACAGGGTCATCGCATAGGCCAGCGCCAGCCCCATCGGCTGCTTCAGCCGCGGCCAGACCAGCCAGCGCCAGTAGGCCCAGCCGCGCACGCCCAGCTGATCGGCCAGCCGCCGGGCGTTACCGACCGGCAGCGCCACCCCGCCCTGCAGCACCTGCATGACGAACGGCAGGGCCATGAAGGCATTGACCAGTGCCACCAGCGCATAGCTCTGCCAGTCGCCGCCCAGCCCCGGACGCAGCAGCAGAAACAACCCGGTGCCCAGCACCATCGCCGGCAGTATCAGAATCAGCTGTCCACCGCCCTCGAGCAGGCCGGCCGGCAGCGCACGCCTTCGATCCCGCCAGCGCCGGGCGGCAGCCACCAGCGCCAGCGCCAGCATCAGCGCTCCGAGTGCCGCCGCCAGCGCCATTGCCAGACTCAACAGGGTGGCTGGCCACAATGCCGACTGCCCGGGCAGTGCCGGCAGCCCGCGGGCACCGGCGATCACCACCGCCGACAGCGGCGGCAACAGCAGGGCCGCCAGCATCGTCAGCCAGACGCCATCCACGAGCCGCGACAGACCCCGGGCATCACGACGCCGCCAGCGACCGGCCGGCCGCGCCGCGTCGCCGGTGGCCAGCAGCGGCATCCCGCCACCCTGGCGCAGCGCCAGGGCCCACAGGGCCAGGCAGACCGCCAGCTGGGTCAGCGCCAGCAGCGCCGCGCGCGCCAGATCCCCTTCGTAGGTCAGCGCCTGGTAGAGGGCGACCTCGAGGGTGGTCGCGCCGGGGCCGCCGCCCAGCGTCATGACGATGGCGAAACTCGAAAAGCACAGCGTGAAGACCAGCGCCATCAGGCGCGGCAGCAGGCGCCGTATCACGGGCCATTCCAGACAGCGCCAGATGGCGCGCCGCGTCAGGCCGAACTGGGCAACCAGCCGCCACTGGGCCTCGGGCTGGCGTTCGAGCCCCTGCAGCAGCAGGCGCGCCGCCAGCGGCAGGTTGTAGAAGACATGCGCCAGCACGATGCCCGACAGCCCGTAGAGATAGCCGAGCGGTTCACCACTGAGCTCACGCCACAGCGTCGACAGCCATCCCTGCCGGCCGTGCACCGCGACCAGCCCGAACAGCGCAATCAGCGTGGGGATCACCAGCGACAGTTCCATGGCCCGCAGCAGCAGGCGTCTCCCGGGAAAGCGCGGCCGCCGTGCCAGCGCCACGGCGACCGGAATCGCCGGCACCACGCTGAGCAGCGTCGACAGCCCGGCCTGGAGCAGCGAGAAACGCAGCACCCCGCTCAGGTAGGGGTCGCGCCACAGCGTGTCGAACGCCACCTCCGGCGCATTGACCAGCAGCGCGGCGAGACTGCCCAGCCCCAGGCCGACCACCAGCGTCCAGGCGAGCACGCCGACGCCCAGCACGCCACGGGCCGGGCGCCAGTCCCGCCCGGGGCCGGTCCCCGCCTCGCTCATTGGGTGCTGACGCGCAACCAGTCATCGACCCAGGCCTTGCGGTGCTCGCGGACGACCGGCGGCGAGAAGGTGTAGACCTTGGGGTCGATCAGCTTCGAATACGCTTCGGGCAGGCCGTCGCCGAGATCGATCGCCGGGTACATGACGTTGGTCAGCGGCAGCTCGCGCTGAAAGTCGCGACTGAGCATGAAGGCCAGAAACTCGCGGGCCAGCTGGGGATGCTCGCTGTGGCGCGTCCTCGCCGCCACCTCGACCTGCAGGTAGTGGCCCTCGTCGAACGCGGCCGCCTGGTAGCGATCCGTATGGTCCACCGCCATGTGGTAGGCCGGCGAGGTGGCGTAGGACATTACCATGGACGCTTCGCCGTTCAAAAACAGCGAAAAGTAGGCCTCGCTCCAGTCGCGGGTCACGGTCAGGATGTGCGGCTGCAGGCCACGCCAGATCGCGTCGGCGCGATCGCCGTAGGCATGCTTGATCCACAGCAGCAGCCCCAGCCCCGGCGTGCTGGTGCGGGGGTCCTCGATGATCACCTTGAGATCGTCCGGCGCGTCGATCAGCTCCTGGAAGCTGTGCGGCGGCTCGGGCAGCGCCTGAGAGTCATAGACGAAGGCGAACGGCGCCCAGTCGAACGGCACGAAGGTGTCGTCGTCCCAGTCGACCGGCAGCGCCAGCGGCGACAGGTCGACGCCATGCGGGGCCAGCAGCCCGGTGTCGCGGGCCTCGGCCATGAGGTTCATGTCCAGCCCCAGCACTACGTCGGCGGCGCTGTCCTCGCCCTCGAGCTTGAGCCGCTGGAGGATGCCCACACCGCCGTCGAGGGCGACGAAGCGGAGCCGGCAGTCGCATTGCGACTCGAAGGCCTTCTTGACTGACGGCCCCGGCCCCCACTCGGAGACGAAGGCATCGTAGGTATAGACCGTCAGCGTTTCCTCGGCCTGAGCCGGGGAAACGCTGCACAGGGCGGCCAGAGTCAGGCCGCCGACGAGAGTCCTGCGAGACATGGCGTGTCCTTGTCGTGTCGTGGGCGATGAGCGTCGCGGCGCATTATAGTCCCTCGCCTCTCACCCCGTCCTCACGACCGGCGCGCCCCGTCTCAGTCGAACACGACGCGGGCAACATCCTTGTACTGCCTGGCGAAATGCACGGTCATGCCCTCCTTCAGGTAGTCCGGCAGCTCCTCGTAGTCGCGCCGGTTGGCCTCGGGCAGGATCACCTCGAAGAGGTCGCTTCTGCGCGCGGCGATGATCTTTTCGCGGATCCCCCCGACCGGCAGCACCTGCCCGGTCAGGGTCAGCTCGCCGGTCATCGCCAGCGGGCGGCCGATGGCCTGATTGCGCGCCAGCGACAGCAGCGCCGTGGTCATGGTCACCCCGGCCGAGGGGCCGTCCTTGGGGGTGGCCCCCTCGGGCACGTGCAGGTGCACGAAGGCCTCGTTGAAGAAGTCGGCATCGGCACCGTAATCACCGAGATGCCCCAGCGCATAGCTGTAGGCGATGTTGGCCGACTCCTGCATCACGTCGCCGAGCTTGCCGGTGAGCTTCAACCCACGGGTCAGGGCGTGCACCTTGGTGGCCTCGATGGGCAACGTCGCCCCGCCCATCGCCGTCCAGGCCAGGCCGGTGACCACACCGACGCCCTTGAGCACCTGCTCCTTGCGGAACAACGGCGCGCCGAGGAAGTCCTCGAGGTTGTTGACCGACACCTTGACCGTCTGCTGGTCGTTCTCCAGCAGCTTCACGGCCGCCTTGCGTACGATGCGGTGCAGCTGCTTCTCGAGCTGGCGCACCCCGGCCTCGCGGGCATAACCCTCGATCACCTGCCGGAGCGCCGCGTCGGTCAGGTTGATGCGCTTCTTGGCGATGCGGTCGCGCTCGAGCAGGCGCGGCCACAGGTGATGTTTGGCGATCGCCACCTTCTCCTCGGCGATGTAGCCGGACAGGCGGATCTGCTCCATGCGATCGAGCAGCGCCGGGGGGATCGAGTCCAGGGTGTTGGCGGTGCACACGAACAGCACCTTGGACAGGTCCATGCGCACGTCGAGGTAGTGATCGAGGAAGTCGACGTTCTGCTCCGGATCAAGTACCTCGAGCAGTGCCGAGGCCGGGTCGCCCTGGAAGGACTGGCCCAGCTTGTCGATCTCGTCGAGCATGATCACCGGGTTCTCGACCTCGACCTCCTTGATCGCCTGGACCAGCTTGCCGGGCATGGCGCCGATATAGGTGCGCCGATGGCCCTTGATCTCGGCCTCGTCACGCATGCCGCCCACCGAGAAGCGATAGAAACGCCGGCCCAGCGCCTCGGCGATGGAGCGCCCCACCGAGGTCTTGCCGACCCCCGGCGGGCCCACCAGCAGCAGGATCGAGCCGCCCACGTCGCCCTTGAAGGTACCCTCGGCGAGGAACTCGATGATCCGCTCCTTGACGTCGTTCAAGCCGTCGTGGTCGCGGTCGAGCACCGTGCGCGCGTGCTTGAGATCGAGCTGGTCGTCGGAGGTCACGCCCCAGGGCAGCGCGGTCAGCCAGTCGAGATAGTTGCGGGTGGTGCCGTACTCGGGCGAGCCGGTCTCGAGCACCGAGAGCTTGTCGAGCTCCTCGTCGATGCGCGTCTGGACGCGTTCGGGAACCGTCAGGTGCTCCAGCCGGGCGCGGAAGGTATCGACATCGTTCTCGCGATCGTCCTTGGAGATGCCCAGCTCCTTCTGGATCACCTTGAGCTGCTCGCGCAGGAAGAACTCGCGCTGGCGCTCCTGCATCTGGGCGTTGACCTGCTCGCTGATCTCGCTCTGCAGCTGGGCGACCTCGATCTCCTTGCGCAGCAGCGGCAGCACCTTCTGCATGCGCGCCATCACCGGCAGCGTCTCGAGCACTTCCTGGAGTTCCGGCCCCTTGGCAGAGGTGATGGCCGCGGCGAAATCGGTCAGCGGCCCCGGCTCCTGAGGGCTGAAGCGATTGAGGTACTGCTTGAGCTCCTCGCCATAGAGCGGGTTGATCGGCAACAGCTCCTTGATGCCGTTGATCAGTGCCATGGCATAGGCGCGCGCCTCGTTCTCCTCGGCGTCGACCGGCTCCTTGGGATAGGTGACCTCGACCAGATAGGGCGGGGTCTTCGACAGCCAGCGCACGATCCGAAAGCGCCGCATGCCCTGGGCGATGAACTGGATCTGCTGCTCCTCGCCCTGCGCCTTGTGCACCTTGACCGCGGTGCCGATCGTCGGGAAGTCCTCGTGGCCGAGCTGGTCGACGCCGGCATCACCGACGTAGGCTACCCCCACCACGTGATGCGGCGTATCGGCAACCCGCTGCATGGTCTCCTCCCAGCGCCGGCGCTGGATCAGCAACGGCTGCACCTGGGCGGGAAAGAACGGGCGGTTGTGGATCGGCAACAGGTAGATGCGTTCGGGCAGGTATTCCTGGGTAGGCACCACCGCCCCGCGCGGCGCCTGTTCGCCGTCGTCACGGGAAGCGCTGGAGTCCAGGAGAATATCCGGTGCGTCTTGGTCGCGTTCGCTCATCGTTCACCCTTGTCCGCTGGGTCGAATTACCCATCTGGAACCTGCTATGCGGGCAGCGCGGAAAAACTTCAAGCGCGACGGGCGCGGGACTCAGTGCAGCCAGAACCACAGGTGCATGGTGCTCCAGGCGTAAACACCGGCGAGAATGTCGTCGAACATGATGCCGAAGCCCCCGGCGACGCGCCGGTCGACCAGGCGAATCGGCCAGGGCTTGATGATGTCGAACACCCGGAACACCACGAATCCCCACAGCGCCGCCTGCCACGAAAACGGCACCGCCGCCATGGTCAGCCAGTAGCCGACAAACTCGTCCCAGACGATGCCGGAGTGATCGTGGACGCCCAGATCCCGGGATGTCTTCTCGCACAGCCAGATGCCGATCAGTCCGGCGACCAGCACCAGCCCCAGATACCAGGACAGGGTGAGCCCGGACATCAGCCAGTAGAAGGGAATCGCCGCCAGGGTGCCGAAGGTGCCGGGGGCGAACGGCACCGCACCGCTGCCCAGCCCGAAGGCGAAGAAGTGGGTAGGACGGCGCCAGACGCTGGAGGGAGCCCGGTTCATGGCGTCCCTCCCGGGAAATGCTGCCAGCCCGTGGGGCGGGTGCTGTCATCGATGCCATGAATGCCCGGTTCGCCGACCACCCGGCCGATCGGCGTCAGCGGCAGGCCGAGCGTCTGAAGGCGATTGACGGCCTCGTTCAGGGCCTCGGGCGGCAGCGCGACCAGCAGTTCGTAGTCATCGCCACCGGCGAGTGCCGCCTCCCGGGCGGCCGCCTCGCCGAGCCGCGCCGTCAGCCCCTCGGCCAGCGGCAGTACCTCGGGTTGCAGCGCTGCCCCGACGCCACTGGCGGTGCACAGATGCTGCAGGTCGGCGAGCAGACCGTCGGACACATCGATCGCCGCATGTGCCAGCTCGCGCAGCACCTCGCCCGCGGTCAGCCGGGGCTCCGGCAGCAGGTAGGCACGCAGCAGCGGATCATCGAGGTCGCGCACTCCGTCACGCCAGGCCGCGAGGCCGCCACGACCACCGCCCAGCGCGCCGGTCACGGCCAGAATGTCCCCAGCCTCGGCCCCCGAGCGGCGCAGCGCCCGGCCGGCCGGCACCTCGCCATGCACCGTCACCGACAGGCTCAACGGCCCGCGGGTTACATCGCCGCCGACCAGCGCCACCCGGCTGCGCCGGCACAGGGCGTGAAAGCCCGCGGCGAAGCTTTCCAGCCACGCCTCGTCGGCCTCGGGCAGGGTCGCCGCCAGCGCGCACCAGCGCGCCCGGGCTCCCATGGCGGCCAGGTCGCTGAGCGCCACCGCCAGCGCACGATGGCCGATCGCCACCGCCGGCGCCGCCTGCGGGAAGTGCACATCCACGACCGAGGTATCCACGCTCACGGCCAGCTCGCTGCCGGCACTCGGCGCCAGCAGCGCGCAATCGTCGCCCGGCCCCGCCACGACACCCGGCTCGGCGTCGCAGGGGCGTGCGAAGAAACGGGCGATGAGTTCGAACTCGCTGGGCATGGCAGCCGGCACGTCAGCGAAGACGCGCGTTGACCTCGGTCGACCGCAGGCGGGCGGCCAGCTTGTCGAGGATGCCGTTGACGTACTTGTGACCGTCGGTGGCACCGAAGGACTTGGCCAGCTCGACGCCTTCGCTGATCGCCACGCGATACGGCACCTCGAGGCGATGAGAAAGTTCGTAGGCGCCCAGACGCAGGATCGCCAGCTCGATGCTGTCGAGATCCTCGAGCCGACGATCGAGCAACGGCGCGATGGCGGCGTCCAGATCACTGCGATAGCGAGCCACGTTCTGGAACAGCTCGTGGAACAGCGCCAGATCGGCCAGCTCCATGACCTTGTGCCAGTTCTCGTGGTCCTCGAGATCCTCGTCGGCCACCTGACTGCGGAACTCCGCTTCCACGGTGGCCACCGGCTTGCCGGTCATCTGCCACTGATACAGTGCCTGCACGGCCAGTTCGCGGGCCGCGTGCCGCGCCTGGCGGCCCGACTGATTCGAGCGCTTGCGATCGGTCATGCCTGGCCTCCCAGGCGACGCATCAATGACACCATCTCCATCGCCGCCATCGCGGCCTCGGTGCCCTTGTTGCCCGCCTTGGTGCCGGCGCGCTCGATGGCCTGCTCGATGGAGTTGACCGTCAGCACCCCGTTGGCGATGGGCGTATCGAACTCGAGCTGCAGGTTGCCCAGCGCGGCGTTGCAGCCGCCGGCGACGTGCTCGAAGTGCGGCGTGCCGCCACGGATGACCGCGCCCAGCGCGAGCACCGCATCCGGCTTGACCACCTGCAGGGCGCGCTTGACCGCCAGCGGCAGCTCCCAGGCGCCGGGGACGTGCACGAGATCGATGTTGTCCTCGTCGACGCCGTGGCGCACCAGGCTGTCGACCGCGCCCTCGACCAGGCTGTCGACGACGTGATGATTGAACCGGCCGACGACGATCACGTAACGACCGTCGACGTCGGTGAAGGAACCTTCGACTTGAGATATCGGCTGCATAACCATGTCCTGGACAAAAAGGGGCCTATTCTAGGCAACCGCCGCGCGAATGTCTGCGTCGACTCGCGGGGCCCGCAGCGCCGGCGGCACGCGTCAGTCGGCGGCGCCCGGCGCCGACTCGGCATCGATCCGCTCGACCACTTCCAGGTCGAAGCCCGACAGGGCCGAGAATTTCCAGGGCGAGCTGAGCAGACGCATCTGCCCCACCCCCAGCTGACGCAGGATCTGCGAGCCGGTGCCGATCATCAGGTAGTTGCCGGCCCCGTCGGAATCGCTGGTGCGCGGAGCCCGCTGGCGACCGAGGAAGATGTCGAACTGGGCCTTGAAGTCCAGGGGCGCCCGCCCGTCGTCGAGCAGCACGAACACCCCTGCCGGGGCGGCGGCGACATGCGCCAGGGCGTTGTGAGCGGTCCAGCTGGCCTGGTCGCCCTTCTGCAGGGCCAGCAGATCGCGCAGGCTGTCGGCCAGGTGCACGCGTACCGTGGTCGGCTCCCCGGCGTGGGGCTCGCCCTTGACCAGCGCCAGGTGGTGAGCGCCCTGGATGCGGTCCCGGAAGACGTGCAGGGTCATCTCGCCGAAGGCGGTCTGTACCGTCTCGCTGTCGACCCGTTCGACGGTCTGCTCGTTGTGGATGCGGTAGTGGATCAGGTCGGCGATGGTGCCCATCTTCAGGCCGTGCTCGACCGCGAAGCGCTCGAGCTCGGGACGCCGCGCCATGCTGCCGTCCTCGTTCATCACCTCGCAGATGACCCCGCTGGGCTCGAGCCCGGCCATCGCCGCCAGGTCGCAGGCCGCCTCGGTATGCCCGGCGCGGCGCAGCACGCCGCCCGGCTCGGCCATCAGCGGGAAGATGTGCCCGGGCTGCACGATGTCGGCCGACTCGGCATCGCGCGCCACCGCCGCGCGCACGGTGCGGGCGCGATCGGCGGCGGAGATACCGGTGGTGACGCCCTCGGCGGCCTCGATCGACACGGTGAACTTGGTGCCGAAGCCGGAGCCGTTGTCGCGCACCATCAGCGGCAGCTTGAGACGCTCGCAGCGCTCGCGGGTCATCGGCAGACAGATCAGTCCGCGCGCGTGCCGGGCCATGAAGTTGATGTGCTCGGGCTCCACCTTCTCGGCGGCCATGATGATGTCGCCTTCGTTCTCGCGATCCTCGTCATCCATGAGGATCACCATCTTGCCCTGGCGAATGTCTTCGATCAGCGCCTCGACGCGCGCCAGCCCTCCGGGGGTCGGCAAGTCGGAATCGGCGGCGTGGGAGTTGGAAAGCGCCATGGAATCTCCGGTCTTCATGTTTCAGACCCAGCATGTCTAGAACCCGGCCCGGCCGGTAATGTCGTCACCGGCCGACGCCGGTGAACGCTGCGCGGCCTTGTACGCCGTGTCAGGTCGGCGGTCAGGGTACCTGCCCGGGGCCCGGCGCGCCAGCCCCGCGACACCATCAGCTCACGCGTTCGGGGCGGGCGATGATTCGCCAGTCGCGCCCCACCGCGCGAATGTCGTCGATCTGCAACGGGCGCTGCTGGGCCATGCGCGACAGCCCCGGCAGGGCGAACAGCGGACGCGCCTCGCCGCCCAGCAGCGTCGGCGCCACGAACAGCTGCATTTCGTCGATCAGCTCGGCATCGAGCATCGCCCCGGCGAGCGTCGCCCCGGTTTCCAGCAGCACCTCGTTGCAGGCCTCCTCGGCCGCCAGATGACGCAGCAGTGCGGCCAGGTCGACCCGCTCGGCCAGCGACGGCAGTTCGAGCACCTCGGCACCGGCCGCTTCCAGGGCGGCGCGGCGGTCCGGCTCGCGGGCGCAGGTCGCCACCAGGGTGCGCCCGGGCTCGCGCAGACACGCCGCCGCCAGCGGCAGACGCAGTCGCGAATCGACGATCACCCGCAATGGTTGGCGCGCGGCCACCCGGGCCGCCGCCCCGGCCTCGAGCCCCAGCTGATCGGCACGCACCGTCAGCCGCGAGTCATCGTGGATCACTGATTCGACCCCGGTCATCACCGCGCTGGAGCGCGCCCGCAGCCGCTGCACCTGGGTTCGCGCCGCCGGCCCGGTAATCCACTGCGATTCGCCGCTGGCCATGGCCGTGCGACCATCGAGGCTCATGGCCATCTTCAGCCGCACGAACGGCCGCCGGTGCGTCATGCGCGACACGAACCCCGGATTGAGCCGCCGGGCGTCGGCTTCCAGCAGCCCCGTCTCGACGGCGACCCCCGCCTCGCGCAGCATCGCCAGGCCACGCCCGGCCACCTCGGGATTGGGGTCTTCCATCGCCACCACCACCCGCTTCACGCCGGCCTCGATCAACGCCTGCGCGCAGGGCCCGGTACGGCCGTGGTGGGCGCAGGGTTCGAGGGTCACGTAGGCGGTAGCGCCTCGCGCCGCCTCACCGGCGGCCTGCAGAGCATGGATCTCGGCATGCGGCTCGCCGGCACGCACGTGCCAGCCCTCGCCGACCACGCGACGCTGCTTGACCAGCACGCAGCCCACGCGCGGATTGGGATCGGTGGTATAGAGCCCGCGTCGCGCCAGTTCCAGCGCGCGGGCCATGAAGGATTCGGGTGTCGCCTTGGCCATGCGTTCCTCGGCGGTTGCAGGATGGTCGTCCGGTGGACCGGCTCAGCGTGACTCGTCACCAGGCGAAAAGCTCGGCTCCTGGGCGAGCCGGTCGATCTCGGCGCGGAACTCGTCGATGTCCTGAAAGCGCCGGTAGACCGACGCGAAGCGGATGTAGGCCACCTGGTCGAGCCGCTTGAGTGCGTGCATGACCTCCTCGCCGATTTCACGGGCCTCGATCTCGCGCTCGCCGCGCGCGCGCAGCCGCTGGCGGATGCGCTCCACCGCGGCCTCGATCGACTCGGCGCTCACCGGGCGCTTCTCCAGCGCCCGCAGCATGCCGTCGCGCAGCTTGCGGGCATCGAAGGATTCGCGCGAGCCGTCGGCCTTGATCACCCGCGGCATGACCAGTTCGGCGGTCTCGTAGGTGGTAAAGCGCTCACCGCAGGCGCCGCACTGGCGCCGCCGGCGCACCTGATCCCCTTCGGCGACCAATCGCGAATCGGTGACCTTGGTATCGTTCTTACCGCAGAAGGGACAATGCATCGCTCGAGATCCACCAAGAGTAGGTGATGTCATTGTAACGGGATGGCGCGCGGCGCGGAAATCGCCATGATGACGTCCGGCGTCGCCCGAGTGTCGCCTGGCGGCAAAGGACTGCCGCTCTCCGGGATAGGCTGAGTTGGCCACTCATTATATGGAGCCTTGCCATGACCCGGTCCCTGCTGCCTTCCACCACGCTCGCCCTGCTCTCCGCCCTGCCCCTGTGGGGGGCCGGCAGCACAGCCAGCGCCGACATCGACACCGTCCGTCTGGGCGTTCCGCCCTGGCCCGGAGTGACGGTCAAGAGCGAGGTGGCCGCCCAGCTGCTCGAGGCGATGGGCTATCGCACCCGGCAGAACAACCTGGCGGTCAGCGTGATTCTCGACGGCCTGGCGCGAGGTGACCTGGAGGCCTACCTGGGCGGCTGGTATCCGGTCGAGGAGGACATGATCGAGCCGCTGGTCGACCAGGACAAGGTGGTCAAGGCCACGGCCAATATCCGCGGCGCCAACTCCGGCCTGGTGGTTCCCGACTATGTGTACGAAGCCGGGGTGCACAGCGTGGCCGATCTGGATGCCTACCGTGATCGCTTCGACGGCGAGATCCTCGGCATCGAGGCCGGCACCGGCATCAACAACGCCGTCAACGCGGCCATCGAGGCGGATCGCGCCGGACTGGGCGACTGGAGCCTGCGCGAAAGTTCCACTGCCGCCATGCTGGCCCAGGCCGGCCAGAAGATCGACAACCACCAGTGGGTCACCTTCATCGGCTGGGAGCCGCACTGGATGAACATCAGCTACAACCTGCGCTACCTCGAGGACAGCGACGACGCAGGGGTGGCCGACATCCGCAGCACCGTCTGGACCGTGCTGCCCGCCGATCTCGAAGCCCGTGATGCGGACGTGTACCGCTTCTTCTCGCAGATGGTGGTGGACATCGACGACCAGAACCAGTGGGTCTACGCCCACAGTCACGAGGAAAAGAAGGCCGAGAACGTGGCACGCCGGTGGATCGGATCGCACCTGGATGAAGTCGCCACCTGGCTCGACGGGGTCGAGGCCAGAAACGGCCGGCCGGCCATCGACGCGGTCCGGGCACGCTTCGATCAGGCGGAGTAACTCGCCTGCACCGGGCGCTACCCGAAAGGGGGCATTGCCGAAGCCATGGCCGGCAACGACATCGGGCGCGCCACTGGCGCGCCCGATCCATCGACAACGAAGCGTGAAGGCTCAGAAGAAGCCCAGCGGATTGGTATCGTAGCTGACCAGCAGGTTCTTGGTTTGCTGGTAGTGCTCCAGGGCCATCTTGTGGGTTTCGCGGCCGATGCCCGACTTCTTGTAGCCCCCGAAGGCGGCATGCGCCGGGTACTGGTGATAGCAGTTGGTCCATACGCGCCCGGCCTGGATGCCGCGACCCATGCGGAAGGCCACGTTCATATCCCGCGTCCAGACGCCGGCGCCGAGCCCGAACTCGGTATCGTTGGCGATATCCAGTGCCTCGGCCTCGTCCTTGAAGGTGGTGACGCCCACCACCGGACCGAAGATCTCTTCCTGGAACACACGCATGCTGTTGCGTCCCTTGAGCAGGGTCGGCTGGATGTAGAAGCCCTTGTCGTAGGCCGGATCGAAGCTCTCCTTGCCGCCGCCGGTGAGGAACTCGGCGCCCTCTTCGCGGGCCACCTCCATGTACGACATGATCTTGTCGTACTGCTCCTGACTGGCCTGGGCGCCGACCTGAACGTCGGTGTCCAGCGGGTTGCCACGCTTGATCGCCTGGGTACGCTCGATCACCTTGGCCATGAAGGTGTCGTACATCGATTCCTGGATCAGCGCCCGCGACGGGCAGGTGCAGACCTCGCCCTGATTGAGGAAGGCCAGCACCAGCCCTTCGACGGCCTTGTCGATGAACTCGGGCTCCGCGTTCATGATGTCGGCGAAGTAGATGTTCGGCGACTTGCCGCCCAGCTCCACGGTGGAGGGGATGATGTTGTCGGCGGCACACTTGAGAATGTGCGAGCCCACCGGGGTCGAGCCGGTGAAGGCGATCTTGGCGATGCGCTTGCTGGTCGCCAGCGCCTGACCAACTTCCTCGCCGTAGCCGTTGACGATGTTGACCACCCCCGGCGGCAGCAGGTCGCCGATCAGCTCCATGACCTTGAGGATCGACGCCGGGGTCTGCTCGGCGGGCTTGAGCACCACGCAGTTGCCCGCCGCCAGCGCCGGCGCGAGCTTCCAGGTGGCCATCAGGATCGGGAAGTTCCAGGGGATGATCTGCCCCACCACGCCCAGCGGCTCGTGGAAGTGGTAGGCGACGGTGTTGGCATCGATATCGGCGGCCGTGCCCTCCTGGGCGCGGATGCAGCCGGCGAAGTAGCGGAAGTGATCCACCGCCAGCGGCAGATCGGCGTTCAGGGTCTCGCGCACCGCCTTGCCGTTGTCCCAGGTCTCGGCGACGGCCAGCATCTCCAGATTCTGCTCGATACGATCGGCGATCTTCAGCAGGATGTTGCTGCGCTCGGCGGCCGAGGTCCGCCCCCAGGCGGGTGCCGCCCGGTGCGCGGCATCCAGCGCCAGCTCGATATCTTCCTCGGTGGAGCGCGGTATCTCGCAGAATACCTCACCGTTAACCGGACTGATGTTGTCGAAATACTGGCCCTTGCGCGGGGCGACGAACTCGCCGTCGATATAGTTGCCGTAGCGCTTTTCGAACGCGACGATGGCACCGTCGCTCCCCGGATTGGCGTAGATCATGGCTGTGCTCCTGACTGGGTTGTGATGAGTGGCACCGATTGAGTCTTGGTCACGACGCCCCGCCGCGACATAGTCCGAAGGTATGAGTCGCTGAATGAACCGGTGCCGCAGCAGTACTGCCCGGCCCCCTGCCGGGATCGACGAACGGCTATGCCACCAAAGTGGAGTTGTCTCGGAGGGGGCCAAAATCGATCATGAGTCCATCGCAACGACGCAGGACGTCGGCAAGAAATACAAGGCAGATCGACGGTGACGGGGTAAAACGGCAACAAGACCAAGAACAACCGAAGGCCGTCGAAGAGCAAGCACAAGACACGGCGGCAAGACGCATCACACAAGAACAACAAAAGATGCAAAAAAGTCCCCCGGCGAGGGGGACGAGGCGGAGCACGCCAGCTCACTGTTACGTCGCCGCCGGTCCACGACCCGCCATGCGACGAATTCAAGCGCCACGACAAGCGGCGCCGCTGGAGAAGATCAGCAAGAACAACGCCAGCTTCCAAGAAATCCAACAACAACAATATTCAAGAAAAAGAGACAGTCATCGCCCAGCCCTTGCCATCAGGGGCTGGGTGCTCTCTTTTGGGCCCCCGAACGCTGCTCTCGCCCGCTTCCGGTGCATCATTCCCCCTTCCTCTACCACCCCGACAAGCCGCATCAGTAATGGATCGCCAGCCAGACGGTCGGGCCGTCGGGATCGGTCCAGGCGACCCGATGGCGCATGTGCGCCGGAATGACCACATGATCGCCGGGTGCCAGGGTCATCTCCTCCCCTCGCTCGAACGCCAGCACGGCACGCCCCTTGAGCACCACCACCCACTCGTCGCGCGCCTGGTCGTACCAGCCCCATGCCGGCGAACGCTGCCCGCGCGAGACGATCCGCTCCACCGTCACGGCCTCGTTCTCGATGATCGACTCGAACAGCTCGTCATCGAGCCGCTCGGGAATCCCGGCAAACAGATTGTCCATGAGCCCACCTCCGACAAGGTGCGATGCCGGAACCGCCATCGCACTCATTCACACCGATCTCGTAGTGCCGCTACCGATCCCGACGCCGGGCGTCCATCGTGTAGTTAAGCTACAACCACTTGTGCGCCCAATGGCGCTTTGTGGGATATGCCGCCCTGCACCATAGTGAAATCACGGCGCCGGACAGGGTATCGCCACCGTGATTCACTGACCGTCGCCCGGCTACCACCTGAGCGCCAAGCCGCCGTTGACCCGGGCGCCAGGAGCGAAGGTCTTGGAGAACTTATGACCCTGACGCAGTGCAGCCATGGGCGCTTATCCGGCCCGGCATGCGTAGCCAAGGCACCAGAGCGCCATCGGTGATGGCAGCCCGGGACGGGAATCTCCCTCCGGGTAATGATGACCTTGCATGAGGATTGAATCATGAACAACATCCAGTTGACCGAGCAGGCCGACCTTATCGCCAGCACCTTCAGCAAGCAGGACCTTGCCAAGGTCGTGGTCGCGCTGAAAGCCAACGGCCAATCCCTGCAGCATGCCGTCGAGGTACTCGACACCATCGATGCCTGCCAGGGCTACACGCTCGATCAGGCCTGGGACGAAGTGCTCGCCGGGGAGAACCACGTCATCCTCGCCGACGACGACTGACCCCTTCGGTCATGAGCGGCCCGATCGACTCCCGGGCTACGCCATGCCGACTCGAGCCGAGGCGCAATGCCTCGGCTTTTTTCGTACCAATGAGCCGTCAGGCACTCCGCCGGGCCCGACGCCATGCCGGCAGACGCCGGGTTCCGGCGGGCGGGGCGTTGAGCCACGGCGCCAGCAGGCGCGTGGAGAGCGGGATGAACAGGAATACCATCACCGGGGTGAGCATCAGGGTGCTGGCCAGCACCCGCGGCACCAGCGGCAGGGAGCCCAGCGTATCGCCGAGCAGCCATTGAAAAGTCAGCGAGACCGGGAAGAACGCCAGCCAGATGGCGATGGCCTGCTTCCAGCGCGGCGGAGTCCGGCCACAGCTGCCACGAAACCAGCTGTCGAGCCCGGTGGCGCGATGCTCCTGGGGCGCCTCGAACAGGTCGCGACCGCGGACCAGCCAGGCACGCCGCGAGGCGGAGTGCTCCCAGGCCGATAACGTCGCCTCGTCGGCGAAGCGAAAGACGATCTGATATTCGTTGTCGTCGGGCGGTGGTGCCAACACGCCGGAGCCCAGATAGCCGGCAAAGTCCGCAGCCAGGTCACGGCCCTCGTTGAGCCAGGCGTTGAAGTCCCGGTAGCGCCCGCGAGCCACGCGACGTGCCACCATCAGGGTGACGGGTGAAGTCGACATCGTGTATCTCCTTTTGCATCCGGCATCCCGGGTAGGGAGCCGGTGTGACGGGGGCCGGGGTAACGGCCCGCCGTTTCAAGGGATGCAAAAGCTACACCATCGATGCCGAGACGGCTACTGCGACGTGGCTAGTCGAACAGCCCCTTCAGGGTACGCGGCTGACACCGCAGGTACTGATTCGGCGCGCTCACGCTCGCCCCCAGTCGGGCCGCCGCGTGCCACGGCCAGCGCGGGTCGTAGAGCATGCCCCGGGCCAGGGCCACGGCGTCCGCCTCCTCGCCGACCAGAATGCCCTCGGCCTGCTCGGGCTCGGTGATCAGCCCCACCGCGATCACCGGCATCGCCGTCTCGGCCTTGATGCGCCGGGCGAACGGCACCTGGTAGTTGGGGCCGACGTCGAGGGCCTGATCCGGCGACAGGCCGCCACCCGAACAATGCAGAAAGCTGCAGCCACGCGCTTCCAGGGCGCGAGCCAGCACCACGCTCTGCTCGAGATCCCAGCCACCCTCGACCCAGTCGCTGCCGGAGATGCGCACGCCCACCGGCTTGTCGGCGGGGAACACCTCGCGCACCGCGTCGAACACCTCCAGCAGCAGGCGCATGCGGTTCTCAAGGCTGCCGCCGTAGGCATCGTCGCGCCGATTGCTGAGCGGCGAGAGGAACTCGTGGAGCAGATAGCCGTGCGCGGCGTGCAGCTCGATCAGGTCAAGCCCCAGCCGGGCGGCGCGCTCGGCCGAGGCCACGAAGTCCGCCTTGAGCTGCTCGATCTGTTCGCGGGTCATCGCCCGCGGCTCGCGCTGGCCCGGTGAATAGGGTACGGCAGAAGGCGCCAGCGTCTCCCAGCCGCCCTCCTCCAGCGGCAGCTGGCCACCGCCCTCCCAGGGCACCCGGGACGATGCCTTGCGCCCGGCATGGCCGAGCTGGATGCCGATCGGCATCGGCGAATGCGCCCGCACGGCCGCCAGGGTCCGCGCCAGCGCCCGTTCGTTGGCGTCGCTGTAGAGGCCATGGTCCCAGGGGCTGATACGCCCTTCCGGCGAAACCGACGAGGCCTCGATGATCAGCAGGCCGGCGCCGGACAGCGCCAGCTGGCCGAGGTGGATGGTATGCCAGTCGGTCATGCTGCCTTCGCCATCGGCGGAATACTGGCACATGGGGGCGATGACGATGCGGTTGGGCAGCGACAGCCCGCCGAGTGTAAGGGGCGTGAACAGTCGAGGTGACGCCATGCGAACTCCCGAAACGAATGCGTGT
Organism: Modicisalibacter sp.; assembly: GCF_055145905.1. Classification (NCBI taxonomy): domain Bacteria; kingdom Pseudomonadati; phylum Pseudomonadota; class Gammaproteobacteria; order Oceanospirillales; family Halomonadaceae; genus Modicisalibacter; species Modicisalibacter sp. The sequence goes on along the minus strand of NZ_JBSREH010000043.1, from coordinate 19,707 downwards.
GTTCGGGAAAATTTACGCGGCTAACGATTGCCTGGCAATGTCGCCATGGCGACGTCGATAACGACAGGGTGTGAGGGAAGAACTGACAAAAGACAACCGGCGGCAGGCCGGCATGCTGCGCCGCCCTGCCGCCGGATCAGACAGACGAGGCTGTCAGGCCGCCTCGGCGACCGCCACGGCCTCGCTGTGACGCTTGATCGCCGCATAGCCCAGGCCGGTGACCAGCGAGCCGGCAACGATCGCCAGCAGGTAGAGGAGTACCGGGCTGATGGCGTTGGGGATGAGCAGCACGAAGATGCCGCCGTGGGGCGCCATCAGCTTGGCACCGAAGAGCATCGACAGCGCACCCGTCAGCGCGCCACCGACCATGCAGGCGGGGATCACTCGCAGCGGGTCCTTGGCGGCAAAGGGGATCGCCCCCTCGGTGATGAAGCACAGCCCCAGCACGAAGGAGGCCTTGCCCGCCTCGCGTTCCGGCTCGGAAAACTTCTGCCGGGCAACGAAGCTGGCGATGCCCATGCCGATCGCCGGCACCATGCCGGCGGCCATGATCGCCGCCATCGGCGCATAGGTCTCGGAAGCCAGCAGCCCCACCCCGAAGGTGTAGGCCGCCTTGTTGACCGGCCCGCCCATGTCGAAGCACATCATGGCGCCCAGCAGGGTACCGAGCAGCACGGCGTTGGCCGAGCCCATGTTGTTGAGGAAGCCGGTCAGGCCGTCGAGAATGGCCGCCACCGGCGTGCCCACCACGTAGATCATCACCAGCCCGGTGAACAGGCTCGCCAGCAGCGGAATGATCAGGATCGGCTTGAGCGACTCGATGCTCGCCGGCAGCTTGACGTAGCGGGTCACGGCCTTCGCCGAATAGCCCGCCAGGAAGCCGGCGAGGATGCCGCCGATGAAGCCGGCGCCGAGCGTGGAGGCCAGCCAGCCACCGATCATCCCCGGGGCGATGCCGGGTCGGTCGGCGATCGAATAAGCGATGTAGCCGGCCAGCACCGGCACCATCAGCTTGAAGGCGCTGCCGCCACCGATCTGCATCAGCGCTGCGGCCAGGGTACCCTCCTGCTCGAAGGCCTTGATGCCGAAGACGAACGACAGCGCGATGCACAGGCCCCCCGCCACCACCATGGGCAGCATGAACGACACCCCGGTGAGCAGGTGCTTGTAGACGCCCTTTTCCTTGAAGCTGGTCTTGCTCTCGCCACCACCCCCGGCCGCAGCCTGGGTATCGCTTTCCACGGCGGCATTGTCCAGCGCCGCCGTGATGGTCTCCTTCGGCTTCTTCAGGGCATTGCCGGTGGAGGTGCGCCAGACGCGCTTGCCGGCAAAGCGGCTGGGGTCGACCTCGATGTCGCAGGCCAGGATCACCACGTCGGCGTCACGGATTTCCGCGTCGGTCAGCGCATCCTGGGCGCCGACCGAGCCCTGGGTCTCGACGCGAATGGCGTGGCCCATGCCACGCCCCGCCTCGGCCAGCGCCTCGGCGGCCATGAAGGTATGCGCCACCCCGGTCGGGCAGGCGGTGACGGCGACGATGTGCCGCCCTTCCGGACTTTCAACCGCCGTGGTCGCTTCAGGCGCGGCGGCCGGCGTGAAGGGGGTCGCCTCGCGGGCGGCGCGATCGAGGAAGTCACCCGGGTCGGGCAGCGCCTGAGCGATCGGCGCCTGGAACAGCGGCTTGTCGCGGAAGCGCTCCGGATCGGGCACCCGGTCGGCGGCGACCACCACCAGATCGGCGGCGTCGATGGCCTCCCGGGAGACGGGCGTGACCGGGGCCAGTTCGCCATGCATCTCTACCGTCGCGTGCCAGCCCCGGCGGACGGCCGCCTGCTCAAGCCGCCGCGCCGCCAGGAAGGTCGTCGCCATGCCGCTGGGGCAGGCGGTAATCAGAATCACGTTCATGCGTGGACTCCCCCTGCGTGCCGGGCGCCGTCGTCGAGGCGCTGCACGCGTGTTTGTCGTTGGAGATCGTTGAAGTCGTCGGCGTGCGGGTCGCCCACACCAACATGGCGCACGGCTTCCGCGGACAGCGCTGTGGCGAAACGCAGTACCTGCTCGGGCGGATGACCGCTCAGCACCCCGTGCAGCATGGCGGCGACCAGGGTGTCCCCCGCGCCCACCGTGCTGGTCACCGCGACCGACGGCGGCAGTGCCAGCCATTCGCCGCGGCGGCTGGCCCACAGCACCCCGTCCTGACCGGCGGAGATCAGCGCCTCGGCGATGCCCGCGGCATGCAACCGGCGCACGGCCTCGAGGCGCGGGGCCTCGCCATCCAGCGAGCCGCCCGCCCAATCGGCCAGCTCCTGCTCGTTGGGCTTGACCGCCGTCGGCCCGGCGGTGATCGCCGCAGTAAGTGCGGGCCCGCTGGTATCCACCCACACCGGGATGTCCCGCTCGCCGAGCCGGGCGATCAGCGCCACCAGGTCGGCGGCATCGACCCCCGGCGGCAGGCTGCCGGCGATCACCACGGCATCCGGACGGCGTGCCGGGTCGTCGGCCCGGGCGTCGAGATCGGCGCGCAGCGCCTCGAGCGCACCGGCGTCCACCGCCAGGCCGGGGCCATTGATGTCGGTGACGCGCCCATCGTGCTCGGCGACCTTGGCGTTGATGCGGGTCTCGCCGGCCACGCGCCGGCAGGCGTCTTCCACGCCCAGGTCGGCGAAGGCACGCACGAAGACGCCGTCGTTGGCCGCTCCCAGAAAGCCCGAGACCGTGACGTCATGACCCAGGGCCACCAGCACCCGAGCCACGTTGACGCCCTTGCCGGCGGCCTCCAGGTGCGTGGACTCGGTACGATTGACCCGGCCCAGCGCCAGTTGCGGCAGACGGATCGCCAGATCCAGCGCGGGATTGAGGCTGATCGCGAGAATCCGGGCCATCAGAGTGCCTCCAGCGCTTCACGCACCGCCTCGGCGGTGGGCTGGGCCAGCGCAGTCTCGGCATGGTGACGGGCCTCGTCGAGGCTCAGTTCGCGCAGCCGGGCCTTGACCATCGGCACCTGACGGATCGATACCGACAGCTCGTCGACGCTCAGCCCCAGCAGCACCGGAATCGCCTGGGCGTCGCTGCCCAGCTCGCCGCACACGCCGACCCACTTGCCCCGGGCATGCGCGGCGTCGACGGTCATCTGGATCAGCCGCAGCACCGCCGGATGCAGGCCGTCGGACTGCGCCGAAAGCTCGGCGTGGCCACGGTCGATCGCCAGGGTGTACTGGGTCAGGTCGTTGGTGCCGATCGAGAAGAAGTCGACCTCCTCGGCCAGGCTCGGCGCCAGCAGCGCGCAGGACGGAATCTCGATCATCACCCCGAGCTGCACGTCGCTCGCCCCCACCTCGGCCTGGACGCGCTCGAAGATGGCGCGGGCGGCACGGAACTCGGCGATGTCCTTGACCATGGGGAACATGATCCGCAGCGGCTTGTCGCCGGCAGCGGTCAACAGCGCGCGCAGCTGGGTCTCGAGAATCTCGGGCCGGGTCAGTGCCAGGCGCAGCCCGCGCAAGCCGAGGAAGGGGTTGTCCTCCTGCGGCACCGGCCAGTAGGGCAGCGGCTTGTCGCCGCCCACATCCAGGGTCCGGGCCACCAGCGGACGGCCGTCGAGAGCATCGATGGCCTGGCGGTACTCGCCGATCTGGGTCTCGAGATCGGGTGCCTCGGCGTGGGCCATGAACACGAATTCGGTACGCAGCAGGCCGACGCCCTCGGCACCGTGCTCGACGGCGTCGCCGGCGTGGGCGGTATTGCCCAGGTTGGCGGCCACCTCGACGCGATGGCCGTCCCGGGTGTGTGCCGACTCGAAACGCTGGGCATGCGCCTCGCGCTCGCGGATCTCGCGCTCCTTGAGGCGCAGCTCGGCGCGGTCGCGACGCTCGGTGGACGGCGCGGGGATCACCCGGCCGCGCTCACCGTCGAGGATCAGCTCGGTACCGTTGGCCAGCGTCATCACCCGCTCGCCGGCGCCGACCACGGCGGCGATGCCCAGCGCCCGCGCCAGGATCGCGCTGTGCGAGGTGGCGCCGCCGCGCACGGTCAGCAGCCCACGCACCTTGCTGGTGTCGAGTCGCGCCACGTCGGAGGGGCCGACATCCTCGGTGACCAGGATGTAGGGCGAGTCCGGCGGCGTCGGCATCTCGGCACCGCAGAGAATGCCCAGCACGCGGCGACCGACGTCGCGCAGGTCGGCCGCGCGCTCGGCGAGCAGACGATCGGCGAGCACTTCCTGGGCACGTGCGGCGGTATCCACCGCCTGCCACCAGGCCGCCTCGGCGGAGAGCCCGTCGGCGATGCCCTCGTGGGCGGCCTCGCGCAGCTCCGGGTCGTCGAGCATCTCCTCGTGCATCGACAGGATCTCGGCCACCTCGCCGCCCTTGGCTTGACGAATCAGCGCCTCGAGCTGCTCGATCGCCTCGTGCATCGCCCGCTCGAGACGCCCGCGCTGGGTCGTGGCATCGCCGGCCCGCTCGCCCTGCAGGTCGCGCGCCCGTTCCGGATAGTCGAAACGCGGCAGGCGCATCACGAAGGCCGGCGCGATGGCCAGGCCCGGTGACGCGGCCACCGCCGGATGCGGCGTGTCGGCCGGCAGCGGCTCGAGCTCGACCGTGCGGCTCGGCTGCTCGACATCATCGACACCGCGACGCTCCTCGAACGGCTCGACCTTCTCGCCCAGCCCGTCGCGGACCGCCGCGGCGACCTCGGCCAGGGCCTCGGCGGCACCCGCGCCCTCGGCGGAGAACACCAGCGTCTGGCCGCGACGGGCGCCGAGGCCGATCACCTTGGTCAGGCTCGCCGCCGAGACCGACTCGGCCGCGCCTTCGAGCAGGCGCACCTTGATCGGCAGGTTCTGGGCGCGAGCCACCTGGACCAGCTGCTTGGCCGGGCGCGCGTGCAGGCCGTGGGCGTTGAGCACCCGAACCCGCGCGGTCTCGGCGCTGGCGGTCTCACCAGCCAGCCGCGCCAGCACGGTCGCCACATCGGCATCGGCCAGCGCCTCGCCGTCACCGGCATCGAGCAGTCCGGCCAGGCGCTCCAGCAAACCGCGATGCGCATCCCCCTGCCCGGCCAGGCAGAATACGCCGTTGACCGGCCCCAGCGGACCGGTGAAGGCCTGCTCAGGCGTGGCCAGCGACAGCGCCGGCGTGCGCACGCCACGGTCGCTGCTGGCCAGCCACAAGCCCTGGCCCAGTGCTACCGGCTCCTGCTCGACGACCGCCGCGACGAAGTCCCCGTCGACACAGCCGACCTGACGCAACCGCGCCGCCCCGGCCAGGGCCAGCTCGAAGCGGTCCCGGGCGGGGAAGTTCAGGCACAGCGTGTCGGCGTCCACGCGGGCGTTGACCGGCGCCCTGGACAACTCGCCGAGCACCGCCTCGCGACTGGCGGCCGATGCCAGCCGCTCGGCCACGCCGTCACGGTCGAGCACATGGGTGAGCGCACGCAGGATGTCCAGGTGCTCGTCGCTCTGCGCGGCGATGGTCACCAGCACGTGGACCCGGTTGCCGTCGTGCCACTCGACCCCGTCGGGGAATTGCAGCACGCGCACGCCGGTGGTCAGCACCTGATCGCGGCTCGCCGGCGTGCCATGGGGTATGGCGATGGCGTTGCCCAGATAGGTCGACGACTGGGTCTCGCGCTCGTGCAGACCGTCGCGGTACTCGGGGGTCGCGCGGCCGGCCTCGACCAGCGAGCGTGCCGCCTGGTCGAGGGCGTCGCGCCAGTCGGCGGCCCGGCAGCCGAGCACGACATCGTCGGTTTGAAGCGTCAACATGGATAAGCCTCCTCGCGGTGCCGACGGCCATGGGCCCGGTACCGCCCTCGAACACGGGACAGGGCCGCCGTGAATTCGACTTGTCCTGCCTCGCTGAATCGTGTCACCTTAATCATGAAAGCAATGCTGAAACGATCCACCCGATTAATCAAGCACCCATTCCTACGACCTTAGCAGGGGCCCCAGGAGGGCCCGCGCTTCGTAGAATGGGCGCACTATGCATACCCGGAGCCACAACAACGAGATGGCCATGACCCTTGCCGAAATCGCCCGCCTGGCCGGCGTCTCACGCACCACCGCAAGCTATGTGATCAACGGCAAGGCCGAGGAGCGCCGTATCAGCCGCGACACCGTCGAGCGGGTGATGGCCATCGTCGAGCGCTACCAGTATCGGGTCGACGCCCAGGCCGCCGCCCTGCGCCGCGGCCAGAGCCACACCCTGGGCCTGATCATTCCCGATCTGGAAAACGCCAGCTACGCCCGGCTGGCCAAGCGGCTCGAGCGCGGCGCCCGCGAGCAGGGCTTCCAGCTGCTGATCGCCGGCTCCGACGACGACCCCGCCACCGAACGCGAACTGGCCCGCGCCCTGCGCGCCCAGCGCTGCCAGGCACTGATCGTTGCCACCAGTCTGGCGGCGGAAGACCCCTTCTACGTCGACCTGATGGCCGGCGGCCTGCCGGTGATCGCCGTCGACCGGGCACTCGATCCGGCGCGCTTCGTCTGCGTGCTGAGCAACAACGTCGCCGCCGCCGAGACGCTGACCCGCTCGGTGCTGGATGCCGATGTGCACCACATCGCCTGGCTCGACGCGGTGGACGAGCTGTCGATGACCCGGGAGCGCCGGCAGGGATTCGAGCAGGCCGTGGCGGCCGCGGGGGCCGAGCCGTGGATCCTCTCCGCGGCACGCTACGACCGCCACGACGGCGCCCTGCTGATGGAACGGCTGCTGGCGGAGCGCGGCATGCCGGATGCCCTGGTCACGGCCTCCTACACCCTGCTTGACGGCGCCCTGGATGTACTGCTGGCACGCGGCGGCCTGCCCGATACCCTGCGGCTGGCGACCTTCGGCGATGATCGGCTGCTGGACTTCCTGCCGCAACCGGTCAACTCGCTGCCCCAGGATCACGCCCGCATCGCCGAACTGACTCTGGCCCGCGCGATCGCCGCGGCGCGCGGCGACTATCGGCCAGGTGTGACGGTCGTGGAGCGCTCGCTGCGTTGCCGGGCGCCACGCCCCGCCCCCTCGACGATCGGTTGACGCCGGACATTGACCCCGGCCCACAAGACTGGCCACGCTGAACACAGCCAGCCAATCCCGTTGCCGAGGAACCCCGCCATGACCGAGTTGCCCTTTGAGGATCGTCGCGACGCCGGTGAACGCCTTGCCAGCCACCTGGCGGGCCGGGTGACAGCGCCGGCGGTGGTGCTCGGACTGCCGCGCGGCGGCGTGCCGGTCGCCGCCGAGATCGCCCGCACGCTCGACCTGCCGCTGGACGTGCTGGTCGTGCGCAAGCTGGGCGTGCCCGGCCACGAGGAATTCGCCATGGGCGCCATCGCCAGCGGCGGGGTCACGGTCGTCGATGACGAGCTGGTCACCCGGCTGCGGATCGGCTCGCGGGCGCTGGATACCGTCATCGAGCGCGAGCGCGCCGAGCTGGCCCGACGTGAACAGGCCTATCGCGGCGACCGCGCCTATCCCGACCTCGCCGCCACCACAGTGGTGCTGGTCGATGACGGCATCGCCACCGGCGCGACCATGCGCGCCGCCGTTCAGGCGGTACACCGGCTCGGCGCCAAGCGCTGTGTCGTCGCCGTGCCGGTGGCCGCCCCCGACAGCCTGGCACTGCTGCGCGACACGGCCGACGAGGTGGTGTGCCTGGCCGCGCCCGAGATGTTTTCCTCGGTCGGCCAGTGGTATCGGCACTTCGACCAGACCAGCGACACCGAAGTGCGCCAGTGTCTGGCCGACGCCGCCGCGCCGGGCACCTCGAAACAGTAAGTCGCCGGGCCCATGGCCAGTGGCGGCCGGGCTCGCTAAGCTGAGCGTTTTCGCCCCCGGCAGGACCCGACGCACCCGATGACCGACACGCCGCCTCCCTCGCTGCCCGAAGTGCTGGCCGGCCCGCTGCTGCGGCGGGCCGAGCCGACCAACCTGACCCTGTGGCTGGTGGCTTCCCGGCCGCTCGACCTGCAGCTGCTCCTGACGCCGGACGGTGGCGAGAGCCGCCGCCTGCCCCTCGACGCCGCCTGTCGTCGGCTGCGCGTCGGCCATCACGCCTGGGTGCATCTCATCCACGTCACGCTGGACGATGCCCTGCCCGAGGATGTGCCGATCGGCTACGACCTGCACATCTTGGCCGAGGACGGCGAGTCACGCGGCATTGCCGAATGGGCGCCGCACCTGCTCTACCCCGGCCAGACACACCCCGACTTCGTGCTGCGCTCGCGCTGCGACGACCTCCTGCACGGTTCCTGCCGACGCCCCCACCACCCGGCGGCCGACGGCCTGGCCCGTGCCGACCGCTGGTTCGCCGAGCATCGCGACACGGCCGAGGCCCGTCCGGCCCTGCTCATGCTGACCGGCGACCAGATCTACGCCGATGACGTCGGCGGCCCGCTGCTGGCCGCCATCCACGAACTGACCCGGCGCCTCGGACTCTACGGCGAGCGCCTCGAGGGGGCTGTGGTCAACGACAGCGCCGAGCTGCTCGCCCATCCGGCCACCTACTACCATCGCGAGCGTCTGCTGCCCGCGTTCGAGTCCAGCGAGGCCCTGCGCGAGCGCTTCTTCGGCGGCGTACGCAAACCCATCTTCACCACCGCCAACGCCTCGAATCATCTGATCACCTTCGCCGAGGTACTCGCCATGTACCTGCTGGTCTGGTCACCGGTGCCATGGCGGTTGATCACCACGTCGAAACCGGCCCTGAGTACCGAAGACGCGACCACCTGGGACAGGGAAGCGGCAGCCATCGACGACTTCGTCGCCACGCTGCCGCAGGTGGCCCGGGTCATGGCCCAGCTGCCCACACTGATGATCTTCGACGACCATGACGTCACCGATGACTGGAACCTGACCGCCGCCTGGGAGGAGACCGCCTACGGCCATCCCTTCTCGCGGCGGATCATCGGCAACGCTCTGCTCGGCTACCTGCTCTGCCAGGGCTGGGGCAACGCCCCGCAGCGTCTCGACGCGCCGCTCGGCTCGCTTGCCGACCTGCTCGACGCCGTCGTCGACGGCGAGCTGCCGGCCGACCGGCAGGACGGCCTGATCCGCGAGCTGCTGCGCTTCGAGGGCTGGGACTATACCCTGCCCACCACGCCGCGAGTGGTGGTGCTGGATACCCGCACGCGACGCTGGCGCAGCGAGCGCGCCCGACACCGCCCGTCGGGACTGATGGACTGGGAAGCGCTCAGCGACTTCCAGCAGACGCTGCTCGACGAGCCCAACGTGATCGTGGTGTCGCCGGCACCGATCTTCGGCGTCAAGCTGATCGAGGGCGTCCAGCGGGTCTTCACCTGGCTGGGCAAGCCGTTGCTGGTGGACGCCGAGAACTGGATGGCGCATCGCGGCGCCGCCAGCGTGATGCTCAACATCTTCCGTCACTCGCGTACCCCGGGGCATTACGTGATCCTCTCCGGCGACGTGCACTACTCCTTCGCCTACGAGGTCCGACTGCGCCACCGCCAGCGCGGCCCGCGCATCTGGCAGGTCACCAGCAGCGGGCTGAAGAATACCTTTCCCGATACCCTGCTTGACGCCTTCGACCGCCTCAACCGCTGGCTCTACGCCCCCTGGTCGCCGCTCAACCTCTTCACCAAGCGCCGACGCATGCATGTTCGCCCGCTGGTGCCGGAACGCGCCCGAACCGGCGAGCGACTGTGGAACGGTGCGGGTATCGGCCATGTGCGCCTCGACGCAGACGGGCGCCCGCGCGAAATCGCCCAGCTCGGCAGTGACGGGCGCGACACGCGCTTTCTTTGACGACGCCGCTCAATCGCTGCCCAGCGCCGCCAGCGTCTCTTCCAGGGTGTGGCGAAGCGTCTCCAGCCGCGCCTCGCGGGCCGACGATGTGAGCCGCCCGGCCTGGATCTCCAGCTCGCCGGATAGCGTCGCGACGCGATAGAGGCCGATCCCGGCCGCCTCGCCCTTGAGCAGATGCGCCTGATGGGCGAGCGCCGCGCCGTCCGAATTCGCCTGGGCCGCCGCCAGCCGGGACAGACGCTCGGGGATCTGATCGCGGAACAGCGCGATCAATTCCTCGAGGCCCTCCCGCCCCAGCGAGTCGCGCAGTTCCCGGAGCACGTCGCGGTCGACCAGCGGCGAGTCCAGCGAGGCATCCAGCTCGGCCTGAAACGCGCGCAACGTCTCGCCCCGCTCGCCCAGATAGTGATGCAGCAGGCGCTCGAGGGGCTCCGGCAGCACCGGCTTGCTCAGATAGCCGTTCATGCCCGCCGCCAGGGCGCGCGACTTCTCGCCCTCCAGCGCCCCCGCGGTCATGGCGATGATCGGCACCTCGGCCTGTGCACCGCCCCGTTCGCGGATCGCCCGGGTCGCGGCGATACCGTCAATGCCGGGCATCTGCATGTCCATGAAGATCAGGTCGAAGGCCTCCTCTCGTGCCCGCGCCACGGCGGCCCGGCCGTCCTCGACCATCGACACCTCCAGACCGAAGCGCTCGAGCATGGCGACCGCCACCCGGCGGTTGACGGCGTTGTCTTCCGCCACCAGCACGCGCCCCGCGAATCCGGCCCGGGCGGCGTCGGGAAACGCCACACGGGACGGCAACGGCAGGGAAGCGGCGTCGGCGGTCGGCAACGGCAGCTCGACCCAGAAGCTGCTGCCCTCGCCTTCGCGGCTGGTGCAGCCGATCCGTCCATTCATGGCGCTCGTCAGCCGCTTGCAGATCGCCAGCCCCAGCCCCGAGCCGCCGAAGCGCCGCGCCGTCGAGGCGTCGGCCTGGCGGAAGGGCTCGAACAGCGAGGCCTGGCGATCGACGGGAATCCCGCACCCGGTGTCGCTGACCTCGAAGCGTATGTGGCCAGCCGCCGTGGTCGCGACCGTCAGCGTCACACGTCCCGCCTCGGTGAACTTCAGGGCATTGGAAAGCAGGTTTAGCAGAATCTGGCGCAGACGGCCGGCGTCGCCGCTCAGGTATTCGGGCAGCGCGGGATCGAGACGCCGTGTCAGGGTGACGGCCGTGCCCTGCGTCCGAGGGGCGAACAGCCTCATCACGCTGTCGATGCAGCCGCGCAGGTGAAACGGCTCGACCTCCAGCTCCAGATGACCGGCCTCGATCTTCGAAAAGTCGAGAATGTCGTTGATCAGGCTGAGCAGGATCTCGGCGCTTTCGTGCAGGGTTCGGGCATAATGGCGCGCGCGCGGTTCCTGCAGGCGATCCAGCAACAACGCGCTCATGCCGAGCACCCCGTTGAGCGGGGTTCGGATCTCGTGGCTGACCACGGCCAGGAAGTCCGACTTGGCCCGGCTCGCCGACTCGGCACGCACCGCCGTCGCCTCGAGCTCCCGACTCAGCTTCTCCAGGCGGCGCCGGGAGGCGGCGTTGTCCCGCGCCTCCTGAAACAGAAAACGCACCACCACCAGCGTGGCCAGGCTCATCAGCACGATCAGCGCGAGCAGCAGGGCATAAAGCTGGAACATGGTTTCCCGCGCCTGCGACCGGGTCTGCGCGAGATAGGCATTGATCGCCATGACCAGACGCTGGGTATCCGTACTCAGGGACTGAAAACGCCCCTGCAGCTGCTCGATGGCCGCGGGTGTCAGTCGATCCAGCCCGCGCAGGGCGTCATCGAGGGCGGCCACCTTCGCAAGAATCGGGCCGATACGCCGGTTGACCGCCGGTATCGTGTGCATCAGCTCGGCGCTCTGCCCGTCGATGAGCAATCGCGAACGGCTGTAGAGCAGGTCGAAGGCCCGCCGCAGCGCCGTCAGGTCCGCCCTGCTGCTCGGCCGGCTGCGCAGCACCTGACTGCGCAGCTCCACCGTGTCACGGTCAAGCTTGGAGGCGACCCAGGCGGCATCGCTGCCGACCGTCGGCACCAGGCTGCCCTGACGCCAGAAGATCAGACTGACCACACCCAGCGCGGTGACGAAACACAACAGCGCTGCCACGCCGCCCAGCTTGAGACGCAGGGGATAATGCACGCGGACCTCCGCAGTCAGGAATCATCCGGTGCTCGTTCACCGGCTCGCGGCACTCACTCCACCGTGATGGCGGCCACCTGCCAGACGCTGCGCACATGGATGCGTTCGGTCTGCAGCTCAGGGTGGGCGTCGAACGGATAGAGCACGAACAGCGGCCCGAAGCTGCGTATCGTCAGCGGCTCGCCGTCGCGGCGCATGGCCAGCAGCACGTCGTAGTCCTCGACGTCGCTGACCGGAATCGCGGCGACGAAATCGTTGAGTGCCTTGACCTGCAGCCGCTGACCACGCGCGCCGACCGCCTTCAGCACATCCCGTAACAGCGGCCCCTCGAAACGCGACACCCCGTCGGTCCAGGGGGTGTGAGTCGCGACCGCATGCATGCCCAGCCCGCGCAGCATGGCGGCATCGAAGCGCGCCTCGTCACCGGTGTTGGTGCGGGTGATGTCACCGGATACGGTCAGAATCACCCGCCCCTGCGGCGCGGGCAGTTCGGCGGCCGCCAGCGCGGCGGTGCACGGCAGGAAAAGGATCAGCAGCAACAGGACAGGACGCATGATCGGCCTCGTTCTCGCAGGATGGGAGCCTCGGCTCCGCGATCACCCGGGCGGCCACGTCCTGTCGCAGGGCCCGGAGTGAATGAGGGTACCGGCGTCAGACGCCGGCCGCTCGGGTTTCCAGAATCTCGACCGGGGCACCGAGGTGCAGCTCGCCCGCGTTGAGCGCGATCAGATTTTGGCCGAACAGCACCTTGCCGTCCGGACCGCGGCGATACCCCGCCAGGGTGCGCAGCGGCTCGCGATCCGGCTGGAAGCGCCCCGTCGCCGGGTCGACGGTGGTCATGACACAGCGCGCACAGGGCGTGTCGACGAGAAACTCGACCTCGCCGATGCGCACACGCTGCCAGGCATCCTCGGCATGGGGTTCGGTGCCCGCCACCACCAGGTTGGGACGAAACTGGGCCATGCGCTGCGGCCGATCGAGACGCGCGTTGAGCGCCGTCAGCGAGGCCTCGCTAATCATCATCAGCGGATAGCCGTCGGCAAAGCTGACCCGCTTGCCCAGGCCCGGCCGGTAGCGCGACGAGACCTCGCCCAGCCACAACAGGTGTGCCGGCTCGCCCAGCAGCTCGGAGAACCAGCGATCCAGAGCGGGCTCCGTGGTCCAGGCCGCGAAGCGATCTCCCCACACCGCCGTCTCGAACGGCCGGGCGGCAAAGCGTTGTATCACGGCCTCGATGCGCCCGGCCTCGGGGTGCCAGATGGACAGCCCGGCGGGCGACGGCTCGGCAACGATGCACTGCAGGTGCGGATGGGTCCGCGCCGTGAGAAAGGTGCCGTCGGGACGCACCAGCATGTAGCGGCGATCCCCCAGCAACCCCTCCTCACTGACCGTGGCACGCTCCAGCGAACGGCCGGCGGTGGATTTTATCGGGTAACGGTACAGGCCGGAAAGGCGTGGCGAAGCCGTGGCTTCATGCATGGCGACTCCAGAACGACAACACGAAGAAAGATACTGCCGGCCGGGCCGACAGTATCAGGCGCGTCACGGCGAGTGCGCGACGGCGACTCGGGCGGGGCGCAACCCGCCCCGCCGGTCGGGTCAGCGCACCACCATCACCGACATGCCGGCGCGGTGGACGACATGTTCGGCATTGGGGCCGAGCAGACGATCCGCCAGGCTGCGCCGAGTGTGCGACGCCATGACGATCAGGTCCGCACCGATGGCGCTGGCACTCTCGACAATCCCTTCGTAGGGCGAGCCCTCGGCGACGATGCACTGGGTCTCGACCTCGTCGGGCACATGCTCGGCGACGAAGCGATGCTGGGCTTCGGACAGCGCCTTGCGGGCCTTCTCGCCGAAGTCCTCCGGGAAGAAGCTGCCCACCAGCGGCATGTGGTAGTCGGGCAGCACGGTGACGACATGCAGGCTGGCCCCGAAGGTCCGGCACAGCGCCAGCGCCGTGGGCAGTGCCCGTTCCCAGGAGGCCGGCTCGTTGAGGTCGACGGGCAACACGATCTTGCGATACATGGCGATTCTCCTACACCGCGGGCGCCGGGTCGGACGATGCCTGCCGGCGACGACGCTGCAACAATACCACCAGGGCGAAGACCGCCAGCCCCGGAATCCACATCCACTCCTTGGCCCAGCGCTCCTCGGGCGCCTTGACGGACAGGATCTGCTGATCGAACTCGAAGCCCAGCTCCTCGGCTTCGCTGCCGAAGGTGGTCATGTCGACGACCGTCTTGCCGTCATCCTGCATCAGCTGCAGGCCGAGGTTGTCCATCCGCTCGGCGCCGGTGGCCCCGTCCGGGCGCGGAATCTGCACGAAGAACTCGGTGGGGTTGCCGTAGGCATCTTCCCCGGCGACCTTGACGCGCAGGTTGTCCCCCTTGCCCAGGCTGCCCAGGGCCTGCTCGAACTGCGCCGGCGGCACATCCCGGTAAGGATCGTGGATCATGTCCATCCAGAACCCGGGGCGGAACAGCGTGAAGGCCACCAGCAGCAGCAGCAGGCTCTCGTACCAGCGGCTCCTGACCAGCAGGAAGCCCTGGGTCGCTGCGGCGAAGATCAGCATCGCCACTGTCGCCACCACGAAGATCAGCAGGCCATGCCAGAGGTCGACATCGATCAGCAGCAGGTCGGTGTTGAAGATGAACAGGAACGGCAGTGCCGCCGTGCGCAGGCTATAGTAGAACGCCTGGAAGCCGGTGCGTATCGGATCGCCACCCGACACCGCTGCCGCGGCGAACGAGGCCAGCCCCACCGGGGGCGTGACGTCGGCCATGATGCCGAAGTAGAACACGAACAGGTGAACGGCGATCAGCGGCACCAGCAGGCCGTTCTGCTGGCCCAGCGAGACGATCACCGGGGCCAGCAGCGCCGAGACCACGATGTAGTTGGCGGTGGTCGGCAGCCCCATGCCCAGGATCAGGCTGAGCACCGCGGTGAGCAGCAGCATCAGCATCAGGTTGCCCATCGACAGCGTCTCGACCAGATCGGCCAGCACCAGGCCGACCCCGGTCTGGGCCACGGCGCCGACGATGATCCCCGCGGTCGCCGTGGCGATGCCGATGCCGATCATGTTGCGCGCCCCGTCGACCAGACCGCCCCACAGGTCGAGGAAGCCTTCGCGGATATCCGCGGCCATGCGACTGCGCCCGCGGAAGATCGCGATCAGCGGCCGCTGGGTGACGATGATGAAGATCATGAACATGGTCGCCCAGAAGGCCGACAGCCCCGGCGACAACCGCTCCACCATCAGACACCACACCAGCACGATCACCGGCAGGATGTAATGCAGGCCGACCATGACCGTGGGCCGGGTCTGCGGCAGCGTGACGACCGCTTCATTGGGGTCGTCCTCCTCCAGCTCGGGGTAGTACGAGCTGACCTTGAGCAGCGCCACGTAGATCGCCACCAGCGCCACCGCGACCACCCAGGGGGTCGACTCGCCGAGCACCGGCTTGAGCCAGCCCAGGCCATAGTAGACGGCGAACGACAGCGCCATCAGCGCGATCAACCCGCCCAGGAAGCCGATCACCTTGTTGAGCAGCGGCTTGACCGGATTGCTGCTCTCCAGCCCCTTCATGCCGGCCTTCATCGCTTCAAGGTGAACGATGTAGATCAGCGCGATGTAGGAAATCAGCGCCGGCAGGAAGGCGTGCTTGATCACTTCCACATAGGAGATGCCGACATACTCGACCATCAGGAAGGCCGCGGCGCCCATCACCGGCGGCATGATCTGGCCATTGACCGAAGACGCCACCTCGACCGCACCGGCCTTTTCGGCGGAGAAGCCGACCCGCTTCATCATCGGCACGGTGAAGGTGCCGGTAGTCACCACGTTGGCGATCGACGAGCCGGAGATCAGGCCGGTCATGCCCGAGGCGACCACGGCGGCCTTGGCCGGACCGCCGCGATAGTGGCCCAGCAGCGAGAACGCGACCTTGATGAAGTAGTTGCCGGCCCCGGCCTTCTCGAGCAGGGCGCCGAACAGCACGAACAGGAAGACGAAGCTGGTGGAAACCCCCAGCGCGATGCCGAACACCCCCTGGGTGGTCAGCCACTGGTGGTTGGCCAGGCCCTCGAAGCTCACCCCGCGGTGAGCCAGCATGCCCGGCATGTACGGGCCGGCCAGCGAATAGACCAGGAACACGATCGCCACGATCATCAGCGGCGGGCCGAGCGCCCGACGCGTGGCTTCCAGCAGCAGCAGCATGCCCACCACGGCGACTACCACATCCTGAAGGATCGGGTCGCCGGGCCGCTGGGCCAGCTGGTCATAGAAGAGATACAGATAGGCCGCCGCGCCGGCGCCCAGCAGTGCCATGACCCAGTCGGTCAGCGGCACCCGGTCGCGCGGCGAGCGCTTGAGCGCCGGATAGGCCAGGAAAGCGAGAAACATGGCGAACGCCAGGTGAATCGAGCGCGCCTCGGTGGCGCTGAACACGCCGAACTTGAGCATGAAGGGAAGCGGCGAGGCAATCCACAGCTGGAACAGCGACCAGAGGGCCGCCACCCCCAGCAGAATCTTGTGAGGCGTTCCCGTGAGCTTGCGGGAACCGGTGTCGCTGGACGCGACCAGATCCTCGAGCTCCTGGGAACTGGCAGGTGACGACTTGTTGTCTTCAGCCATAGCAATGCCCTGTGTCTGCGACCGGGGCGACCGGCAGATTGTCGCCAACGATCATCGGCTTGTGACGCATACATTCAGTGTAGGCGGCGTCGAGCGCATTTCGACGACGCCGAGAACCAACGATGCGCGACCGCCCGAAGGCAGCCGCGCATCGCGTCAAGCGGAGGAGCTGTCGACTCAGTCGATCCAGCCGCGCTCCTTGTAGTAGCGAGCCGCGCCTTCATGCAGCGGTGCGGTCAGGCCGTCCTTGATCATTTCCTCGGGCTTGAGGTTGGCGAAGGCCGGATGCAGCTTCTTGAAGCGATCGAAGTTCTCGAACACCGCCTTGACGGTCTGGTAGACCACGTCCGGGTCGGTATCGGCATCGGTGACCACGGTGGCCTTCACGCCGAAGGTCTGGACGTCATCCGGGTTGCCCTTGTACAGGCCGCCGGGGATGGTGACCTTGGAGTAGTACGGGTACTTCTTGACCAGGGAGTCGACGGCGTCGCCGGTCAGCGGGATCAGCTTGGCGTCGACGGTGGTGGTGGCTTCCTGGATGGAACCGTTGGGGTGGCCGACCACGTAGACCATGGCGTCGATGTTGTTGTCGGCCAGGGCGGACGCCTGCTCGGCGGCGGTCAGCTCGGACGCCAGGGAGTAGACGCCGGAGTCCCAGCCCTTGGCATCCATCAGCACTTCCATGGTGGCGCGCTGGCCGGAACCCGGGTTGCCGATGTTGACGCGCTTGCCCTTGAGGTCGTCGAGCGTCTTGATGCCGGAATCGGCACGGGCCAGCAGGGTCAGCGGCTCGCCGTGCATGGAGAACACGGAGCGCAGATCCTTGAACGGCTTGTCGAAGGTGCCTTCGCCGTTGTAGGCACGATAGGCGACGTCGGACTGGGCGACACCCATGTCGAGCTCGCCGGAGATGATGCCGTTGATATTGGCTACGGAGCCGCCGGTGGACGGCGCGTTGCACTTGATGTTGGCGTCGTCGACGCGATTGACCATGCGGCAGATCGACTGGCCGACCACATAGTAGACCCCGGTCTGGCCGCCGGTGCCGATGGTGATGAAGTTCTGCTGCGCCTGTGCCGGCGTGGACAGCGCGGCGGCGCCCATCAGCGCCCCGGAGAACATGGCGGAAAGTACGTGGCGTTTCATGCAAGACACCTCTTTCTTGGTTTGTTGTCGATCGCTTCCTGCCCCGATGCCCGGCAAAGCCGAAGCATCCGGCAGGCGGCCGGACCCTTCTTCGCTCGGCCATCGCCGAGCCGGTACGGCTTACCCGCAAGATACGCACGGCAGCAAGCGGCTGCAAAAGGAAACGCTAAAACAGCGCTCACCCCGCACTGCGGGCCTGTCGACCATCGAGACACAGGGTAGCCGATTCAAGCGTTTACAGGGCGTTTATCTTTCTGATTAGCCCGAGACAAAACAGTCGGTTAAGCGGCGCTTATCATACAAGAATTCCTTCCGGAGAAAAGCCTGGCCGCAGCAACTCCCGCTGGCCCGTACGCCCGAAGCGGCTGGCCGACCTCCGGGCCACATGGTAGGGTGGGCCGCTTTTGCGCGCACCGCCCCCGAACCGACGACGGTCGACGATGCCGGTCGCGCCACAAGCTCTCGACCAAGGTCCCTCTCTCATGCCGGATACGTCCGCTTCCCCTCGCCCCCGCTCCGAGAAACGCTGGGGCGACCCCCTGGTACTGACACTCACCATCGGGTTCATTGTGGTCTTCGTGGCCCTGTCGCTGTACGACATCGACGGTGTCGCCAGCGCCATCGGCGCCGGCTTCGCCTGGACGGCCCGCACCCTCGGGGCCTACTTCCAGCTGTTGCTGCTGCTGACCTTCTTCATCGCCATCGGCCTGGCGGCCACCCCCGCCGCCAAGGCGCGCATCGGCGATCTCGCCGTCCCCGAGATGAGCACCTTCAAGTGGCTGTCGATCATCCTCTGCACGCTGCTCGCCGGCGGCGGGGTGTTCTTTGCCGCCGGCGAACCGGTCTACCACTTCGTGGTTACCCCGCCGGCCTTCGACACCGAGCCCGGCACCCCGGCAGCGGTACCCGGCGCGCTGGCCCAGGCCTTCATGCACTGGGGCTTTCTCGCCTGGGCGGTGCTCGGCACCCTGACCGCGGTGGTGCTGGCCCACGCCCACTACGTCAAGGGCCAGCCGCTGCAGCCGCGCACACTGCTCTACCCGGTGTTCGGCGAGCGGATCATGCGCGGCGCCTTCGGCGGCGTGGTGGATGCGCTGTGCGTGATCGCGGTGGTCGCCGGCACCGTGGGGCCGATCGGCTTTTTGGCCACCCAGGTCAGCTTCGGCCTGCACGAGCTGCTGGGCTGGTCGCAGGGCTACGGCACCCAGCTGGTGATCCTCGCCGCCCTGGGGGCGATCTACGTGACCTCGGCGGTGAGCGGCATCGAGCGCGGCATCCAGCTGCTCAGCCGCTTCAACGTGATCCTGGCACTGGCCATCGCCGCGGTATCTTCGTCTTCGGCCCCACGCTGTTTTTGACCAACGCCTTCACCCAGGGCTTCGGCGAGTACCTGTCGTCGTTCTTCCGCATGGCGACGATGACTGCCGAGACGGCCCCGGCCTGGTGGATGCAGTGGTGGACGGTGTTCTTCTTCGCCTGGTTCATCGGCTACGGCCCGCTGATGGCGATCTTCGTGGCACGCATCTCCCGCGGGCGCAGCGTGCGCGAGATGATCCTCGCCGTGGCGGTGCTGGCGCCGATCGCCACCACCGTGTGGTTCACCCTGCTGGGCGGCTCGGGCATCCACTACCAGCTGACCGGGGCGATCGACCTCACCGAGGCGCTCAACAACTTCCAGTTCGACGTCGCCACGCTGACCGTGGCCCAGGCGCTGCCCGGCGGCACGCTGATGGCCATGGCGATCCTGCTGCTGACCACCATCTTCGTCGCCACCACCGGCGACTCGATGAGCTACGCGATCGCCGTGGTGGGTTCCGGGCATGACGAGCCCAACCCGCTGATCCGCGCCTTCTGGGGCATCGCCATGGCGCTGATGGCGGCCATCCTGCTGTACATGGGCTCGGGGCAGATCAGCGTGCTGCAGCAGTTCATCGTGATCACCGCGATCCCGGTGTCGCTGGTGCTGCTGCCCTCGCTGTGGACCGGCCCCAAGGC
>NZ_JBSREH010000042.1:0-5223 GCF_055145905.1 Modicisalibacter sp. | reverse complement strand
GGGGCCAGATGCGATCTTCGTCCCTCCACCCCGGCAAGTCTTCTCCATACTGCCCGTGTTGGGTCATTTCCAACATACAAGCGACTTCAGTCGCGATGCCCTGGCCACAGCGACACCGCCGTCGGGGATAAATCCCCTCCCACAGCTCCCTGCACCGGCCCCCAGGCCCCCCTGTGGGAGCGACTTCAGTCGCGATGCCCTTGGCCACAGCGGCACCGCCGTCGGGAGGAATCCCCTCCCACACTCCCTCTATCAGGCCTTACGGCGTCGTGTAGTGCACCCGCCCCACCTTGACCGACGGCCCCACGGCCTCGCGCACCCGGGCCTCGCCCGCGTCGCCGAAGCTGGCACTGAGTTCGATGGCGGTGACCCCCTGGTCGGTCAGTTCGCGGGCGAGACGCACCGCCGCGTCCACACTGGACACCGTGGCCAGGCTCAGGCGGTAGTCGCGCCCTCCCTGGCTGGTCAGCGAGGTATTGCCGGGAGACGGCACAAGGATCAGGAAGGCGAGATGCGCGGGACGGGACGACATGGCGGGCTCCGGTGTAACGCTGCGTTACTCAAGCGTAGCGGGTCTGTCCGCCGTCGCCATGACGCGGGAGGGGAAAAGCACGGAAAGAGGATCAGGCGCGCCCGTAAGGATCGTCCAGGCGGACGATGTCGTCCTCGCCCAGATAGGTCCCCGACTGGATCTCGATCAACTCGAGCGGGATGACGCCGGGGTTTTCCAGGCAGTGCACCCGGCCCTGGGGAATGTCGATGGACTGGTTCTCGCCGACCAGGAAGCTTTCCTCGCCCAGTGTCACACGGGCCGTGCCGCGCACCACCACCCAATGCTCGGCGCGATGGTGATGCATCTGCAGCGACAGTCGCCGGCCCGGCTGCACGGTCAGCCGCTTGACCTGATAGCGCTCGCCGCTGTCCACCGGCTCGTAATGTCCCCAGGGGCGATGCACGACCCGGTGCTCGACCACCTCGCGACGCCCCTCGGCCTCCAGCGATTCGACGGACGCCTTGAGCAGTCCCGCCGCCTCGCGGGGCGCCACGAGCACCGCATCGGCGGTCTCGACCACGACCAGATCCTCGGCGCCCAGCACGGCCACCAGCCGATGCTCCGCGCGAACATAGCAGCCCCGGCTTTCGCGCAGCAGGACATCGCCGCATTGCACGTTGCCCGCGTCATCCCGGTCCTGCACCTGCCACAGCGCCGGCCAGCTGCCGATGTCGCTCCACCCCGCCGTCAGGGCCACCACCGCCGCGTGGTCGGTGTGCTCCATGACCGCATAGTCGATGGAGTCGGCCGGCGAGGCGCAAAACGCCGTGTCGTCGATGCGCAGGAAGTCGAGGTCCTGTCGCGCCTTGCCGTGCGCCTCGGTGCAGGCCGTCAGGATGGCCGGCGCCAGCCGCTCGAGCAGCGCCAGGTAATGACCGGCCCGCAGCACGAAGACGCCACTGTTCCACAGATAGTCGCCGCTGCGGCAGAAGGCCTCGGCAGTGGCGGCATCCGGCTTCTCGGTGAAGCGCGCCACCTGCCAGGCCTGCCCGGTCAGGCGCTCACCACGCTGGATGTAGCCGTAACCGGTCTCGGCACGCTCGGGCGTCACGCCCAGCGTCACCAGCCACCCCTGCCGCGCCAGCACCACGGCGCGTGCCACACTGGCCTGAAACGCCGCCGTGTCGGCAATCCAGTGATCCGACGGCATCACCAGCAGCACGGGATCGTCGCCATCCTGCACGGCCTGCAAGGCGGCCAAGGCGATGGCCGGGGCGGTGTCGCGCGCCGCCGGCTCGAGCAGGATGGTCCCCGGCCGCCCCGCCCGGCGCAGCTGCTCGGCCACCAGGAAGCGGTGGGCGTCATTGCAGACCACCAGCGGTGCCATGGCCGGGTCCGGCACACGCGCCAAGGTCTCGGCCAGCAGGCTCTCGCCGGACTCAAGCGCCAGGAACGGCTTGGGAAGATGGCGACGCGACAGCGGCCAGAGGCGCGTGCCGCTGCCACCGGCCAGTATCACCGGCAGGACGGGGGTATCCATGGCTGAGGGCCTTTTTCGGGTCATGCAATGCCCGGCAAGCGCCCGCCTTCTGGACAGCGGCCGGCTGCTTGCCGGTTCAAGACCTCATGACAGCGCTTATCGTCGCCGGAATCAACTGCCGGCCTGCTCCAGCGCCGCATCGGCGACGATCTCGATGCGCATCGCCTCCCGCGCGAAACCCGAGACGATGATCGCCGCGCGGTTGGGATACGGCGGCTCGACATACTCCGCATACACCCGGTTGACCTCGGCCAGGTCGTCGCGGGCGGTGACGTAGATCAGCACCTGGGTCAGCGCCGCCATGTCGGCCCCGGCGCAGGCCAGCGTATGGCGCAGGTTGTCGAGGGTCTGGCGGGTCTGGGCCTCGATGCCGCCCGCCACCACCTGGCCGTCGGCACCGATGGGGATCTGGGCGGTGAACAGGATGCCGTTGCCGACGACGGCCCATTCCAGGGGCGCCTTCGAGGCGTAGAGGTCCGTGGCGACCGGTTGAATCATGAATGCTTCCCCTTCTGCTCAATCGTTGTCGTGGGTGCCGGCCCCGGCGCCCTGCCGAGAGTCATCGGTGGCTTCCACCAGCATGCGCGTGGCCAGCGCCTTGAGACGCTCCCAGAGCGTGTCGTCCACCTCGATGCCTTCCAGATACGCCCGGTCGCGACAGGCCAGCAGGTCCGATTCCTCGTGCCGCGCCAGCAGGTCGTAACGGTAGTTGGAGCGCATGGCCGGCAGCAGGTCGACGTGGTTGGCCATGACCAGGGTGATGCCGTCGTTGGGTTCGTTTTCCTCGGGCACGTCGGCGACGGTATAGATACGGATCTCCGGTACCGTATGATTGGCCCGAAACCCCACCACCTGCTCGGTCAGCGGCTCGTGGGCATTGCGCCAGAAGGCGGTGACGTTCATGCCGCGTCCCGCCAGCCGGGCCAGATAGCCCATGATCAGCTGGCGGTTGTGGCAGTGGCGGATCTTGATCACCGCCAGCCCCCGGGCCCGCGCCTTGGCAAACCCCAGCTCCAGGGCCAGGGACGAGCTGCGCAGCACGCTGCAGCCATGGCCGTCCAGCACGGCCAGGTCGCCGTCCTGATACAGCACCGACGGCAGCGCATCCGAGGACTCGGCCAGCAGGTAGTCGAGCCCGCGGCTCAGGGCCGCCAGGCCACCGAGATCCAGGCACTGCATCCAGGCGACCATGTCGGCGGCATCCGCGGCATCACCCTCCTCGAAGCCCATGCCCAGAAAGGCCTTCCGGCACAGTCCCTGCAGTTCGTTGTGGGATACCTTCATCGTTCGCCTCCGACGGCTTCCCGGTGGCCCTCACTCTGCCGACCTGCCGGCTCCAGCGGGAAGCTCCAGTCATCGAAAGCCGCCAGGTCGTGCGGCTCGGCGTTGAGTTCATCGACCAGCGGCGCGCCCTGGAACAGGGTGATGCGCACCCAGCGGTCGGACTTGGGATCGAAGCGGCTGGCGCCGAAGAACGACAACTTGGTCCGCAACAGGTACATGGGCTTCATGTCGCGATGCCACAGGTTGGCGCGAATCTCGCCGTAGGGCGTCTGGGCCATGGTCTGGGTGCGCCGCACGATCGCCTTGTAGCGCGGCCGGGCGATCAGGAAGTCCACCACCAGCGCGCGGGGATTGTCGGCGAGGAAGGCACACAACGCCTCATGGGCCTCGCTGACCAGCGGCGCGATGGCCAGTGCCAGCTCCTTGTCGGCGCCGGGCTCGACGCCGCGCACGCCCAGCCGGGGCTCCTCCTTCTCCACCGAGCGATACCAGAACCAGTAGCGTGCCTCGGGCGAGGTAAAGTCTTCCGCCAGCGCCCAGTCGAAGTGGGTCTCGATCAGCTGCCGGAGCCGGACCAGCGGCATGTCCGGCGTCAGCTCCAGGCTCTCCTCGGCCCCCATCTCGTCCTCGAGCGGGTCCACGAGCAGCGGATAGAGCTCGATCAGCAGGGTGTTGATCAGCTCCTGGGCCTCCAGCGACAGGCTGCTGGCACTCCAGTCCGCCAGCTGCCGCCACAGGTCGGCTTCCAGCGGCATCTCCTCGAGCCAGGCGATCACCGCCGGCAACGCCGCCACCGTGGCGGCATTGCGCGCGCTCTGCTCGGCGTCCTCGGTCAGGGTCTGCGCCAGATGGGTCATGGCCCGGCGCGTCAGGACGATGAGCCGCCGGCGATCCGCCTCCTCCGGCCGTTGTGACAGCGCCAGCGCCAGGGCGCGCTCCCGGCAGTAGACCCACTGCTGAATCAGCTGCGGGTGATTGATCAGAAACGGCGCCATGCCCAGCCCGGTGGAGTTGCCGATGCCCAGATAGCGGCTCAGTTCCCGGGCCAGCGGCACCGCCGCCTCCGGCGCCCGGCAATGGGCGATGTGTTCCACCTGGTCGATCGAGAAGTGGCGCAGCAGATAGACCGCCAGCATCTGCGCCGAGAACGGCCGGCGGAAATCCGGGTTGTCGCGCAGGCGCATGAAGTCGGCGATGCCGAACTTGCCGTTGCCGTAGACCGCCGTGGTCCGATAGAGGTAGCCGACCCGGGTCAGCCACGCCGGGTCCGGCTGCGCCCCGGCCGACAGCGCCTCGACGAACTGGGCGAAGTTGCGCAGGCTGCGATTGGCGCGGGACAGCACCAGCACCCGCGGGTGCTGGCGCCCGGCCTCCTGCAGCGGCACGTTCCTGGCCATCTGCTCGAGCAGTGCCTCGTCGACGTCGCCCTCGACCACGCCGAAGGTCACGTCCCAGGCGTCGGCGATCACCCGATCGGAGCGCCGCGCCGCGTCGAGATACTGCGAGAAGATCACCCCGTGGTAGCGTCCGTGGGGCGTCTGCAGCCGGTAGATCGCGACCCCGTAGCCCTGCGCGTCCAGGTCGAAGCGTACGCGACTGATCTGCCAGCGCTGCCGGGCCATCTGGCGCACCAGGCTGCGCACGAAGCTCAACCGGCTGGCGTGCAGGCTGCCCAGGCGCTCCAGATCCATGACCGTCGCGGCCGGCCGCAGCGCCGGGCTGTCGATCGTCGGATGGCGCAGCTCAGTCATGGCGCGGCTCCCGGGGGCCGTCGATCAACCCCTGCTCGCGGGCCATGGCATAGGCCGCCTTGGGGCCGGTCCACAGCGAGGGCAGCAGCACCAGCGACACCGGGATCGCGGTGATCACGATGAACTGCTGCAGCACGCTGATCTGCCCCGAGCCC
>NZ_JBSREH010000041.1:0-135568 GCF_055145905.1 Modicisalibacter sp. | reverse complement strand
CTTGCCTTGATATTTGGTGACGTGTCACCGTTATCTCGGCCAAGCGCCCACATGAATTACCTGATCGAATTGTTAAAGAGCGTCGCAACCGTTGCTCGTTGAGCGCCTCGTTGCGAGAGAGGCTGTATTCTACCGATTCGGCCCGGCGTGTCAAGCGGCGTTTGTCGTCGTGGCGATCGGTGAAAACCGATCCCGCGGCGGCCGCCGGCCTGCCGAATCGTGGGAGAGCATTCTAGGCGCTTCGAAGCGGTTTGGCAAGTGCGATTTTCATCGCCGCCTTCCAAAAAATCTTCGAGGAAACAACCACTTGCTTCTCCTCAATACCGCCGGTGACGTGTCCCGTCGTCGGCAGCGGATGCGTACTTTACGCATCAACATCGGCCCTGACAAGCCCCTTGGCGAACTTTTTTGCCAAAGGAGGCCGGCGCCGGATACCCAGTGGCTTCCGGCGCCCTGTTCCGAAGCGCTCGGCCTAGCGCCAGAAGTCCCGAATTGAAGCAATGCCCTGAGCCCCGACAGCCCGGGCATGGTTGGCGTCATGCCGGGTCATCCCACCCAGCGCGAACACCGGCATGGCCGCGGGCTCCACGAGTTGCTGGAAGTCATGCCAGCCCAGGGGCGCGGCATCGGGGTGCGAGGGCGTGGTCCGCAGCGGCGACAGGGTCACGAAATCGCAGCCGATCCGCCCGGCCTGGGTCAACTGCCCCTCATCATGAGTCGAGGCAGACAGCCATTTGCCTTCAGCAATCGGACGACGTTCCAGGGTCATCAGTCGTTCACTGGTCAAGTGCACCCCGTCGGCATCGATGTGCGCAAGCATCTCGGGCTCGGCATTCAACAGCAGCCGCGCCCCGTGCTCACGGCATAGCTGCAGGGCCTGCTCCGCACGCGCCAGATAGGCGGCTTCATCCAGCGACTTGGCCCGCAGCTGCACCAGGCGAACGCCGTCCTCGACCAGCGCACGCTGCAGCTTGTCGAGAAAAGCCGCGTCATCTTCTTCTTCCGCGGTGATCAGGTATTCGGTCGGGAGCATGACGGCACGCAGAATCGGTAGATTCGCGGCCGGGAACGGATAATTGAACAGCTCCCCCAGCTTGACCCAGCGAACTGCTTGCCCTTCCCGCCCATAGGGCTCGCCGGAGAAGCCGTGCACCTGCCAGACATCGAGCAGGATATGCTTGTCGGAATATTCATGATGCACGCGAATCAGCGGCTGGGCCCGCTCGATGGAGATACCGAGTTCCTCGTGCAGTTCGCGCCGGAGTGCCTCGAACCCTGTTTCGTAGGGCGCCAGCTTGCCGCCGGGAAATTCCCACAATCCCCCCTGATCCACCGTGGAGGGGCGTCTGGCCAGCAACACCTCGTTTCCGTCGTCGCTGAAGATGGCAGCCGCTGCCACATGCACCCGTCGTTTGATCATCTTGCGTACTTACCTCTAGAACCTTGTCGTTTCTCGTTGGCGGGACGAAAAAAGTGATGTGCCGATCAACTGCGATAGTCGGCATTGATGGAGATATACTCGTGCGACAG
Organism: Modicisalibacter sp.; assembly: GCF_055145905.1. Classification (NCBI taxonomy): domain Bacteria; kingdom Pseudomonadati; phylum Pseudomonadota; class Gammaproteobacteria; order Oceanospirillales; family Halomonadaceae; genus Modicisalibacter; species Modicisalibacter sp. The sequence goes on along the minus strand of NZ_JBSREH010000041.1, from coordinate 134,038 downwards.
GTCGGAGGTCCAGACGGTGGCCGCCGATTCGCCGCGTCCCAGAAGGATGCGTATGGTAATGTCTTCCCGTGCCATTTCGCGACTGCCGGCTTCTTCGGTATAACCGGCCGCACGCCCGCCGTGCTCGACCAGGCGCACGTCACCGAGGTCGATGGTCACGGCGTTGACGTCGAACGCCTGCACCGGTGCCCGCCCCACGGCGGCCAGAATCCTTCCCCAGTTGGCATCCGAGGCATAAAGGGCGGTCTTGACCAGCGGCGAATGGGCGACGGTGAAGGCCACGTCCCGGGCCTCCTGTACCGTCCTGGCCTGCTCGACCTGCAGGGTGACGAACTTCGTTGCTCCCTCGCCGTCGCGGATAATCGCCTGCGCCAACTCCACCATGACCGATTCGAGCGCAGCCCGAAACGTGGCGACATCCTCGGGGCATGCCACACGCGCACTACGCCCGGTAGCCATCAACAGACAGGCATCGTTGGTCGATGTATCGCTGTCGACCGTAATGCTGTTGAAGCTGACCTGCGTGGTTTCACGCAGCAGCGATGCCAGCAACTCCGGCTCGATGGCGGCATCGGTCGCCACGAAGCCCAGCATGGTGGCCATGTTGGGCTGAATCATGCCGGAGCCCTTGCTGATGCCGTTGATGGTCACCGTCTGGCCGTCAATCCGGCAGGTAGCGGTCGCGCCCTTGGGGCGCGTGTCCGTGGTCAGGATACCCTCGCCCGCCTGCTGCCAGGCGTCCGGTGAGTCATCCAGGCTTTCGAGGGCGCGCGGCAGCGCGGCCTCGATTCGTGCCACCGGCAGAGGCTCGCCGATCACACCGGTGGAAAACGGCAGCACCGCCTCGCTTTCGCAACCGGCCAGCGAGGCGAGCGCTCGGCAACTTTGCTCGGCATCCTTCATCCCCTGCTCGCCGGTACCGGCGTTGGCATTGCCGGTATTGATCAGCAGATAGCGCACGTCGCCGCGGGCGAGATGCCGCCTGGCGACGTGAACCGGCGCCGCGCAGAAGGCATTGCGCGTGAACACGCCGGCCACGGCGGTATTCTCCGGCAACTCGATCACGACCAGATCACGCCGCCCCGGTTTCTTGATCGCCGCCTCCGCCGTACCCAGACGCAGCCCATCGAGGACCGGCATCCGGGGAAAGACCGCTTCACCTACCGCCATGTTTCATCTCCTGACCTGTTCGGGATTGTCGCTTACTGCAGCTTGCCGTGACACTGCTTGTACTTCTTGCCCGAGCCGCAGGGGCATGGATCGTTGCGCCCGACCTTGGGCCCCTCGCGCCGTACCGTCTGCGCCGACTCCCCTTCCGGTGCCTCGTCACTGTCGTCCGCGATATCGTCGTGACGCTGCGTGGCGCTGGCCTTCTCGCGTTCCAGTGTTTCCCGGCGCTGGCGTTCCAGTTCCTCGACCTCTTCCTGACGGCGCACCTGGACATGGCTGAGGATGCGCGTCACGTCATGCTTGATATTGCCCAGCAGGCTCTGGAACAGCTCGAAGGCTTCGCGCTTGTATTCCTGCTTGGGATTCTTCTGGGCATAACCGCGCAGATGGATACCCCGGCGCAGATGATCCATGGACTGCAGGTGTTCCTTCCAACGGGTATCGAGCACCTGAAGCATGACCTGCTTTTCGAAACGCCGCATCAGCTCTTCACCGACCGCCTCCACCTTGGCGGCATAGATCTCGCGGTGCTGGGTCTGGAGTCGTTCGCGCAGGGCTTCCTCATGGAAGTTTTCATCCTCCTCGGCCCACTGGGTCAGCGGCACATCGAGGTTGAACTCGCTCTTCAGATACTGCTGCAGACCGTCCAGGTCCCACTGCTCGGGCAGGCTCTGGGGCGGCACGAAGCCGCTGATCGCCTCGTCGAGCACTTCATCACGGATACCCGCCACGTTATCGGAGACATCCTCGGCACCGAGGATCTCGTCGCGCTGCTCGTAGATCACGCGGCGCTGGTCATTGGCCACGTCATCGTATTCGAGCAACTGCTTGCGGATATCGAAGTTGCGCCCTTCGACCTTCTTCTGCGCCCGTTCGACCGCATTGGATACCATCTTGTGCTCGATGGCCTCGCCCCGCTCGAGCCCCAGGGCCTGCATCAGGCGCTGCACCCGCTCGGAGCCGAACAGGCGCATCAGGTTGTCCTCCAGCGAGAGGAAGAAGCGGGTGGACCCCGGATCGCCCTGACGACCTGCACGCCCACGCAGCTGATTGTCGATGCGCCGCGACTCGTGACGCTCGGAACCGATGACGTGTAGCCCCCCGGCCTCGAGAACGGCATCGTGGCGCTGCTGCCATTCGGCCTTGGCGGCGTCGATCTGCTCCTGTGAGGGGTTATCGAGCTTGGCGACCTCCGCCTCCCAGTTGCCACCCAGCACGATGTCCGTACCGCGACCCGCCATGTTGGTGGCGATGGTGATCGCCCCGGGCTGGCCGGCCTGGGCGATGATTTCCGCCTCGCTCTGGTGCTGCTTGGCGTTGAGCACATTGTGAGGGATGTCGGCCTGCTTCATGAGTCCCGACAGCAACTCGGACGTCTCGATCGAGGCCGTGCCCACCAGTATGGGGCGCCCGGCATCACGCTGGGTTTTCACGTCCTCGATGATCGCCTCGAACTTTTCCTGGGCCGAGAGGTAGACCAGGTCATTGTGATCAACGCGCGCGATCGGCTTGTTGGTCGGAATCACCGTCACGTCGAGCCCGTAGATCTGGCGGAACTCGAAGGCTTCGGTATCGGCGGTGCCGGTCATGCCCGACAGCTTCTCGTAGAGGCGGAAGTAGTTCTGGAAGGTGGTCGAAGCCAGCGTCTGGCTCTCCTTCTGGATGGCCACACCCTCCTTCGCCTCGACGGCCTGGTGCAGCCCCTCCGACCAGCGCCGGCCGGGCATGCTGCGACCGGTATGTTCGTCGACGATCACCACCTCGCCATTGCTGACGATGTAGTCGACGTCTCGATGAAAGAGGTGGCGTGCCCTGAGCGCCGAGTGCATGTGGTGCAGCAGTCCCAGGTTCTGGGCTGCGTAGAGGGAGTCCTCCTCGTTCAGCAGCCCCTGTCGGCGCATCAGCTCCTCGACCTTGTGGTGGCCGTCCTCGGTCAGCTCCACCTGCTTCTGCTTCTCGTCGAGGGTGAAGTCGCCGCTTTCCGGCTCCTCGGGGTCCTCGCAGACCTCGAGTTCCGTCGCCAGGCGGTCGACCACCTTGTAGAGCTCGGTATTTTCCTCCACCGGGCCGGAGATGATCAGCGGGGTCCGTGCCTCGTCGATGAGAATCGAGTCCACTTCGTCGACGATCGCGTAGTGCAGCTCCCGCTGGACCTTCTCTTCCAGCGAGAATGCCATGTTGTCCCGCAGGTAGTCGAAGCCATACTCGTTGTTGGTGCCGTAGGTGATGTCGCAGGCATAGGCCTCGCGCTTCTCGGCCGAGGTCTGCCCCGAGTAGATCACGCCGACGGTCAATCCCAGCGACTCGTAAAGCGGACGCATCCATTCCGCGTCGCGCCGGGCCAGGTAGTCGTTGACGGTCACGACGTGAACCCCGCGCCCGGGAATCGCATTGAGATAGACGGCCAGGGTCGCCACCAGCGTCTTGCCCTCGCCGGTCTTCATTTCGGCGATACGCCCACGATGCAGGGTGATCCCACCGATCAACTGCACGTCGAAGTGGCGCATGCCCATGATGCGGCGGCTGGCCTCACGCACTGTGGCAAAGGCCTCGGGCAGCAGGCGATCGAGGCTTTCTCCATTCTGGAGTCGTTCGCGGAACTGGGCCGTACGTGCCTGCAGGGCGTCATCGTCGAGCGCCGCGATGTCCTCTTCAAGCCGATTGATGTCGGCGACCAGCTTGCCCATGCGCTTGACTTCGCGGTCGTTCTTGGAGCCGACGAGCTTGCGAACCAGAGTATTGATCATTAGCAGTGTCCAATCATTGTGCAAAGAGAGCCGGCCGACACGGTGCCCGCCGGAAATATCGATCCAGGCATTCACACAATGAAGGGGGGTGCCCTCGGCGCCCGGGTTGCCAGATCCACCCCGCAACAGGCCTGTCCGGCGGCCTCGTGCCACACTCGTGGTTTGGACCGGGGGCGACCGTCACGGACTGGCCAGCGGTGGGCAGCTCGCTTGCGCGCCCGACGCGACTCTTCACGGATCGCCGCAGGGGCCATGAGGCAGATCTGGGTGATCTGCTCGGCGAGCCTGAGCGCCTCACCGTGCCCCAGCGTGGTCGGCAACAGGCAGCCGACCAGCAGACCGGCCAGCCACCAGCGCGACGTACGCCTGGCGCGTTGCCGACCGGTTCCGTCGGCACGGGTCGCGGCGAGAGGGGGGCAGGTCATGCTGTCGAATGGCTCCAGGGCATGCTAGATTGCGCGATATCGCTTTCGCAGTTTCACGGGCAAGCCAATGAGTATAAAGGCTAAGCGTTTTCGCGCCCAGCCCGCGACACGCCTCCTCTCCCCGCAGGGTACCTCGGGTGCCGACCTGGGCGGCCTGATCCGCAAGGCACAGCTCATCGATCGCGCCCAGGCGCACCTGCGCCATAATCTTCCGGAGGAGATTCGCCCTCACCTGTTCGTCGGCGGCTACCGCGACGGGCGCCTGACCCTGATCACGGACGGGGCCCACTGGCTGACCTGGCTGCGTTACGAACAGGCACGCCTGCTGCGCCTGATTCGCGAACTGCCCGGCTTCGAGGCCGTGCTCGCCCTGACGCTCAAGGTTCGCCCCGTCAGCCCGGTCAAACCGCCCCCGGTTCAGCACCGAGCGCTGCCCGCCCCCGCCGCCGAGGAACTGCAGGCCTGCGCCCGGGATACGCGCGACCCGCAACTCAAGCGCGCCCTGGAGCGCCTTGCCTCGCACGCACGTACGGAAGACGGCAAGCCGAAGCCCTGAAATGGCCATGAAAAACGCCAGCCCGGTCGGGCTGGCGTCAAGCATGCCTGGTTGCCTGTCGAAAAACGCCTTACATGGCCATGGCGGGCGCCGAATAGGAGATAGGCGCTCGCTGGGAGGCTTCCTCGAAGGTGACAATCTCCCAGGCATCGGGATTTTCCAGCATGGCCCGGCAGAGCTGATTGTTGAGGGCGTGACCGGATTTCACACCGCGGAACTCACCGATCAGGCTGTGACCGAGCTGATAGAGATCCCCGATGGCGTCGAGCACCTTGTGCTTGACGAACTCATCCTCGTAGCGCAGGCCACCCTCGTTGAGGATGCGGTAGTCATCGACGACGATAGCATTGTCCAGGCTGCCGCCCAGCGCCAGATTCTGGCCGCGCAGGAACTCCAGGTCACGCATGAAGCCGAAGGTCCGGGCCCTCGAGACCTCCTTGACGAAGGAGGTGGTGGAGAAGTCGACACTGGCCATCTGCTTCTGCTGCTCGAAGACAGGGTGGTCGAAATCGATCGAGAAGGTGACCTTGAAGCCTTCATGGGGCAGGAAGAGAGCCTCCTTGTCGCCATCACGCACCAGCACTTCGCGCTTGATGCGAATGAACTTCTTCGGCGCCTCCTGCTCGGCGATTCCCGCCGACTGGATGAGAAACACGAAAGGCCCGGCACTGCCATCCATGATCGGCACTTCCGGCGCGCTGAGCTCGACGAAGGCATTGTCGATGCCCAGCCCCGCAAAGGCCGACATCAGATGCTCGACGGTGGCCACCTTGACGCCATCGCGCGACAGGGCCGTGCACAGCGTGGTGTCGGTGACATTCTCGGCCCGCGCCGGGATTCGCACCTCCGGCTCGAGATCCGTGCGCACGAACACGATGCCGGTGTTGACCGGCGCCGGGCGAAGGGTCAGGTAGACCTTTTCGCCCGAGTGCAGGCCGACTCCCGTGGCCCGCATGGTGTTCTTGAGGGTTCTTTGCTTAATCATGGGCAATGACCAGGCTGCTGCATAAATTGTCAAACAGTGTTCACTATAACATCGAACAGCTGTTTAACCAAAAAAATGTCGCCGGCCAAGCCCATGACGCCTGCCGACCGGATCAATCGGCCTGACGGCGCAGGAAGGCAGGAATATCGAGATAGTCGTCGATGTCCTTGGCCTTGCGACGCTCCTGACGGGCCTTCGCGGTTTCCTCCTGCTCGGCCTTGGCCGCCTGCTGACGCATGACGGTCGGCTGCTGCAGCTTGCGATAGTCGGTGGTCTCGGGGCGAGCCACAGATTCACGGGCGGCCGGTTTCTCGCGGGCGCCATCCAGGCCGGCAGCCACCACGGTGACCCGCAGCTCGTCGGACATTTCCATGTCGATCGCGGTACCCACCACAATGGTGGCGTCCTGAGAGGCGAACTCCTGTACCGTGGCGCCGACGTCGTTGAACTCGCCGATCGACAGGTCGGGACCGGCCGTGATGTTGACCAGGATGCCGCGCGCGCCGTGCAGATCGATATCCTCGAGCAGCGGGCTGCGAATCGCCTTCTCGGCGGCCTCGCGGGCCCGGTTCTCGCCGGTCGCGCCGCCGGTACCCATCATCGCCATGCCCATCTCCGACATGACGGTGCGCACGTCGGCGAAGTCGACGTTGATGATCCCCGGGCTGGTGATCAGCTCGGCAATACCCTGAACGGCGCCGAGCAGCACGTCGTTGGCGGCGCTGAACGCCGTCAGCAGACTGGCGCTCTTGCCCAGCACCGCCAGCAGCTTCTCGTTGGGAATGGTGATCAGCGAGTCGACGTGCTGGGAGAGCTCCTTCATGCCCTCCTCGGCGACTTTCATGCGCTTGGGCCCCTCGAAGGGGAAGGGCCGTGTCACCACGGCAACAGTCAGAATTCCCAGTTCCTTGGCCACTTCGGCCACCACCGGCGCACCGCCGGTGCCGGTACCCCCACCCATGCCGGCGGTGATGAAGACCATGTCGGCGCCCTGCAGCAGCTCCGCGATACGCTCGCGATCCTCCATCGCTGCCTGGCGGCCCACGTCCGGGCTGGCACCGGCGCCCAGCCCCTTGGTGATTTCGCTACCCAACTGGAGAACGGTCTTGGCGGCAACCCGCTTGAGGGCCTGCGCATCGGTATTGGCGCAGATGAATTCGACGCCCTCGATGTTGCTCTCGACCATGTGATTGACGGCGTTGCCACCGCCACCACCAACGCCGATCACCTTGATGACAGCGCTGCTGGAAGGTGCATTATCTACCAGTTCGAACATTTGCCCCGTCTCCTGTGGCCAGTTTCGGCCTTGTCAGAAATTTCCTTTGAACCAGCCTTTGACCCGTTCCAGCGCCGAGATGCCATCCTTGAGACCACGCCGTGAGACTTCCTCTCTACGGGGCTGGGCGGACACCGCACGGTTATCGCCCGGCTTGGCGTCACGCATACCGTAGAGTAGCAAACCCACGCCCGTGGAATAAATCGGATTGCGCACCACGTCGACCAGCCCCCGGACGTTCTGGGGGCTCGCGATGCGCACCGGCATGTGAAAGATTTCCTCCGCGAGTTCGACCACGCCTTCCATGCGCGCCGTCCCCCCGGTCAGCACCACGCCGGCGGCCACGAGATCCTCGTAGCCGCTGCGCCGCAGTTCCTCGCGTACAAGTGTAAACAGCTCCTCGTAGCGCGGCTCGACCACCTCGGCGAGCGACTGACGCGACAGGTCGCGAGCCGGGCGGTCTCCCACGCTGGGAACCTTGATCATTTCATCGCTGGATGCCAGTTGTGTCAGGGCACAGGCGTACTTGACCTTGATGTCCTCGGCATACTGCGTCGGCGTGCGCAGCGCCATGGCGATGTCATTGGTAACCTGGTCACCGGCAATGGGGATGACCGAGGTGTGGCGAATGGCGCCCTCGGTGAACACCGCGATGTCGGTCGTGCCACCGCCGATGTCCACCATGCACACGCCAAGCTCGCGCTCGTCCTCGGTGAGTACCGCATGACTCGACGCCAGCTGCTCGAGAATGATGGCATCGACCTCGAGACCGCAGCGACGCACACATTTCTCGATATTCTGCACCGCGTTGAGCGCCGCGGTCACCAGATGCACTCGGGCTTCCAGGCGCACACCCGACATGCCGAGTGGCTCCCGAATGCCTTCCTGGGTGTCGATGGCAAATTCCTGAGGCAGGACATGCAGGATGCGCTGCCCTTCGGAGATGGCCCGGGCTCGGGCCGAATCGATGACCCGCTCGATATCGGAGGGCGTCACCTCACGATCCTTGATTGCGACCACCCCATCGGAGTTCATCGAGCTGATGTGGCTGCCCGCGATACCCACATAAACGGAATGAATGTCACACCCGGCCATCAGCTCGGCCTCTTCCACCGCCCGCTGAATCGACTGGACGGTGGACTCGATATTGATGACCACACCCTTCTTCATGCCCCGGGAAGGGTGCGAACCGATACCGACGATTTCCAGCCCGCCATCGTCGGTGGGCTGACCGACGATCGCCACGACCTTGGATGTTCCGATATCCAGCCCGACCACCATATTGGAAGCATTGGATTGTCCTGCCATGGGTCGGGATCACTCCTCGATCTTCACTGAATTGAGAAACCGTTTTTTTACAGATACAAAATTGGGTCGAAGTATAGAACGTAAACGCCAAGCAGGCCGTGACCCAAGAGAATTCGGGTCAGAATACGGGGATTTTTTTGCGAAAGAAATACCTCGTCACGCGCCAGACGCCCGGGATTAGTGACCGGAATCACGACAGACGCCGGCACCTGTCAGCCGTCCGCACCCGCCTCGGCATCCTCGCCATGCCAGGCGACGGCAACGCCGTTGGGATAGCGTAGATCAACGTAGCGAATCCGCGACGCCTCCTCGTTCAGCTGGCGTCGCCAGGCCGCCACGAAGCGAGCTAGCCGGGCCGGCTTGTCGTTGCGACCCAGCATCACCCAGAGACCATCATTGACCTGAAAGCGCCAGGCGCCGCGGTCCTCGAGCCGCAGCTGGGTGACCGTCAGCCCCAGTGGCTTGAGTTGCCGCTGGAGACGATCGTACCAGGCCAGCACTTCCGAACCACTGCCCCGCGGCCCCGCCAGATCGGGCAGAGGCTCGTCGACCGTCACCGAATCGCGACGAAACGCCTTGCCTCTGGGGTTGAGCAGCTCGGTGTCATTCCAGCGCGCCACCGGGTGCTGCTCGAACAGTTCGAAGGCCAGGGCATCGGGCCATTGTCGCGATACCCGAACTTCCTGCAACCATTCGATGCGCCGCGCCCGCTCGCGCAATTCGGCCAGGTCCACCGACAGCCACGTCTTGCCCTGCACCAGCGGGGCCAGCTTGCTGCGCAGATATTCCGCGCTGACGTGTTCCAGCTCGCCACGAATGGAGACCCGTTCGACCGGTCGATCCAGCCATAGCCACAGTGCACGCCCCCCAGCCACCAGCAGCACCAGCAGCAGGACGACACCCAGCAAGGAACCCCGCGAACCGCTCGCCGCCATCCGGGTCAGGACTCCAGGGTCGTGTCGAGAATACGCAGCACCAAGGTATCGAAATCGATCCCGGCATGCGCGGCGGACTGCGGCACCAGGCTGTGATCGGTCATCCCCGGCACGGTATTGACCTCGAGCAGCCAGAAACGCCCTTCCGCATCGCGCATCACATCGACACGCCCCCAGCCTCTGGCGCCGATGGCCAGAAAGGCCTCGCGACACAGGTCACCCAGGGCGCGCTCATCCGCCTCGCTCAGCCCGCAGGGCAGATGGTAGCGCGTCGTGTCGGAATGGTACTTGGCCTCGTAGTCGTAGAACCCGCCGGGCACTTCGACCCGAATCGCCGGCAGCGTCCGGTCGCCGAGCAGCGACACCGTGTACTCGTCGCCCTGAATGTAGCGTTCGGCCATGACCGCCGCGTCGAAGCGGGCCGCTTCGGCAAAGGCGGCCTCCAGGGCCTGTCGGTCATGGACGATGGTAATGCCCAGCGTCGATCCCTCGTGGACGGGCTTGACGACCAACGGCAGGCCCAGCTGCGCCACGACCGCGTCCCAGTCCGATTCACGACCGAGCGTGATGCTCTCGGGTGTGGGCAGCCCGACGGCTCGCCACAGCTGCTTGGTACGCTGCTTGTCCATGCCCAGCGCCGAAGCCAGCACGCCGCTACCGGTATAGGGGACGCCGAGCAGCTCCAGAGCCCCCTGCACGGTCCCATCCTCGCCGCCGCGGCCGTGCAACGCGATGAACACCCGATCCGGTGCCAGTGCCTCGAGGCCACTCAGGCCACCGGCTGCCAGATCATGGCCGCGCGCATCCACACCGCTGCGCTGCAAGGCAGCCAGCACGGCGGCACCACTGACCAGTGACACCTCACGTTCGGCCGAATCCCCCCCGTAGAGCACGATCACGCGCCCGTAACGTCCGGGGCACGGCGTTCCGGTGCGCGCCTGATGCTTGACGCTCATAGTTCGACCTCATGCAAGCCCAGATGACTGTCGGCCAGGGCCAGGGCGATGCCGCCGATATCGCCCGCCCCCTGGGTGATCAGGATATCGCCATCCTGCAGCACATTCTGCAACAGACGCGGCAGTTCGGCCTTGGTCTCGGCGAACAGGGGATCGACCTCGCCGCGCTGCCGGATCGAGCCCGCCAGGGTTCGCCCTTCCGCACCGGGGATCGGCGCCTCGCCGGCACTGTAGACATCCAGCAGCACCAGGGTATCGACCCCGGACAGCACCCGCACGAAATCCTCGTAGAGATCCCGGGTACGCGAAAACCGATGCGGCTGGTACACCATCACCAGCCGCCGCTGCGGCCAGCCCGCACGTACCGCGCGGATCACCATCTCCACTTCCCGAGGGTGGTGCCCATAATCGTCCACCAGCATCACCTGCCCCTCCCCGCCGGGCAGGGCAAACTCGCCATGCACCTGGAAGCGCCGCCCCACGCCGGCGAAGCTCGCCAGTCCCCGCTGGATCGCCGCATCCTCGACACCGGCATCGGTGGCGACGGCGATCGACGCCAGGGCATTGAGCGCATTGTGCTCACCGGGCATCGCCAGGCGCACCGCCAGCGGCGCATGCCCCTCCGGGCGCCGTGCCGTGAAGCGAATCTCGCCGGCCTGCTGCACGAAATCGGTGACCCGGTAGTCCGCCTGCTCGTCGAAGCCGTAGGTCACGAACTGCCGCTGCACCCGCGGGAGCAGCTCGCGCACATTGGCATCGTCCAGGCACAGCACCGCCAGACCGTAGAACGGCAGGTTGTGCAGAAACTCGATGAAGGTGTCCTTGAGCCGTGTGAAGTCTCCGGCGTAGGTCCCCATGTGGTCGGCATCCACATTGGTCACCACCGCGACCATGGGCTGCAGGTGGAGGAAGGAGGCATCCGACTCGTCGGCTTCCGCGACCAGCACGTCGCCCTCCCCCAGGCGCGCATTGGTGCCGGCGCTGGTCAGCTTGCCACCGATCACGAAGGTCGGGTCCAGCCCGCCCTCGGCCAGCATGGTGGCGGTCAGGCTGGTGGTGGTGGTCTTGCCGTGAGTACCGGCGATGGCAATGCCGTGACGAAAGCGCATCAGCTCCGCCAGCATCTCGGCACGCCGCACCACCGGAACGCGATGCTCCCGGGCCCAGTCGATTTCCGGGTTGCCGGCGTCCACCGCGGTGGATACCACCACCACATCGGCCCCGCCGGCATGCGCCGCGGCATGTCCGATGGCGATGCGCACGCCGCACGCCTCGAGGTGCGCCGTCACCGCCGATGCCTTGAGGTCGCTGCCGCTGACCTCATAGCCCTGATTGGCCAGCACCTCGGCGATCCCGCACATGCCGGCGCCACCGATGCCCACGAAGTGAATGCGCCGGATGCGCCGCATGCCGGGCCCCTTGCGAAGCTGGCCGGGGACGGGAGAAAACATGCTATCGCTCAAGAGCGGCCTCCATGCAGCCTTCCACCAGGCGCTCGACGGCATCAAGGCGCGCCCGGGAGCGCGCCGCCCCGGCCATGGTGGCGAGAAGTTGGGGATTGAGGACCTCGTCCAGCACGGCGGCCAGCGAGGTCGCGTTCAGGGTAGCCTGGGGCAGCAGTCGCGCGGCCCCGGCCTCCACCAGGTAATCGGCATTGCGGGTCTGGTGATCGTCGACTGCATACGGGAACGGCACCAGCAGCGCCGGCTTCGCCGCCGCCGCCAGCTCGCTGACCGTCAGCGCCCCGGAACGGCAGACCACCAGGTCCGCCCAGGCGTAGGCCTCGGCCATGTCGTCGATGAACTCGCTGACCCGGGCATCGACCCCGGCCTCCCGATAGCCCTGCTCGGTGGTCTCGCGACGCTCGCGACCGGCCTGATGACGAACCTCGGGCCGCTGCGCTTCGGGCAGCTTCGCCAGCGCCTCGGGAAGCAACTGGTTGAGGGCCACCGCCCCCAGGGAGCCCCCCACCACCAGCACCCGCAGGCGGCGCCCCTGCATGGCTTCAGGATCACGAAGCGTCTCGCCCAGGCGGGCAATGGCCGGACGCACCGGGTTACCGATGACGATCGCCTCACGGCGCGACCCCAGCTTGCGAAACGCGCCGGGGAAGGCCGCATAGGCACGCCACGCCAGCCGCGCCAGCACCTGATTGGTCAGCCCGGCGATCGCATTCTGCTCATGGACGATCAGCGGCCGCCCGCTCAGCCGCGCCGCCAGACCGCCGGGGCCGCTGGCGAATCCGCCCAGCCCCACCACCAGTTGCGGGTCAAAGGTGGTCAGCACACGTTTCGCCTGTGCCACCGCCCGCCACAGCCGCCACGGCGCCTGCAACCAGCCGGCCATGCCGTTGCCGCGCAGGCCGGCCACCGCGATACGATGCAGCACCAGTCCGGCCTCGGGCACCAGGCGATTCTCGATCCCCCGAGGACTGCCCAGCCACTCGACCTGAACGCCGCGCTGCGTCAGAGCCTCGGCCAGAGACAGCGCCGGAATCACGTGTCCGCCCGTCCCTCCGGCCATGATCAGCACTCGTTGCAAGCGTGCCTGTGTCGCGGAGGAAGTCGTCTCCTGTGTCACCGCCTGAGGCTCCCTGAATGTGTTGAAGATCGTCAGCGCGCCTTGCCGCCGTGGGCGTTGCGCAGTATCTGCCGGGTGTCGAGATCGACGCGCACCAGCAGCGCCACCATCACCGCGCTCACCACCAGGCTGGAGCCACCGTAGCTGAGCAGCGGCAGGGTCAGCCCCTTGGTCGGCAGCATGCCGGTGCTGACACCGATGTTGATGAACGCCTGGGCACCGAAGACAAGGGCGATACCGTAGCTGAGATAGGCCGCGAACGGCAATCGCGCCAGCTCGGCACGCCGGCCGATCCGCAGTGCCCGGTACACCAGTACCGCGAACAGGCCCACGACCGCCACGGCGCCCACCAGGCCGAGCTCCTCGGCGATCACCGCGAACACGAAGTCGGTATGCGCCTCGGGCAGGTAGAACAGCTTCTGCACACTGTTGCCCAGCCCCAGGCCGAACCAGTGCCCGCGCCCGTAGGCGATCAAGGCCTGGGTCAGCTGATACCCCGAGTTATACATGTCCGCCCAGGGGTTGGTGAAACTGGTCAGGCGCTCGAGGCGATAGGGTTCGGCGACCGCGACGATGCCGCCCAGTACCACTACCAGCGCCAGCAGCAGAATGAACCGCATCAACGGCGCGCCGGCCATCAGCAGCATGCCCATCACACAGCCGGTGACCACCACCAGCGCGCCGTAGTCGGGCTCCATGATCAGCAGCACCCCGAACGGCACCAGAATCACCAGCGGCTTGAGAAAGTCCCACCAGTAGCGACGCACCCCCGGCAGAAAACGCTCGAGGTAACGCGCCACGAACAGGATCAGACACAGCTTGGCCACTTCCGAGGCCTGCACGTTGACGATGCCGAGCCGCAGCCAGCGGCGGCTGCCGTTGACCTCGGTACCCACGAACAGCACCACCAGCAGCAATACGAAGGCCCCCAGCAGTAGCCAGCCGGCGTAGCGCTTCCATAACGAGAGCGGCACCCGGACCAGTGGCACGGCGATCACCAGCGATATCAGGATGAAGACGCCGTGACGAATGCTGAAATAATAGGGATTGCCGGTCAGGCTGGCGGCAATTTCGGTGGAGGCCGAGGTCACCATGACCCAGCCGACCAGCAGCAGGGACAGCGCCGCGATCAGCAACCAGCCGTCACAACGCTGATGATCGGTGGACAGACGGCGGCTCAGCGCGGCGATCACGGTCGTCCCTCCGCACCGGACGCGCAATAGGCTTGCGCCGCTGCCCGAAAGGCCTCGCCGCGTGCGCGATAGTCGGTGAACTGGTCGAGACTGGCGCAGGCCGGCGACAGCAGGATGCAGTCCCCCGGCTCGGCGATGGCGGCGGCACGCTCTAGCGCCTCGGCAAGCGTCGTGCAGCGCGTCACCGTCACCTGGCCGGTGAGCGCCTGCGCGAGCCGCTCGGCGTCGGCACCGAACACGATCGCCTCCCGGGCATGGCGAGCCAGCGGCGCGGCCAGCGGCGTGAAGTCCGCCCCCTTGCCGACTCCGCCGCCCAGCCAGACGAGCCGTCCGGTCAATGTGGGGCCGAGACCGGCAATCGCCGCCAGGGTCGCACCGACATTGGTGCCCTTGGAATCGTTGATCCAGCGGATGCCATCCGCCTCGGCCACCAGCTCGCCGCGGTGCGGCAGGCCGGAAAAGCGTGCCAGCACCCGGCGCATCGCAGCCCCCTCGAGCCCCAGGTACGTCCCCATGGCCAGCGCCGCCAGGGCATTGGCCTGGTTGTGACGGCCGGCCAGGCGCATCTCGCCGGTCGCCATCAGCGGCGTCTCGCCGTGCATCAGCCAGGGGGACCCGTCCGGTCCCGGGGCGATGCCCCAGTCGTCGCCCTGCGGCGGGCGGGTCGTGAAGCGTGCCTGCGACGACAACGGCGCTGCCGGCCAGGTCCAGGGATCCTCGGCATTGACCACCGCGTGTGTTGCGCCCCGGAAGATGGCACGCTTGGCGGCCTGATAGCCGGCCATGTCGCCATGCCGGTCAAGATGGTCCTCGGACAGGTTGAGGAAGGCCACACACGCCGCGCCCAGGTCGGGCGTGGTCTCGAGCTGGAAGCTCGACAGCTCGAGCACGAACAGCTCCGCCTCCGGCTGCCGGGCCAGCAGGTCGAGCGCCGGCGTCCCCAGGTTGCCGCCGACCGCCACGCGCCGACCGGCCTCGGCGGCCATCTCGCCGAGCAGCGTCGTCACCGTCGACTTGGCGTTGGAACCGGTGATCGCGGCGATCCGTCCCGGGCAGTCGCGCACGAACAGGGCGATCTCGCCCACTACCCGCGGCACATCGGCATGTCCGGCCAGTGTCGCCCGCCAGTAGTCGGCGATGCCCGGCGTGAGCGGATCGACGCCGGGGCTCAGCACCAGCTCACTGGCCTCGGCCATGTCCAGCTCGGTCAGCGGGCCGGTATGCACCGCCACATCGGGAAACGCGCGGTGGAGGTCGGCCAGGCCGGGCGGCTCGGCCCGGGTGTCGGCCATCATGAATGGCTCGCCGCGCCGCGCCAGATGGCGAGCGATCGCCAACCCCGACACGCCCAGACCGACGACCAGGGTGTAGCCCGGTGGCACCGTTGTCATCGCCGCTTCTCTCCCTTCTTGCCGTTCGACGGACACGCCGGCACCTAGCGAATCTTCAGCGTGGACAGGCCCAGCAGCACCAGCACCACGGTGATGATCCAGAAACGCACGATCACCCGGGGCTCCGGCCAGCCCTTGAGCTCGAAATGGTGGTGCAGCGGCGCCATGCGGAAGATGCGCCGACCGGTCAGCTTGTAGGAGGCCACCTGGAGAATCACCGAGATCGTCTCCATGACGAAGACGCCGCCCATGATGAACAGCACGATCTCCTGGCGCACCACCACGGCCACCACCCCCAGCGCGGCGCCCAGCGACAGCGCGCCGACATCGCCCATGAACACCTGCGCCGGGTAGGTGTTGAACCACAGAAAGCCCAGCCCGGCCCCCGCAATGGTGCCGCAGAACACCGCCAGTTCGCCGGCCCCCGGCACCTGGGGGATATGCAGGTATTCGGCGAACACCGTGTTGCCGCTGGCATAGGCGAACACGGCCAGCCCCATGGCCACCATCACCGTGGGCATGATCGCCAGCCCGTCGAGACCGTCGGTCAGGTTCACCGCGTTGGAGCTGCCCACAATCACCAGATAGGTCAGAACCACGAAGCCCAGCCCCAGCGGTACGGCCACTTCCTTGAACAGCGGCACGATGAGGCTGGTCTCCACCGGACTGGCCGCGGTCACGTAGAGGAACACCGCCGCACCGAGCCCCAGCACCGACTGCCAGAAATACTTCCAGCGCGCCGGCAGGCCCCGCGGATTCTTTTCCACCACCTTGCGGAAATCATCGACCCAGCCGATGGCACCGAAGCCCAGGGTGACGATGAGCACCAGCCAGACATAGTGGTTGGTTAGATCCCCCCACAGCAGGGTACTGATGGCGATCGCGATCAGGATCATCGCCCCGCCCATGGTGGGTGTGCCCGCCTTGGACAGGTGCGACTGGGGGCCGTCGTCGCGCACGGCCTGGCCGATCTGGCGCTCGACCAGACGACGAATCACCAGTGGTCCCAGCCACAGACACAACAGCAATGCCGTGAGCGTCCCCAGGATGGTTCGCAGCGTGAGATAGTTGAAGACCGTGAAAGCGCTCTGAAACTGCGCCAGCAAATCGGCTAAGAAAAGCAGCATGGGTTCCGCTCACCTTGAATCATCGGCACGCAGCTCGGCAATCAGACGCTCCATGCCGGCACTGCGCGAGCCCTTGACCAGCACGCTGGCCCCGGGCGGCAGATGGTCGTGGGCGTGACACAGCAGCGCCGCCCAGTCCGTGAAATGGCACCCGGGATCGCCGAAGGCTCGAGCCGCCGGCTCGGCTTCGGCGCCCAGTGTACCGAGAAAGTCGATACCCCGTTCGCGGGCATACCGCCCCACCTCGGCGTGCAATGCCGCGGAGGCCGCTCCCAATTCCCCCATGGCGCCCAAGTAGCAGTAATGCGGCCCCGGTAAGGCGGCCAGCACGTCCAGCGCCGCCTTCACAGCGCCGGGATTGGCGTTGTAGGTATCATCGAGCAGCCGGCGTCCCTCACGGCCCGCCGTCAGCGACAGCCGCCCCGGCAGCGCGGCCGCCTCGCCCAGCCCGGCGGCCAGCTCGCTCTCGGGCAGCCCCAGCGCCAGCGCAGCCGCCGCGGCGGCCAGCGCGTTGGCCACGTTGTGACGTCCCATCAATGCCAGGCTGACGCGCCCTGCCTCGCGGCCATCAATGACGAGCGTGAAAGCATAACGCCCCGTGTCATCCGCGACCAGATCGCGGGCGCGGACCCGCGCCGGGAGCTCGACGGCGAAATCCATGACCTCGCGCTCTCCGGCCATGCACCGCCAGAAGGCGTAGAAACGATCCTCGCGGTTGAGCACCGCCGTCCCGTCGGCCGGCAATCCTGCCAGGATCTCGGCCTTGGCCTGGGCGATGGCGCCCGCCCCACCGAATTCACCGACATGAGCCCCGGTCACGTTGGTAATCACCGCCACGTCGGGGCGTGCCAGGGTCGTCGTCCAGGCGATCTCGCCGCGATGGTTGGCCCCCAGCTCCAGCACCGCGTGACGGTGCCCGGCCTCGAGACCCAGCAGGGTCAGCGGAACTCCGATCTCGTTATTGAGGTTGCCACGGGTCGCCAGTGTCGCCCCCTGACGGCGCACCAGGGTCGCCAGCATCTCCTTGACGGTGGTCTTGCCGCTGTTGCCGGTGACGGCCGCCAGCCTGCCGCCCCAGGCCCGGCGCCGCGCCTCGGCCAGCATGCCCAGCGCCAGCCGCGTATCGGGTACCACCAGTTGTGCCAATGGATCGTCGACCGGGCGCGCGACGACCGCCGCCACGGCACCGGCTTCTCGCGCCCGGGCCAGAAAGGCATGGCCGTCGAAACGCTCGCCCTCGAGGGCGATGAACAGATCTCCGCGCCCCAGGCTGCGGGTATCGGTGGTCACGGCACCCATGGCGGCGTCGGCCAGCGGCGCGGGGCAATCAAGCAGACGCGCGACCTCGCCCAGACGGGCCGGGAACGGCGGTGTCATGCGCGCGCCTCCCGCCGAGCCAGCGCCTGACGCGCCGCGGCTTCATCACTGAAGGGATGGCGTTGCCCGGCGATCTCCTGGGAGGTCTCGTGGCCCTTGCCGGCCACCAGGATCAGGTCACCGGCATCGGCGTCGGCCACCGCCCGTTCGATGGCCGCCGCCCGCCCTTCCAGGCTCAGCGCCGCGGCACGGCCGGCATCGCTCATGCCGGAGAGGATAGCTTCGCGGATCGCCGCCGGGTCCTCGCTGCGGGGGTTGTCGTCGGTGACGATCACGCGGTCGGCCTCGCGGCCGGCGACCTCGCCCATCAACGCCCGCTTGCCGGTATCGCGATCACCGCCACAGCCGAATACGCACCATAGCTTCGCCGTCGCGGCGCCCTCGCCCGGCAGGTGGTCACGCAGCGCTCGCAGGGCGTGTGCCAGGGCATCCGGGGTATGCGCGTAGTCGACCACCACAGTCGGCGCCCCGGGCCGGGTCAGACGCTGCATGCGCCCCGGCACCGGCGCCAGCTCGGCTGCGGCCCGGCACAGCTCGTCCAGATCCTCGCCCTGCCCCAGCAGCGCGGCCATGGCCAGCAGCACATTATCCAGGTTGAAGCGCCCCATCAGGGAAAGCTCGAGGGCCCGCTCGCCGTCCGGGGTGGCGATCAGCGCCCGCTGCCCCGTTTCGTGGGGCAGCCAGTCCAGCACGCGCAGGGTGGTAGCCTCGGCGGTCCCGGTCGCCAGCACCCGCACGCCCGCCGGCAGCCCGGCCAGCATCAGCCGCGTCAGCGGATCGTCGCCATTGACCACCGCGTGCTCGAGTTCGGGACGCTGGAAGAGGCGTGCCTTAGCGGCGGCATAGGCCGCCATGCTGCCGTGATAGTCGAGATGATCACGGCTCAAGTTGGTAAACACCGCGGTGTCTACCCGGGCGCCCGCCAGCCGCTGCTGGGCCAGCGCGTGGGACGAAGCCTCGATCGCCACCCGCTCGAGGCCGTCGGCGGCCATCGCGCCCAGCGCCGCCTGCAGCTCCAGCGCCCCCGGCGTGGTCTGGCCGCTGTCGATCAACGCCCCGAGGCGCCCCCAGCCCAGCGTGCCGACGACCCCCGCCGGATGCCCCAGCGCCGTCGACAGCTGCGCCAGGTAGTGGGTCACGGAACTCTTGCCGTTGGTGCCCGTGACGGCAATCAGCGATAGCGAGGCGGGCACGCGGAACAGTTCCCGGCCGAGCTCGCCCAGGGACTCGCCGAGTTCGGGCAGCCAGCTGGTGCGCGACTCGGACGCCGCCGGCTCGCCCTCCCCTTCGGCGAGCACCCATTCGGCACCGGCCGTCAGGGCGTCACCGATGAAGCGGCGCCCGTCGCCCATCACGCCCGGCACGGCGATGAATACCGCCGGATGCGGGCAGTGCGGCACCTCCCGGCTGTCACGGGTCAGGCAGATCGGCGTGGCGTCATGCGGCAACGGCAGTACATCGCCATGGGGCCAGAGTGCAGCCAGCGCATCGGCCAGGCGCACACGGGTCGTCTCGATCACGGCAGGGCCTCCTTCTTGTCCGGCAGTACATCCAGCAGGCGCAGCGCCTTGCCGACTACCCGGGAAAATACCGGCGCGGCCACCAGGCCGCCGTAGTATTCCTGTCCGCGGGCATTGTCGATCATCACCACGGTGACGATGCGCGGGTCCGAGACCGGCGCGATCCCGGCGAACAGCGAGCGATAGGCGGTGGTCTGATAGCCGCTGCTTTCGACCTTGCGTACCGTCCCGGTCTTGCCGGCGATCCGGTAGCCGGGCACCATCGCCTTGGAACCGCCGGCATGGGGCTGAACGATGTGCTCGAGCATGCCCAGCAGCTCATGCGCCACCCGGGGCTTGATCACCTGCTTGCCCGCCGGTGGGTCCGAGACCTTGAGCAGCGACGGCGACAGCTCGCGCCCGTCATTGGCGATCGCCGTGTAGGCGGTGGCCAGCTGCAGCGCCGAGACCGCCACTCCGTAGCCGTAGGCCATGGTCGCCCGCTTGCTGTCCGACCAGTTGTAGGGGGCGGGAAGACTGCCCTCCGCCTCGCCGGGAAAGCCGATTTCCGGCGCTTTTCCCAGCCCCAGCGCCTGATAGCGGTTCCAGATGGTGTCGTCATCGAGTTGCAGCGCAATGCGGGTCATGCCGACGTTGGACGAGTGCAGCAGGATTCCGGCCGGCTTGAGCTTGCCGTAGTTACGGAAGTCATTGATGGTGTAGCCGTCGACCCGCGTGTACCCGGGCGAGGTGTCGATCACCGTGTCCGGGGTGATCTTGTCGGTCTCGAGCGCCGCCGACATCGCCAGCGGCTTCATCACCGAACCGGGCTCGAAGGCGTCGGTGATCGCCTGGTTGCGCAGCCCGTCGACATCGATGTCGGTGCGGTTGTTGGGGTTGTAGGAGGGCGAGTTGACCATGGCCAGCACCTCGCCGGTATGGGCATCCATCATCACCAGGGTGCCACCGTCGGCATTGTGCTCGTCGACCGCTGCCTTGAGCTCGCGGTAGGCCATGTACTGCAGACGCAGGTCGATGGACAGGGTCAGGTCGCCGCCCGGCTTGGCCTCCTTGAGCAGGTGAAGATCGCGCACCAGCCGCCCCTTGCGATCCTTGAGTACGCGGCGTTTTCCCGGCTCCCCGGACAGGTAGCCGTTGTAGGCCAGCTCGAGACCTTCCTGCCCCTGATCGTCGATATTGGTCACGCCGACAAGCTGCGCCGTCACCTCGCCGGAGGGATAGTAGCGCTTGTACTCATGCTGCGCGTAGACGCCCGGCAGCTGAAGATCGAGCACCTTCTGGGCGGCATCCGGGGTCATCCGTCGCCGCAGGTACATGAATTCATGATTCCGGTAGCGCTGGATGCGCGCATCCAGCGAATCCAGGTCGACCCCCAGCGCCCGAGCCAGCACCAGCCGCTGGATATCGTCGTCGGGCAGCTCCTGGGGATTGGCCCACAGGCTTACCACCGGGGTGGAAATCGCCAGCGGGTCGCCGTGCCGGTCGGTGATCATGCCCCGGTGGGCATCGATCGGCTCGACCCGCAGGGTGCGGGCATCCCCCTGCCCCTGCAGGAAGTCCCGGTCGATGACATTCAGGTATGCGATCCGTCCCACCAGCGCCGCCAGGGCGATCAGCACGACACCGATCAGGAAGCGATAGCGCCCCCGGCCCATCGGCGCCACCTCGGCCCGCGTCGGTGTCTGCCGCGACTGCGTCATGGCTGGATCACCTTGACCTGGCTGATGTCGGGCACCTGCATGTCGAGGCGCTCGGCAGCCAGACGCTCGATCCGCGACGGCGCCGACCAGGTGCTTTCCTCGAGCAGAAGCCGCCCCCACGCCGTCTGCAGCTTGTCCTGCTGGGCCTCGAGGCGTTGCAGGCGCGCATACTGCACGCGGGTGCGGTGGGCACTGGCGATCACCGCCAGCGCGCTGCCCAGAATCAGCACGATCAGCAGGCCCACCAGCCACAGTCGCCACTGCAACCGCCAGCGGCGGCGCGGTTGCGTCCTGGGCGTGTCCGGGGAAGTGCTGGCCATGCCGACGTCCTAGGCGAGTTTACGGGCGGCGCGCATCACCGCGCTGCGTGCACGGGGGTTCTCGGCGACTTCGGCCTCTCCGGGACGCTGTGCCTTGCCCAGCGTTTCCAGGCGCCGGGCCAGCTGGTCGTCGCGGATCGGCATGCCGCGGGGCAGATGGGTATCGCCACGCACCTGATCGCGGATGAAGCGCTTGACGCGGCGGTCCTCCAGCGAGTGAAAGCTGATGATCACCAGGTGTCCGCCCGGCGCCAGCGCCTCGAGGGCCGCCTCCAGCGCCGCCTCGAGTTCCTCGAGTTCACGGTTGACATGGATGCGCAACGCCTGGAAGGCCCGCGTCGCCGGATGCTTGCCTTTCTCCCAGGCGGGATGCGCCGCCTTGAGCAGCTCGGCCAGCTCGCCGGTGCGGGTAATCGGCGTCTCGCGGCGCCGCTCGACGATGGCCCGCGCCATGCGTCGGGCGAAGCGCTCCTCGCCGTAGGTCTTGAAGACCCAGGCGATATCGCGCTCGTCGGCACGCGCCAGCCACTGCGCCGCGCTCTCGCCCTGGGTCGGGTCCATGCGCATGTCCAGCGGGCCGTCGCGCAGGAAGCTGAAACCACGCTCGGGGTCATCGAGCTGCGGCGAGGACACCCCGATATCCAGCAGGATGCCCGACAGGCGCCCTTGGACGCCTTGTTCGCGGGCGATCGCATCGAGTCGGCTGAAGGGACTGGCGTGGATGGAAAAACGCGGATCCTCGATGCGCCGGGCCTCGGCCAGCGCCTCGGGGTCGCGATCGATGGCCAGAAGCCGCCCCTCGGGGCTCAGGCGTTCCAGCAGCGCCCGGCTGTGACCGCCCCGGCCGAAGGTACCGTCCAGATAGATACCGGCGGGATCATTGAGCAGGGTATCGATGGCACCGTCGAGCAGCACGCTGGCATGGCGGTAGGCGGACGACGAAGAAGCGGCGCTGTGCGGCATGCAAGTCTCGAAAACCTGATCAATGAAAAAGGAGGATGGGAGCCGGCCGATAAGCCGGGTTCTGTCGAGGACAGCCATTCATCTAGGCCCAGCGTCACCACTGGGCTCCAGCAACCTACCCGCCCCCACTGCGGGCCACAGCGTCGGGGGCCTATTCGGTCTTGCTCCGGGTGGGGTTTACCGTGCCACGCACTGTTGCCAGGCGCGCGGTGCGCTCTTACCGCACCCTTTCACCCTTGCCGGCAGCTTGCGCTGCTTAGGCGGTCTACTCTCTGCTGCACTTTCCGTCGGCTCGCGCCGCCCAGGCGTTACCTGGCACCCTGCCCTATGGAGCCCGGACTTTCCTCCCCCGGAACGCGAACGTTCCGGCGGCGACTGTCTGGCCAGCTCCCAAGCGCGCAAGAATAGCAGCGTGCCGCGCCCCCCTCAACCGTCGGCCTTGAGCGACAAGGCCTCGTCATACCAGCCCTTTTTGCGCCCGCCCAGCACTCGCGCCACCACCGCCGCGGCCTGCTTGACCCCGACCCCCTCGGCAAGCATGGCCCCGATCAGCTCGCGCCCGCGTTCCCTTTCGGGATCGCGGTCCACCTCCGGCGCCCCCTCGAGCATCAGCACGAACTCGCCGCGGGCCTGGTTGGGATCGGCCTCCAGCGTGGCCAGCAGGTCGGCGGGCGCGCCGGCCAGGAAGGTCTCGAAGGTCTTGGTCAGCTCGCGGGCCAGCACCAGGTGGCGCTCGCCCAGCACCGCATCCAGGTCGGCCAGGGTCTCGCGGATGCGATGCGGCGACTCGTAGAACACCAGCGTTTCCCGGCGCTCCGCCAGGGCCTCGATGGCCGAGCGCCGCGCCCCGCCCCTGGCCGGCAGGAAACCGGCGAACAGGAAGCGGTCGGTGGCCACGCCCGAGGCCGACAGCGCGGCGACCAGCGCGCAGGCTCCCGGCACCGGCACCACACGCAGGCCGCGCTCGCGCAGGGTCCGGACCAGCAGAAAGCCCGGATCGGAAATCAGTGGCGTGCCCGCATCGCTGATCAGCGCCACGTCCTCGCCCGCCTCCAGGCGCGCCGTCAGCGAGGCGATGCGCTGGGCCTCGTTGTGCTCATGCAGTGAGACCAGGGGCGCCTCGATTCCCAGATGGCGTAACAGGCGGGCGGAGTGGCGCGTGTCCTCGGCGGCGATCAGGGCCACGGAGGCCAGCACGTCCCGCGCTCTCGGCGAGAGGTCCGCGAGGTTACCAATCGGGGTGGCCACCACGTACAATGTGCCTTTGATAGACTCGGTCATGGGTCGTTATCCGAACGTCGATGTCATGGTCATGAGCCAGGAAGGCGCGCATGGCTGACGACGCCAGCGGCAGGTCGACGCCGGGCCGGACTTCGCCAGACACAAGGAATCGAGACGCTATGGACAAATCGCTGCGACGCCTGTGCGGTGTCGGCCTGGTCGCCCTGCTGCTGTCGGCTTGCGCCGGCCAGTCACCGATCACCGGCAAGCCGGCCGGCGGGGCGGATCCCGCCGAACTGTTGAACCAGGCCCAGCGTCAGAGCGGTGCCGACGCCGCCAGGACCCGGCTCCGGGCTGCCGACATCCTAGCACGCCAGGGCGAAACGGCGCAGGCGCTGCAGGTCACGCGAACACTCGATGCCACCCAGCTTCCTCCGCCGGCTCGCCGCGACTGGGCCCTGCTGCAGTCGCGTCTGGGCATCACCCAGGAAGACGGCCGCAGCGTGCTCCAGGCTACCGATGTGCTCGACAGCGACATCCCGCTGTCACGCGACCAGGCGCTCACCCTGCGCTACCGCCGCGGCCAGGCGCAGGGCATGGTCGGCGAACCGCAGGCCGCCGTGGAGACCCTGATCGCCCTGCAGCGCGACGACGCCCCCTTCTCGCTCAACGACGACATCTGGCGCCAGCTGACCCGCCTGCGCGGTTCGGCCCTGCAGGACCTGACGCCCCGGGACAGC
This sequence comes from Modicisalibacter sp., assembly GCF_055145905.1. Classification (NCBI taxonomy): domain Bacteria; kingdom Pseudomonadati; phylum Pseudomonadota; class Gammaproteobacteria; order Oceanospirillales; family Halomonadaceae; genus Modicisalibacter; species Modicisalibacter sp. The sequence goes on along the minus strand of NZ_JBSREH010000041.1, from coordinate 109,548 downwards.
CTGACCCGTGGCTGGGTGGACCTGCTGACCCTGCAGCGCCGCAACAGCGGCGACATCGCCAGGCTATTCGCCCGCATCGACCAGTGGCGCTCGCGCTACCCGAATCATCCGGCCGCCCGTCGTCTGCCCGGTGACCTGCAGGCCCTGCGCGACCTGCGAGGCCGCGACGTGCGGCATGTCGCCGTCTTCCTCCCCGGATCCGGCCCGCTCGCCGGGGTCGCCAAGGCGATCCGTCAGGGCATCGAGACCCGCCACATGAAGGCACTCGACCAGGGCGAGCAGACGCCTCAGCTGCACTTCTACGACACCAGCCGCAGCGATCTCGAAACACTCTACGCCCAGGCCGCAATGGCCGGCGCCCAGGTGGTGCTGGGGCCGCTGGACAAGGATAAGGTCTCGCAGCTCGAGAAAAGCGGCGCCGTCCCCCTGCCTACCCTGGCGCTCAACTACGGCGTAGCGGACGCCAACCAGGCCGACGACCTCTTCGAGTACGGCCTGTCCGCCGAGGATGAGGCACGCCAGACGGCCCATCGTGCCAGCCTCGACGGCCACAAGATTGCCGGCATGCTGGTGCCCGATAACGACTGGGGCGCCCGCGTCGGTAGCGCCTTCCGTGACGCCTGGCAGCAGGAGGGCGGCCGGGTCGCCGCCGAGGTGCGCTACGACCCGCAGGGCTCGGTGTCCAATGCCGTGCAGAAGCTGCTCGACACCCGGAACCAGCACCCACAGCGCCATCTTGATGCGCTCTTTCTGCTGGCCCTGCCGCCCTACGCGCGCCAGGTACCGCCGATGCTGGAGTTCTACTACGCCGCCGACCTGCCCATCTACGCCACCTCGCATCTTTACGAGGGGCGCCCCCAGCCACGCCAGGATCATGACCTGAACGGCGTGCAGTTCGTGGAGATCCCCTGGCAGATCCCCGAGGCCGCGGTGGGCGGCGCCGATGCTCTGCCCTACCACGCCAGCTACCAGGCCCTGCACGACGGCAGCGACCCCGCCCTGTTCAAGCTGGAAGCGATGGGTGTGGATGCCTTCGAATTGGCGCGTCGCCTGCCGCTGCTGCAGGCGGCCCCGGGCGTCGAGGTGTTCGGCGCGACGGGCATGCTCAGCGCCTCGCAGGACGGGCGCATCCACCGCGAACTGCCCTGGGCCATGTTCGTCGACGGCGTGCCGCAGCCGCCGCTGGCCGTGCTCGACCCCAAAGACGCCGGCAACCTCACGCTCGGCACGGGCGATGACCCCGCCGGCGCGCCGGACGGCGAACCGAGCCCCGATACCGCTCCGGCTGACCATGTGGCGCCCTGAGCGTTCACGCGAACACACGCGGGCACGCGGCGCGCGTCTCGAGCGCGCCGCGGAAGGCTGGCTGCAGGCCCGCGGACTCGTGCCGGTGGCCCGCAACCAGCACGCCAAGGGCGGCGAGCTCGATCTGGTCATGCGGGACGGCGAGGTACTGGTGTTCGTCGAGGTACGCCATCGCGCCGATGCCCGACACGGCCATCCGCTCGAGACGATCACCGCCGGCAAGCAGCGTCGCCTGATCCAGGCGGCGCGTTTTTATCTCCAGCGCCACGGATTATCATGTCCGTGCCGCTTCGATGTGGTGGGTATCATCGGGACTCCGCCCGAGCTGGAGTACACCTGGATACGCGCGGCCTTCGAAGCGTTCTGACCGCTACCGGACCTCTGACACGACATGGATTTTCAATCGCGCATTCTCGGCCACTTCAACGCCAGCATCGACACCAAGACGTACGCCAGCGAAGTCCTGCCGCCCTTCATCGAGGTCGCCAGCCAGATGATGGTCCAGTGCCTGGTCAACGAGGGCAAGATCCTTGCCTGCGGCAACGGCGGCAGCGCGGGCGACAGTCAGCACTTTTCCTCGGAACTGCTCAACCGCTTCGAGCGCGAGCGCCCGAGCCTGCCGGCACTGGCATTGACCACCGATACCTCCACGCTGACCTCGATCGCCAACGACTACAGCTACAACGAGGTGTTTTCCAAGCAGGTGCGCGCACTCGGCCAGCCCGGCGACATCCTGCTGGCCATCTCCACCAGCGGCAACTCGGCCAATGTCGTGCAGGCCATCCAGGCGGCCCACGACCGCGACATGGCTATCGTGGCGCTCACCGGGCGCGACGGGGGCAACATGGCGTCACTGCTGGGCCAGGATGACTGCGAGATTCGTGTGCCGGCCACTTCCACGGCACGCATCCAGGAAGTCCACCTGCTGGTCATCCACTGCCTGTGCGACCTGATCGACGAACAACTTTTCGGCAGCAGCGAGTAATTACCATGAAGAAGACAAAAGCGCTTACCCCGGCTCTTCTAGCACTGGCTCTGGGCCTCGGTGGCTGCAGCGTGGTCAACGAAGTGGCCACGCCCGCCCCGCAGGGCGAGGACTACAGCACGCGCACCCCCGGCATGAAGGTCGAGGACGAGAACATCGAGTCCAAGATACATGACGCCATGGCGCGGACCGACGCCCGCCTGAGCGATGCGCGCATCGGGGTGAACAGCTACAACGGCGTGGTGCTGCTGTTCGGCCAGGTACCCAGCCAGGAACTCAAGGACAAGGCCGAAAGCATCGCCCGCGATACCCGCCAGGTACGCAAGGTCTACAACGAACTGACCGTGGCCGCCAACCTGCCCCTGGGCCAACGGCTGAAGGATGACTGGCTCGAAACCCGCGCCCAGGCCGAGATGGCCGCCAACAAGGGCATCGATTCACGCCATGTGGAGGTGATCGCGGAAAACGCCACTCTGTACCTGATGGGCATGGTGACTCGCGACGAAGCCCAGCGCATCGTCAACGAGGTCTCGAACATCAGTGGCGTGCAGCGCATCGTCAAGATTTTCGACTACCTGAACTAAGCCCGGCCACAAACGACACCGCCGCGACCCGAAGGCCGCGGCAGTGTCTTGATGGACTCGAGGTGCGCGCTCGTTACTTGATCACACGCAGCGAGGGGCGCCCCTTCTTGCGCCCGTCGTCGGACGCCGTCTCGTCCTCGTCTTCCGAAGACGCTTCCGATTCACTTCGCCCCTCGACACTTTCCAGTGTCGGGCGTGACTCCCGGGACAACGCTTCCGGCTCGCCCGTCTCGTCGGCGTCCTCTGCGCCGGGCATCACCGGCTCGTGACCGAACACCATGCCGACCCCGTTCTCGCGGGCATAGAGGGCGATCAGGGCCTCGCAGGGCACGATGACCTGCATCGGCTGACCGCCGAAACGGGCGTTGAAAGTGATGGCATCATTCGCCATGTGAAGCTCGCGTACCGCGCTCGGCGCGACGTTGAGCACGATCTGCCCGTTCTGGACGAATTGCGACGGCACCTGGACCCCGTCGTGCTCGGCATCGACGACGATGTAGGGCGTATGATCGTTGTCCAGCAACCACTCGTACAGGGCGCGGGCCAGATAGGGACGGCTAGACTGCATGCACAGACCCTCCGATGACACGGCCGCCGTGCGGCGACCGCCATGATATGAATTCAGGTGCGCATCTCGCGCTCGGTCTCGGTCAGCGATGCCTTGAAGGCCTCCCGCGAGAACAGGCGCTCCATGTAGCCCATCAACGGCTTGACCTGCTTTTCCGGCAACTCGATGCCCAGTGCCGGCAGCCGCCAGAGGAGCGGCGCCATGCAGCAGTCCACCAGCGAGAACTCCTCGCTCATGAAGTACGGCATGTCCTCGAAGATGGGGGAGATCCCGACGATGCTCTCGCGCAGCTCCTTGCGCGCACGATCGGCTTCCTTCTTGCCGCTGGTGATAATGGTCTCGACCAGCGGGCACCACTCCCGCTCGACACGATGCATCCACAGCCGGCTCTGGGCACGCGCCACCGGATAGACGGGAAGCAGCGGCGGATGCGGGAAACGCTCGTCGAGATACTCCATCATGACCTTGGACTCGTAGAGCACCAGGTCCCGATCCAGGAGCGTCGGCACGCTGTTATAGGGGTTGAGATCCGCCAGCTCGGCAGGACGGTTGTCCTCGCCGACTTCGATGATGTCGACGGCGACACCCTTCTCGGCCAGCACAATACGCACCCGATGACTGTAATGATCATCGCTGCCGGAATAGAAGGTCATGGACGACCGCTTGGCCACTACACCCATGTAACAGTTCCTCGCATCAGTTCGAGCGGTGCATGATAACACGAGAAGCCCGGCGCAAGGGCAGCCTGATCAACCCCGCACGCCCCGGATCAACCCGTCGGCCGGCTCGCGCACGGCACAATCGAAAACGCCCGGGCCACTGGCCCGGGCGTGTGTGCGGTCGCAATGCCGCGTCGTCTTAACGCTTGGAGAACTGCGGGCGACGACGTGCCTTGCGCAGACCCACTTTCTTGCGCTCGACTTCGCGCGCGTCACGAGTCACGTAGCCGGCTTCGCGCAGCGGCTTGCGGAACTCTTCATTGTAGCTGATCAGCGCGCGGGTCAGGCCGTGACGGATCGCGCCGGCCTGTGCGGAGCCGCCGCCACCGGTGACGGTGATGTAGGCATCGAACTGCTCGCCGGTCTGGGTCAGCTCGAACGGCTGGCGCACGACCATCTGGGCGGTCACGCGGCCGAAGTATTCACCCAGCTCGCGGTTGTTGACGGTGATCTTGCCGGTGCCCGGCTTGAGGAACACACGGGCCGTGGAGGTCTTGCGACGGCCGGTACCGTAATACTGCTGTGACATGGCGAAATATCCTTTAGATGTTCAGTTCTTGCGGCTGCTGCGCGGCATGCGGATGCTCGGCGCCGGCATAGACCTTGAGCTTGGAATACATGGCACGACCCAGCGGCCCCTTCGGCAGCATGCCCTTGACGGCCGCTTCGATGACCCGCTCCGGCGCGTGGTCGATCATCTGCTCGAAGTTCATGGAACGCAGACCGCCCGGATAGCCGGTATGACGGTAGTAGTTCTTCGCCTGGGCCTTGTTGCCGGTCACGCGGACCTTCTCGGCGTTGACCACGACAATGTAGTCGCCGGTGTCGACGTGCGGCGTGTATTCGGGCTTGTGCTTGCCACGCAGGCGGCGAGCGATTTCGGTGGCCAGGCGGCCGAGTGTCTTGTCCGCAGCGTCGACGACATACCAGTCGCGCTTGACGGACTGCGGCTTAGCACTGAACGTCTTCATGGATTGAATCACCAATTGATGTATTGGGTCCCACGCCGTCGGCGTTCGACCATCCCTATTTTTCTTGGTTGCCGTCTCGCAAAGGAGCCGACAACGGTCGAGCGAGCGAGCATTGTACATGCTCCGCCCGCCCAGGTTAAGAGGCGTGTCACGGTTTGTGGGGCAGCGCCAGGTACTCCCGCGACTGCATTTCCTGCAGCCGGGAGAGAGTCCGCTCGAACTCGAAGGCCAGACTGCCCTCCGGGTAGAGCGACGCCACCGGCACGGCCGCCGACATCAGCAGCTTGACGCCACGATCGTAGAACTCGTCGACCAGGTTGATGAAACGCCGGGCCTGGTCGTCACTGGCCCGGCCCATCTGCGGCACGTTGGCCACCAGCACGGTATGGAACTCGCGCGCCAGCTCGATATAGTCGTTCTGGCTGCGCGGCCCGTCGCACAGCGTCTCGAACTCGAACCACACCACGTCCTCGTGCAGTCGCTGGGCCGTCAATACGCGGTGATTGACCTCGATGGGCACCTCGGCCTCACCGTCCGCACCCGCCACGTCGCGGAAGTTGCGCGCCAGCTGACGGTCCGCCGCCTCGCCCAGCGGTGAATGAAACAGGGTGACGTGCTCGAGCGCCCGCAGGCGGTAGTCGACCCCGGAATCGACGTTGACCACCTCGCAGTGGCGCTTGACCAGATCGATGGCAGGCAGGAAGCGCGCCCGCTGCAGTCCATCCTTGTAAAGGTCGTCGGGCACGATGTTGGAGGTCGCGACCAACACTACCCCCTGGGCGAACAGCGCCTCGAGCAGATTGGCCAGAATCATCGCGTCGGTGATGTCCTTGACGAAGAACTCGTCGAAGCAGATCACCCGGGCTTCCGCGGCGAACTTGGCGGCGATCAGCGTCAGCGGGTTCTTCTCGCCCTTGTAGTGTTCGAGCTCGTTGTGCACCCGCTGCATGAAGCGATGGAAATGGGTGCGCATCTTGTCGGGAAAGGGCAGCGCCTCGTAGAAGGTATCGACCAGATAGGTCTTGCCGCGACCCACCCCGCCCCAGAAGTAGAGCCCCTGCACATCGGGCAGCGCCGGGCGGTCGGGGGCGCTTTCGCGCTTGCCGAACAGGCGGGCGACACGCGACTTGAGGCCGACGTCGTTGCCGCCCGGCGTCAGCTCGCGCCGCGGCGTGGCGACCAGGTCGTCATAGAGGCGCTGCAGATGGGCGACGGCGCGCTCCTGGGCGGCATCATGCTGAAAGCCCTCGCGCTGCAGGTCGCTGCGATAGCGTTCGATGGGCGTGCGCGCGGCGGCCTGGCGGTCACCGGCGGAAGATGGCGTGGTGGACGAGGTCATTGTCGTCGAACGGTCCTCGGCTGCGGTCAGTGAGCCCGACATTATACGCGCCGACGCCGAATCGACCATGGGCGACGCCATGCGTTGACCCGTGCGCAACCCTGCCCCGTATAATAAGTCCGTCCGGGCGCCGCGAGGCCGGGGCCGGGCCGCCACCCTCTCCGGCGTGGCAACTGCGAGCAATCAAGGGGAACGACGTGTATCAGAGCAACATCGATTGGATCCTGGCCATCGCCGGCTTCCTGGCCGGCCTGGGCGTCGGCGCGCTGGGCTACCACCTGCTCAACGCCAATGTCGCCCGCAACCAGAAGACCCGCCAGCGGCTGGCGGAAAGTGAACTGGAGTTGAGCCAGATGCGCGGCCACCTCAACGACCATCTGTCCCGCGCCGCCGACCTGGTGACGAACATCCAGCGCCAGAGCCAGGAACTCGAACGCCAACTGGCCCGCAGCGCCGAGCAGTTGAGCGATGACCCGAAGCTCAAGCGCCGCCTCGGCGGTACCCGTGCAGAAGAAGACACCGACGGCGAGGCCGCAGCGTCAGCGACGCCGCGCGATTACGCGGACGGCAGCCACGGCACCCTGTCCGAGGATTTCGGCCTGCAGCGCGACGACACCACGCGCGACAGCGAAACGCCGGTCCGCTACTGAGCGCACCGGATAGCGCCCGCTCTCCTCTTCCGGCGCCCGCCCGGTCGCCGCGACTTCCCGGCCCGGCAGGCGCCGAGCACGGCCTCAGGCCGGGTTGTCGATATCCACGAAACGATGCTCGACACCCAACTCGGCGGCCAGCCACTCGCCCAGCGCCTGCACCCCGTAACGCTCGGTGGCGTGATGACCGGCGGCGAAATAGCTGATACCCATTTCCCGCGCCATGTGGGTAGTGCGCTCGGAAATCTCGCCCGAGATGAAGGCGTCGGCCCCCGCCTCGCAGGCCTGAGCGATCATGTCCTGCGCCCCGCCGGTGCACCAGGCGACGCGCCGGATCGGCCGCTCGTGACCGGCCACCGTCATCGGCTCGCGCCCCAGTCGCCGCGCCAGATGCGCCCCCATCGCCGGTGTATCCAGCGCCTGCTCGGGCTCGCCCAGCCAGACCAGCCCTTCGCCCAGCGCCCCATCGGCACAGCCCTCGACCCGGAATCCCAGACGCTCGGCCAGGCGCGCGTTGTTGCCCAGCTCGGCATGCGCATCCAGCGGTAGATGGTAGGCCAGCAGATTGATGTCATGAGTCAGCAGCGTCGCCAGGCGCCGGCGCTTCATACCGGTCACCGCCACCGGCTCGTTCTTCCAGAAGTAGCCATGATGTACCAGCACCAGATCGGCCTGCCAGGCCACCGCCTCGTCCAGCAGGGCCTGGCAGGCGGTGACACCGCTGAGCACGCGGCCCACCGACTCGCGCCCGGCCACCTGCAGGCCGTTCTCGGTATAATCCTTGAAGCGTTCGGGCGCCAGCAGTCGGGTACAGGCGTCCACCACGCGATCACGTGCAACCATCACTCCTCCAGCATTCGATTCACGGCAGTGTTACAATCCGCCCATTGTAATGGCTGCCTCCACCGGCTTCGAGACACCCGGTGCGCGCCCCCGCATCCAAGGATTTTTCATGCGCCGCTTCGTGATGCCCCTGCTCTGGCCCGTGATCACCGGAATCCTGCTGGCCGTGGTACTGCTGGACCAGTTCCCGCAGCTGCTCGGCAAGCCCGACGCCATCACCGCCCCCGAGGCGACCTCCTCGCCCGCCGCAACGGCAACACCCGCCGCCGACACCCCGGCACGGGCCGCGCCCCAGCTGCGCGATGCCGCACCCATGAAGCGCGATGAAGGGCCGGTCAGCTACTCCACCGCCGTCGCCGAGGCCGCGCCGGCGGTAGTCAACGTCTACTCGTCACGGGTGGTCCAGCGCGAACAGCATCCACTGATGTCCGACCCCTTCTTCCGGCAGTTCTTCGGCAAGGACATGCCGCGCCGCCAGCGCCTGCTGTCCAGCCTGGGCTCGGGGGTGATCGTCAGCGATGAAGGCTATGTCCTGACCAACAATCACGTGATCCAGGGCGCCGACCAGATTCAGGTGGCCCTGCGCGACGGTCGCGAGACCCTGGCCACGCTGGTCGGCACCGACCCCGACAGCGATCTGGCCGTATTGAAGATCGACCTCAAGAAGCTGCCGGTGATTCGCTTGGCCGACTCCGAGAAGATCGCCGTGGGCGATGTCAGCCTGGCCATCGGCAACCCGTTCGGAGTCGGCCAGACGGTCACCATGGGCATCATCAGTGCCACCGGGCGCAACCACCTGGGGCTGTCCGCCTACGAGGACTTCATCCAGACCGACGCGGCGATCAACCCCGGCAATTCCGGAGGCGCGCTGGTCAATGCCCGAGGCGCCCTGGTCGGCATCAACACGGCGATCTTCTCACGCTCGGGTGGCTCGCAGGGCATCGGCTTCGCCATTCCCACCAACCTGGCGCGCGAGATTCTCCGCCAGATCATCACCCACGGCCGAGTGATTCGCGGCTGGCTGGGCATCGAGGCCCAGGAGATCACACCCAACCTGGCAACCTCGTTCGGCCTCAAGGCCGCTCAGGGGGTAGTGATTTCCAGCGTGCTGCCCAACGGGCCGGGCGACAAGGCCGGGCTGCAACCCGGTGACGTGATGACCGCCATCGATGGCAAGCCGATTCTCGACCCTCGCGTGGCCATGGCCGACATCGCCGAGATCAAGCCCGGCACCCAATTGCCGGTGACGATCATCCGCGGCGGCGAACGCCGCACGGTCACGATCGAGGTGGGAGAGCGCCCGATCCCCAGCCAGAAGGGCCAGGCGGGCTGATGCGAAGAGCGCCGCCGGCTCGGCAGCCGGCGGCGGGTGACGCCTAGTCAGTGTCGGGGATGCGGCTCTCGGCGGAGCGAGCATGGGCGGTGAGCGACTCGCCACGCGCCAGCACGGAGGCAGTCTGCCCCAGACTGGCCGCCCCTTCGGCGGAACAGTGGATCAGCGACGAGCGCTTCTGGAAGTCGTAGACTCCCAGCGGCGACGAGAAGCGCGCCGTGCCCGAGGTGGGCAGCACGTGGTTGGGCCCGGCACAGTAGTCGCCCAGGGCTTCCGCCGTGTAGCGGCCCATGAAGATGGCACCGGCATGGCGCACCTGCGCCAGCAGGGCGTCCGGCTCGGCCACCGACAGCTCGAGATGTTCCGGGGCAATGCGGTTGGTCAGCGCCAGCGCCTCGTCGCGGTCACGGCAGCGAATCAGCGCGCCGCGGGCCTGCAGCGACTGGCGGATGATCGCTTCGCGCTCCAGGGTGGGCAGCAGCCGCTCGATCGCCGCCTCGACGGCATCCAGATGGGCGTCATCCCAGCTCACCAGAATCGCCTGAGCATCCTCGTCGTGCTCGGCTTGCGAGAACAGGTCCATGGCCAGCCACTCGGGATCGGTTCCGCCATCCGAGACGACGAGAATCTCCGACGGACCGGCGATCATGTCGATACCCACCTGACCGAATACCGCTCGCTTGGCGGTAGCCACGTAGATGTTGCCGGGCCCGACGATCTTGTCGACCCGCGGCACGCTCTCGGTGCCGTAGGCCAGCGCCGCCACCGCCTGGGCGCCGCCCACGGTGAAGACCTTGTCGACCCCCGCCAGGTGCGCCGCGGCCAGCACCAGCTCGTTGAGCACCCCGTCCGGCGTGGGCACCACCATGATGATCTCGCTCACTCCGGCGACATGCGCCGGGATCGCGTTCATCAGCACCGACGACGGATAGGCCGCCTTGCCACCGGGCACATAGATACCGGCGCGATCCAGCGGCGTGATCTTCTGCCCCAGCACGGTGCCATCCGCCTCGGTGTACTGCCAGGACTCGGGCTTCTGATGCTGGTGATACAAGCGGATGCGCTCGGCGGCATGGCGCAGCGCTTCCCGCTGCGCCTCGGGCAGGCCTTCGTAGGCTGCGGCCAGGCGCTCGGCGGACAGCGTCAGCGACGCCATGTCCGCGACCGAGAGCCGGTCGAAGCGCGCGGTCAGCTCGACCAGCGCTGCATCGCCGCGGCTGCGGACATCCTGAAGGATTCCCGCGACACGCGACTGGACCTCCGCGTCGGACACCCCCTCCCAGTCCAGCAGCCCATCCAGACGCGCCTCGAAATCCGCCTCGCGGGTATCGAGCCGGGGCATGGTGAAATTCGCTGTGGCACGCTCGGCCATCGGTGACACTCCTCTTTCTCTCGCTCGGCGCAAGCCGTTCGTCAGTCGCGCACCGGTGCGCCGCGACGTGTGGCGACCGCATCGCGCAACCGTTCGATCAGCGGCTTCAGGCGTGCATGCTTCATGGTCATCGACGCCTTGTTGACCACCAGGCGCGTGCTGATGTCGGCGATCAGCTCACGGGGCTCCATGCCGTTGGCACGCAGCGTGTTGCCCGTGTCGACGATGTCGACGATCTCGTCGGCCAGATTCATCAGGGGCGCCAGCTCCATGGCCCCGTACAGCTTGATGACCTCGGCCTGAATGCCCTGCTCGGCATAGTAGCGTCGCGCCAAGTTGACGAACTTGGTCGCCACACGACGCCGTGCATGCACCGGCTCCGCCCCGGTGATGCCGGCCGTCATCAGCCGGCAGCCGGCGATCTCCAGATCCAGGGGCTCGTACAGCCCCTCGGCGCCGTGCTCGAGCAGCACATCCTTGCCCGCCACGCCGAGATCGGCGGCGCCCATCTGCACATAGGTGGGCACGTCCGTGGCACGAATCACCACCAGCTTGACGTCGTCCAGATTGGTATCGAACAGCAGCTTGCGGCTCTTGCCCAGATCCTCGGCCGGCTCGATGCCGGCGTCGGCCAGCAGCGGCAGGGTTTCCTCGAGTATGCGCCCCTTCGACAGGGCCAGAATCAATTGCTTCGACATTGCGACAACCGCGGTTGATGGGGGTGACGCTTCCGCCCCGGCGCGGGCCGGGGCGGCGTCTCAGTGCCCGGGAACGCGACGGATCCGGGCCCCCAGTAGTTGAAGTTTTTCCTCGATGCACTCGTAGCCACGGTCGATGTGATAGATGCGATCGACCAGCGTCTCGCCCTCGGCCACCATCGCCGCCACCACCAGGCTGGCCGAGGCCCGCAGGTCAGTGGCCATGACCGGCGCACCGGACAGCGTGCCGACGCCGGTGACCACCGCCGTGTTGCCCTCCAGCGCGATGTCGGCGCCCATCCGCTTGAGCTCCTGCACGTGCATGAAGCGGTTCTCGAAGATCGTCTCGACGACCCGCCCCGTGCCCTCGGCGACGCAGTTCAGGGCCACGAACTGGGCCTGCATGTCGGTGGGGAACGCCGGGTAGGGTGCGGTCCGCACGCTCACCGCCCGCGGGCGGCGCCCACGCATGTCGAGCTCGATCCAGTCGTCGGCATGACGCACCATGGCGCCGGCCTCCTCGAGCTTGGCGAGCACGGCCTCGAGGATATCGGCACGCGTATTGCGGACCCGCACATGCCCGCAGGTCGCGGCCGCCGCCACCAGAAAGGTGCCGGTCTCGATGCGGTCGGGCATCACATCGTAGTGACAGCCATGCAGCCGCGCGACGCCCTCGACGGTGATGGTGTCGGTGCCGTGGCCGCGAATCCTCGCGCCCATGGCGATCAGGCATTCGGCCAGATCGACCACTTCCGGCTCGCGGGCGGCGTTTTCCAGCACTGTGACGCCGTCGGCCAGCGTGGCCGCCATCAGCAGGTTCTCGGTGCCGGTCACGGTGACGGTGTCGAAGAAGATGGTGGCGCCCTTGAGGCGCCCCTGGGTGCGCGCCCGGATGTAGCCGCCCTCGACCCGAATGTCGGCACCCATCGCCTTGAGCCCCTGGATATGCAGGTCGACCGGACGCGTGCCGATCGCGCAGCCGCCCGGCAGGGACACGTCGGCCGCACCGAAGTGCGCCAGCAGCGGACCGAGTACCAGGATCGAGGCACGCATCTTCTTGACCAGTTCATAGGGCGCATGACTGTCGCGCACCTGAGAGCCATCCAGCTGGATGGTCATCTTCTCGCCCATCACCGGCTCGACCCCCATGTGGCCGAGCAGCTCCAGCGTGGTGGTGATGTCCTGGAGATGCGGCAGGTTGCCGATGGTGACGGGCTCGTCGGCGAGCAGCGTGGCGGCCAGGATCGGCAAGGCCGAGTTCTTGGCCCCGCTCGCCCAGACCTCGCCCTCGAGCGGCCCGTTACCGGTGATGATCAGCTTGTCCATGTGGCGGTATCACTCGGCCCGGGCGTTTTCGGGCGCCGACTGCCACTGTGTCGGCGTATAGGTCTTGATGCTCACGGCATGCAGGGCGCCACTGGCGATCTCGTCGGAGAGCGCCGAGTAGATCAGCTGCTGACGCTTGACCGGCGACAGCCCCTCGAACACGTCGCCGACGGCGATGACCTGGAAATTGCAGCCTTCTCCCTGAATGAAGAAGTCACATTCATCGATGCGGGCTTCGAGCAAAGCCTTGACGTCACTGGGTTGCATGGGTCGCGGCGACTCCTATCGGCAATGAAGCACCCGCCGGACCGGCCGGCGGGTCATGAATCTCGTGAATCGCCCATGGTAATGAAAAGCGCCCCGAATGGCGATGGCGCCGGTCCGCTCCCCGACCTACTCGACGGTCTCGAGCCGAGGCAGCAGGGTTTCGAGCCCGGCCATGGCGGTCAGTCGGGCCAAGGGCGCTGACAGGCACACGCCCGCCACCTCGAGCTGCCGCCGCCGGGCACAGCGCAGCCATTCCAGCATCACGCTGAGCGCGGCGCTGCTGGCACGGTTGACGCCGGAGAGGTCGAAGCGGACCCGGGCACCGGCGGCCTGGCCGTCGAGCCATTCCCGGCCGTGAGCGGCCAGCGCCGCCGCCACGTCGAAGTCCGCCTCGCCGCTGGCCAGCAGCGTCATGTCACGCACCTCGAGCCGCGCCCCGGCCTGCTCGAGCAACAGGGTCACCCTTGGCTCCCCTTTTCCAGCTCGTCGGTACCGACCTCCGGCGCCCAGTTGCTGATCACTGCGTCGTAGTCGCGATTCCGGTCACGCATCGCCTGATCGAACTGGTTGCGGAAGGTCAGCCCCAGGTTGATGCCGTTGACGATCACGTTGACCACCTTCCACTGGCCGTCGTTGGTGCGCCGAAGGGTGTAGTTGACCGGGTAGACCTTGCCGTCGTCGGCCACCACTTCCATGTCGACGCTGGATTGATCCTCGTAGCGCCCGGTCGTACTGCCGACCACCCGCAGGTCACGGTAATCGAAGGTCACCAATCCCTTGGCGTAGGTGTCGACCAGTGTCTGGCGGAAGGTCCTGGCGAAGCGCGACCGTTGCTCGGGCGAGGCGTTGCGGAAATAACGCCCCATCACGCTGGCGGCGATATAGTGAAAGTCCGCCACATCCTGCAGGCTACCGTCGACCAGTGCCTCGAGTTCATCGGTGTGCTGGGCATAGTAGTCCTTGCGCCCTTCAAGCTTGCCCATCAGCTGATTGATGCTGTCGCGGATCATCTGCTCGGGGTTCTGGGCCTCGGCCAGAGCGGCCTGCCCGGTCACCAGGCTGCCCGCCAGCAGCAGCACGGCCAACCAACCAAAGGACGTCAGACGCCTTGCGATCGTTTTCATCGATAACCTCCCGGGACTCAGTTCTTCACCATGTTCGAGACAAACTGCTGAATCAGCTCTTCCAGTACCAGCGCCTGCTGGGTATCGCGGATGGTGTCGCCATCCTTGAGGGTGTCCGGAGCACCGCCCAGCGACAGGCCGACATACTGTTCGCCGAGCAGGCCGGCGGTCAGGATCGCCGCGGTGCTGTCACGGGGCAGCTGCCCTTCCAGCTTGCTGTCGATGGCCATGGTGACCCGGGCGTCGTACCACTTCGGATCCAGTTCGATGCCCGTGACCTGGCCGACCTGCACGCCCGCCACGGTCACCTTGGAACGCACCTTGAGGCCGCCGATGTTGGCAAAGTTGGCATTGAGGGTGAAGGTGTCGCCCCCCACGCCGTTGCCCAGGCCACTGACGCGCAGCCCCAGGAACACCAGTCCCAGAATGCCGGCCAGCATGAACAGGCCGACGCCAAACTCCATGATCTTGCTGCGCTTCATCCGATCTCTCCAAACATCATCGCCGTCAGCACGAAATCCAGCCCCAGAATCGCCAGCGAGGAATACACCACCGTGCGCGTGGTCGCCCGCGATATGCCCTCCGAGGTGGGAATCAGGTCGTAGCCCTGGAACACGGCGATCCAGGTCACCACCATGGCGAACACCAGACTCTTGACCAGCCCGTTGCCGATATCGGCGACGAAGCCCACACTACCCTGCATGTTGCTCCAGTAGGAGCCCTCGAAGACCCCCAGCCACTCGACACCCACCAGATAGCCACCCCAGATGCCCACCACGCTGAAGCCGATGGTCAACAGCGGCAGCGACACGAAGCCAGCCCACAGCCGCGGGGCGATCACCCGTCGCAGCGGATCGACGCCGATCATCTCCATGCTGGTCAGCTGCTCGGTGGCCTTCATCAGGCCGATCTCGGCGGTCAGCGCGGACCCGGCCCGGCCGGCGAACAGCAGCGCCGAGACCACCGGCGCCAGCTCGCGCAGCAGCGACAGCGCCACCATCTGCCCCAACGCATCCTCGGCGCCGAAGTCGACCAGGATGGTGTAACCCTGCAGGGCCAGCACCATGCCGATGAATAGCCCCGACACCAGCACGATGGCCAGCGACATGACGCCGACGAAGTGCATCTGTCGCAGCCACAGGCGAATACCCTCGCGGGACGGAATGCCCAGGCACGACAGCATCAGGAACAGCCCGGCCCGCCCCAGAGCGTCGATCATGTCCAGCGTGCCGCGCCCCAGTGCCACCACCTGGCGCACCGGCGGACGCCGCGAGGCGCCGCGGCGACGTGCGTGTTCATCGCTCACGATGACGCCCTCCCGGTCATGATGTCGGTGAAATAGTCCGGGGCCGGATAGTGAAAGGGCACCGGCCCGTCCGGCTCGCCGTGGATGAATTGGCGCACACGATCGTCATCGTCGACATCCAGTGTCGCGGGCGTGCCGTGGGCCATCACCCGGCCGTCGGAAATCACGTAGACGTAGTCAGCGATCGACAGGGTTTCCTTGATATCGTGCGACACCACCACTGCCGTCAGCCCCAGCGCCTGGTTGACGGTCTTGATCAACTGCACGAGCACCCCCATCGAGATCGGGTCCTGGCCGACAAAGGGCTCATCGTAGAGGATCAGCTCGGGGTCCAGCGCGATCGCCCGGGCCAGCGCCACCCGACGCAGCATGCCACCGGACAGCTCGGAAGGCATCAGGGCCCGCGCGCCGCGCAGCCCCACGGCCTCGAGCTTCATCAGCACGATGTCGCGGATCATCGCTTCCGGCAGGTCGGTGTGCACCCGCAGTGGAAAGGCCACGTTTTCGTAGACCGACAGGTCGGAAAACAGCGCGCCGCTCTGAAAGAGCATGCCCATGCGCCGGCGCAACCGGAACAACGCGCGGCGCGGCAGCCGATGAACGTCCTCGCCGGCGATGCGCACCCGCCCCGCATCCGGGTAGAGCTGGCCGCCGATCAGCTTGAGCAGCGTGGTCTTGCCGGTGCCGCTGGGCCCCATGATGGCCGTGATCTTGCCCCGGGGGACCTGCAGATCGAGACCGCGAAAGATTTCCTTCTCGCCGCGTGAGAAATGCAGGCCTTCCACATCGACGAGCAACGAGTCATTCATCAGCACAACCTAATGGTAATGGCCGAAAATTATCGAACATTGTATCCTAACTAATATTACCGCCGCCATCCCTCTCGGACGACGCTTGCAAGCCCCACGCGCAACCCGTTTAATGGGCGACCGTTCACCCGCACCCCCTTGAATCGAACATCCACCGCTTCGACCGGCACCGACGATTACGCCATGACCACCGATCCCCAGTTCGCCTTTCGTGACAGCGCACGTCGCACCCTGCACATCGAACAGCAGGCCATCGCCGCGCTCGAAGGCAAGCTCTCGGACGACTTCGACACGGCCTGTCGCCTGATGCTGGCCTGCGAGGGGCGTGTCGTGGTCACCGGCATGGGCAAGTCCGGCCATGTCGCCCGCAAGATCGCCGCCACTCTGGCCAGCACCGGCACGCCGGCCTTCTTCGTGCACCCCGGTGAGGCCAGCCACGGCGACCTGGGCATGATCACCTCGCGTGACGTGGTGCTCGCCCTGTCGAACTCCGGCGAAACGGACGAGGTCACGGCCCTGCTGCCGCTGCTCAAGCGCATGGGCGCTCCATTGATCAGCATGACCGGTCGGCCGGGCTCCACGCTGGCCCGCTACGCCCAGGCGCATCTCGATGCCGGCGTGACTCGCGAGGCCTGCCCCCTGGACCTCGCCCCCACCGCCTCGACCACCGCCGCCCTGGCCTTGGGCGACGCCCTGGCCGTGGCCCTGCTCGAGGCGCGCGGCTTCACCGCCGAGGATTTCGCCCTGTCGCATCCCGGCGGCACCCTCGGCCGTCGCCTGCTGCTCAAGGTCGAGGACCTGATGCACACCGGCGAGCGACTGCCCTGCGTGGCGCTCGGCAGCCCGCTGCGTGACGCCCTGCTGGAAATCACCCGCAAGGGGCTGGGCTTCACCTGTGTGATCGACGCCGACGGCCGGCTCTGCGGCGTCTTCACCGACGGTGACCTGCGCCGCACCCTCGACCAGCACACCAACCTTCATGACCTGCGCGTCGAGGCGGTGATGACCCGGGGTGGCAAGCGGACTCACGGCCACGTGCTGGCCGCCGAGGCCGTCAAGCTCATGGAAGACAATCGCATCACCGCCCTGGCGGTGGTCGACGCCGACGAGCGACCGGTCGGCGCCCTGCACATGCACGATTTGCTGGCCAGCGGCGTGATCTGAACCGAACCGGCCCATCACGTCCACCGACACGAGGAGAACGCCATGGCTCTCGACCCGCGCCTCAACCATCCCCGGCTCGTGGAATGCGCTCGGCACGTCCGACTGCTGGCCCTCGACGTGGATGGCGTGATGACCGACGGGCGGCTGCACTTCCAGTCCGACGGCCAAGAGATCAAGAGCTTCAACACCCAGGACGGTCAGGGCATCAAGCTGCTGCGCCAGGCAGGCATCGAGGTCGCTCTGATCACCGGACGCACATCGCCCATGGTCAGCCGTCGCGCCGCCGCCCTGGGCATCGAGCACGTCTTCCAGGGCAACGACGCCAAGCTCGACCTGCTGCGCCAGCTGCTCGACACGCTGGGACTGACCTGGCAGCAGGCGGCCTACTGCGGCGACGACCTGCCCGACCTGGCGCCCATTCAGCGCGCCGGTCTCGGCATCAGCGTGCCCAACGCGCCGGACTACATTCGCCGCCACGCCGACTGGGTCACCGCTCGCTCCGGCGGGAACGGCGCGGTGCGCGAGATCTGCGACGGCCTGCTCGAGCTTCAGGGGCACTGGGCCTCGGTGCTCGATACCTATCTCCACGGGCAGGGCTGACGCCATGACCCTGTCGCGCCGGCGCCTTTCCACCCTGCTGCTGGGCCTGCTACTGCTCGGCCTGGGCGGCGTGCTGACGCTCATCGACCAACGCGACGTGGGCCTGCCCGGCCCGGTTCCGACGGGCGAGACCGGGGAACCGGACTACTATCTGGAAAACGCCCGCCTCACTCGCTTCGACGCCACGGGCCGAGCCTATCAGTACCTGACCACGCCGCGCATCGAGCACACCCCCGGGGACGACGTCACCCGCCTGGAGACCCCGCGGGCCCGCCTGGACGACAAGCAGGGTCGCACCTGGCTTGCCACCGCCGACAAGGGTAGGCTGGAGGCTGGCGGCAACCCGCTGGTACTCATCGGCCATGCCAGGCTCCGGGCGCCGGAAGAAGGCTGGCAGGCAACCAGTGATGTGCTCCATTACGATGCCGATACCTACCACGCCTGGAGCGACAGTCGCGCCACGCTGCGCCAGTATCGCCAACGGGTCAGCGGCGATCGGCTCGACGCCTGGATCGACACCGGCCGCATGCGCCTGAACGGCGACGTTCAAGGCTTTCATCCGCCGATCAGCCCACAGGGAGGAACCTGATGCGCCCCTATCTTGCCGGCCTCGGCCTGACCGCACTGGCCTTGTTCGCCCCCGGCGTCTCGGCCCTGGAGAGCGATGCCCGCCAGCCCATCAACGTGGCGGCGGACCGCCTTGACCTCGATGACCGTGCCGGTACCGCCGTCTACACCGGCGACGTCAACCTGACCCAGGGCAGCATGGTGCTCGAGGCCGAACGCGTCGAGATCGCGCGCAACGACCAGGGCGAGGTGACCCGGGTCACCGCCACCGGCGACACGCAGCGCGCCTATCTGGAACAGCGCCCGGCCCCCGACGACCAACTGGTGAAGGGCTGGGGCGACACCGTCATCTATCATGCCGCCGAACGCCGGGTCGAACTGATCGGCAACGCCGAGCTTCACCAGGCCCGCGACACCTTCAACGGCGCCTATGTCGAGTACTATCTCGACAGCCGCAAGGTCCAGGCCCGCTCCAAGGCGCAGGGCAGCGACGGCCAGCGGGTCCGCATGACCCTGACCCCCAAGTCGTCGCCGTGAACCCGCCGTCCTGAGGATGACCATGAAGACCCTTGTCGCCCGCCATCTCGCCAAGAGCTACAAGAACCGCCGCGTGGTCCAGGACATCAGCCTGACCATCGGCCAGGGCAGCATCGTCGGCCTGCTCGGCCCCAACGGGGCGGGCAAGACCACCTCGTTCTACATGATCGTCGGTCTGGTGCGCGCCGACGCCGGCGAGGTGACCATCGACGATCTGGACCTGAGCCGCGCCCCCATGCACCAGCGCGCCCGCGCCGGGATCGGCTACCTGCCCCAGGAGGCCTCGATCTTCCGCAAGCTCTCGGTGGCCGACAACATCATGGCCATCCTCGAGACTCGCCGGGATCTCGACAAGGCGGGGCGCAGGAAACTCCTCGAGCAACTGCTCGAGGAGTTCCATATCGATCACATTCGCGACAACACGGGCATGAGCCTGTCCGGCGGCGAGCGCCGCCGCGTGGAAATCGCTCGCTCGCTGGCCACCGAACCGGCCTTCATCCTGCTCGATGAACCCTTTGCCGGCGTCGACCCCATCTCGGTGGGCGAGATAAAGAGCATCATCCGCCAGCTGCGCGACCGCGGCATCGGCATCCTCATCACCGACCACAACGTCCGCGAGACGCTGGACATCTGCGACAAGGCCTACATCGTCGGCGACGGCCAGATCATCGCCGAAGGTAGCGCCGAGGCGATCCTGGCCAGCGAGAAGGTACGCGAAGTCTACCTGGGCCACGAATTCCGGCTCTGACCCTCCTTCCGACGAAACCCTCGACCGTTACGGCGCTTCGTGGCACGGTTATTGCTTAACTACTTGCAAGCCGTGAGGGGGCGGGATACGGTATCCCCGAATCCGTCAGCGAAGTAGGCACGTCATGGCTATGAAACCCACGTTGCAGCTCCGGGTCGGCACGCAGCTGACCATGACGCCCCAGCTGCAGCAGGCCATCCAGTTGCTGCAGCTGTCGACGCTGGACCTCCGCCAGGAAATTCAGCAGGCGCTCGAGTCCAACCCCATGCTCGAGATGGAGGAGGAGTTCGGCGAGACCGCCGTCAGCGATGCGGCCGAGGACGACTGGAACCAGGACATCCCGGATGAGCTGGCCGTCGACAGCGACTGGTCCGACACCTATCAGGACATGGCTTCCGGCAGTCGCAGCGACGAGGGGCCGGATCTCGAACGCAATGCCGCCGGGGAAAGCCTTCAGGACCACCTCACCTGGCAGCTCGCCATGGCCGACCTGAACGAGCGCGAACGCATCATCGCCGAAACCCTGATCGACGCCGTCGACGCCGACGGCTACCTGGCCGCCCCCCTAGACAGTCTCGTCGACGGGCTGCGCGCCCAGGGCCTCGAGGGGCTGCGCGCCCCAGAGGTGGAAGCGGTACTGATGCGCCTTCAGCAGTTCGAGCCCACCGGCGCCCTGGCCCGCGACCTGCGCGAATGCCTGCTTTTACAGCTCGGCGTCCTGCCCGACGACACGCCCCTGCTCCCTCAGGCCCGGCGACTGGTGCGGCAGTTCCTCGAGGCCCTGGCCGGCGACGACCGCAAGCTGCTCAAGCGCCGGCTGCGGCTCGATGACGACCAGCTCGACAGCGTGATCGCGCTGATCCGTACCCTCGATCCGCGTCCCGGCCAGGCCTTCGACGCCACCGGCAACGACTACGTGATTCCCGATCTGGTGGCACGCCACTCGCACGAAGGCTGGCGCATCGAGCTCAACCCCGAAGCCCTGCCCCGCCTGCGCATCCAGCCCGACTATGCCGCCCTGATTCGCCGCGCCGACAAGAGCGACGACAACACTTTCATGAAGCAGCACCTGCAGGAGGCGCGCTGGCTGATCAAGAGCCTCTCCAGCCGCAACGACACCCTGCTCAAGGTCGGGCGCGAGATCATGACCCGGCAACTGGACTTCCTCGACCACGGCGAGGAATCCATGAAGCCCCTGATCCTGGCCGACATCGCACAGGCGGTGGAAATGCACGAATCCACCATCTCGCGGGTGACCACCCAGAAGTTCATCCACACGCCACGCGGCGTCTTCGAGCTCAAGTACTTCTTCTCGAGCCATGTCGGCGGCGAGGGCGATGCGCATTCCAGCACCGCGATCCGCGCCCGGCTCAAGAAGCTGATCGGCGAGGAACCGCCCCGCAAGCCGCTCTCCGACAGCAAGCTGGTCGACCTGCTCGCCGCGGACGGCATCAAGGTGGCTCGCCGCACCGTCGCCAAGTATCGCGAGGCCATGGGGATCCCTTCCTCCAGCGAGCGCAAGCGACTAGCCTGAAGGGGCGCAGAAGCGTCCTGATCGACAGGGTCCGAACCATCTTCACGTCGGCCCTCTCACAGGGGTTTGCTAAGCTGCAAAAAGGGTTACAATCGAGCCACCACTCGCCGGAACAGGAGCGTGTCCATGCAAGCGAATATCACCGGCCATCATGTCGAACTGACAGATGCATTGCGTGACTACGTCAACGAGAAACTGACGCGTCTCGAGCGTCATTACGACAACATCACGACCGTTCAGGTAACCCTCTCGGTCGAGAAGGAACGCCACCAGGCTGCCTGCACCCTTCACGCCGCCGGTGCCGACTTGCATGCCGAAGCCGAGAATGGCGACATGTACGCCGCCATCGACGCTCTGGCCGACAAGCTCGATCGCCAGCTCGTCAAGCACAAGGAAAAGGCCCAGGCCCGCGCGCAAGGCGCCGGGGCCCGCTGACTCCGCCCATCATGACACTGGAAGCCATCCTGCCCCCCGAGCGCACGCTCTTCGCGGTGCCCGGGGGGAGCAAGAAGCGCGTGCTGGAATTCTTCAGCACCTTCATCGCGCAGAACACGCCGAGCCTGGACAGCCAGGAAGTCTTCAGCCGCCTGATCGGCCGCGAGCGGCTGGGCAGCACCGGGATCGGCAACGGCGTGGCGATCCCCCATGCGCGCAACCCTCACTGCAAGGCGCCGATCGCCGGCTTCCTCAAGCTGCAGGAACCCATCGACTTCGATGCCGTCGACGGCGAGCCGGTCGACCTGATCTTCGTGCTGCTGGTGCCCGAGGAAGCGGACGACACTCACCTCGCCCTGCTGGGCCAGGTGGCCGGCATCATGAACGACGCCGACATCCGCAGCCGTCTGCGTCACAGCGAAAGTCAGCGCGAGCTCTACGAGACCCTGCTCGACGCCATTCGCCGCCAGGAAGGCACATCCGGCGAGACGCTCGGCTAGTCGCGCTTCTCGTTCCACCGCCACCAGGAGAGCCGCCGCGATGCAGCTCGTGATCATCAGCGGTCGTTCCGGGTCCGGCAAGTCGATCGCCCTCCAGGCCCTCGAGGACCTGGGCTTCTATGCCATCGACAACCTGCCGGCCATGCTCCTCGACCCCCTGATCGATGAACTCCGACAGGACGACACCCGCCGCTCCAATATTGCCGTGAGCATCGATGCCCGCAACGTGCCCACCGCCCTCGAACGCTTTCCCGGGCTGCTGGAAACGCTGCGCGCCCGCGGCCTCGACTGCCAGGTGGTCTACCTGACCTCCGAGGACAAGATCCTGCTCGAGCGCTACTCGGCCACGCGGCGGCGCCACCCGCTGACCCGGGACAGCGAGATGACCCTCGCGGAAGCCGTCGAATCCGAGGAACAGGCACTGTCGGGCATCCGCGACCTCGCCGACCTCGTCATCGACACCTCGCAGCTGTCGGTGCACGAGCTGCGCGGGCGCATCGCCGAGCAGGTCGCCCATCACCGCAGCGGCCAGCTGACCCTGACCTTCGAGTCCTTCGGCTTCAAGCGCGGCGTGCCGCTCGACGCCGATATCGTCTTCGATGCCCGCTGCCTGCCCAACCCCTACTGGGACCCGCGGCTGCGCCAGTTCAACGGCCGCGACCCGGAAATCGTCGACTTCCTCGAAGGCTACCCGGAAGTCACCGCCATGCATGACGACATCCGCGCCTGGCTGGAGCGCTGGCTGCCGGCCTACCAAGCCAGCAACCGCAGCTACCTGACCGTGGCCGTCGGCTGCACCGGCGGCCAGCACCGCTCGGTCTATCTCACCGAGCGCCTCGCCGCAGTCTTCGCCGAACACTATCAGGTGCGGCTACGCCATCGGGAGCTGGGCATCAACACCGCCGTGGGGGCGTCCCGTGCCGAGCCGTGAACTGACCCTGACCAACAAGCGCGGCCTGCACGCCCGCGCCGCCACCAAGCTCGTCCAGTGCTGTCAGGGCTACGAAGCGCGGATCATCGTCCATCATCAGACCCGCTGCGGCGATGCCGCCAACATCATGTCGCTGCTGATGCTCGCCGCCCCCTGCGGCACCTGCCTGACCATCGAGGCGGAAGGCCCCCAGGCCGAGGAAGCCCTGGACGCCCTCCAGGCGCTCTTCGAGGCACGCTTCGACGAGGAGCAATGAACCGACGTCGTCGATACGCCGGGGCTGCCTGCCCCCGTTAAGGCAATGCTAAGATGGCGCCTGCCTGCCCACCCGGTCGAGGACGACAGACGCATGAGCCAGAATCCCGAACGCTTGCAGCCCCGCCTGGAACGACTCAACGAGGCACTGGAAAGCGGCGCCCTCGACCAGGCCCGGCGCATGCTCAATCGCGGCCTGGCGCCCGTCGATGTGGCCCACCTGCTGGAATCCACCCCGCCGCGAGAGCGCGAGGTCCTCTGGGAACTGGTCGACCCGGAACTGCAGGGCGAGGTGCTGCAGTATCTCAACGACGACCTACAGACCCTGTTCCTCAACCGGATGAACGCCCAGCAGCTGGTCTCGGCCACCGAGGGGCTGGACGTCGACGACCTGGCCGACCTGCTGCAGCGGCTGCCCAACACCGTCACGCTCGAGGTGCTGGCCTCGATGGAGGCGCAGGAACGCCAGCGTCTCGAGACGGTGCTCGCCTACCCGGAGGACACCGCCGGCGGGCTGATGAACACCGATGCGGTGACCATCCGCCCGGACATCACCCTCGACGTCGTGCTGCGCTACCTGCGCCGCCACGAGCGCCTGCCCGACACCACCGACAGCCTGCTGGTGGTCACCCGCGGCGACAAGCTGATCGGCAGCCTGCCGATCGAGCGCCTGCTGGTCTCGGATACCACCATGCTGGTCCGCGAACTGATGGATACCGAAGGCGTCAGCATTCCCGCCATGACGCCCGACACCGAGGTCGCCAAGCTGTTCGAGAAGTTCGACCTGGTCTCGGCGCCGGTGGTCGGCACCGACGGTCACCTGCTGGGGCGAATCACCATCGACGACGTGGTCGACGTGATCCGCGAGGATGCCGAGCACCAGGTGATGAGCATGGCCGGCCTGGACGAGGAGGAGGACACCTTCGCGCCCGCCTGGCGCACCAGCCGCCGGCGCGCGGTGTGGCTGGGCATCAACCTGCTCACCGCCTTCCTGGCCGCGGCGGTGATCGGCCTGTTCGAAGGCACCATCCAGCGCATCACCGCCCTGGCGGTGCTGATGCCGATCGTCGCCAGCATGGGCGGCATCGCCGGTTCGCAGACGCTGACCGTGCTGATCCGCGGCATCGCCCTCGGCCATGTCGGCGGCGGCAACGTCAAGTGGCTGCTCAACCGCGAACTGGTGGTGGGCCTGCTCAACGGCCTGCTGTGGGCGCTGGTCATCGCCGCCATCGCGGTGCTGTGGTTCGGCGATCCGGCCCTGGGCGGCATCATCGCGGCGGCGATCGTCATCAACCTGCTGATCGCCGCCCTGGTCGGCACCCTGCTGCCGGTGGTGCTCAAGAAGCTCAACATCGACCCGGCCCTGTCGGGCAGCGTGATTCTCACCACGGTGACCGACGTGGTGGGGTTCATGGCCTTCCTGGGCCTGGCGACGCTGTTCTATCTCTGAGCCACGAGCCACGAGCCACGAGCCACGAGCCACGAGCCACGAGCCACGAGCCACGAGCCGGCAGCATGATGCCCCTGCCCGTGGCCCGGGCCGCTCAGTCGCCGGCCACGGTCATGCCGTCGATCAGCCAGCTGCCGGTATGCACGCTGCCCCGGGTGTCGATATCGTCCCCGAGCGCCCGCAGGTTGGCGAACATGTCGCGCAGGTTGCCGGCGATGGTGAACTCCTCGACCGGGTGACGAATCTCGCCATCCTCGACCCAGAAGCCCGCCGCACCGCGCGAGTAGTCACCGGTGACCCCGTTGACGCCCTGGCCCATCAGCTCGGTGACCAGCACGCCGGTGCCCAGCTCCTTGAGCAGGGCCTCGCGCGAGACCCGTGGCGCCTCGAGACGCACGTTGCGCGCGCCGCCGGCATTGCCGGTGGTGGTCATGCCCAGCCGTCGGGCGCTGTAGGCCGAGAGCATGTAGCTGGCGACCCGGCCGTGATCGACGAAGACATTGTCACGGGTGTAGACCCCGTCGTTGTCGAAGGCGCTGCTGGCCATCGCCCCCGGTTCCCGGGGCCGCTCGACGAGCGAGAACCACTCGGGAAACAGCGGCTCGCCTAGGCTGTCGCAGAGGAAGGACGCCTGGCGGTAGAGGGCCCCGCCGGCGATCGCGCTGAGGAAGTGACCGACCAGGCCGCCGGCCATTTCCGGGGCGAACATCACCGGCATCCGCCCGGTACGCGGGCGCTGCGCGCCCAGACGGCTCACGGTACGCTCGGCGGCCCGGCGCCCCACCGTCTCGGGCGAGGCCAGGCACGCCGGATCGCGCTCGCTGGTGTAGTCGTAATCGCGCTGCATGCCCCTGTCGTCGCGGGCGATCAGCACGCAGGACAGCGAATGGCGGCTGCCGCGCTGGCTGCCGAGAAAGCCGTGGCTGTTGCCGTAGACGCGCACGCCCTCGCCGCTCGACAGGCTCGCGCCGTCGGACTGGCTGATGCCGTCCACGCCGCGCCCGGCGTTCTCGCAGGCCAGCGCCAGCTCGATCGCCTCGTCGGTGCTCAGCCGCCAGGGATGGTGCACGCCGAGATCCGGCAGCTCGCGTGCCATCAGTTCGGCATCGGCCAGCCCCGAGGCCGGATCCTCGCCGGTGTAGCGGGCGATCGCCATGGCCTTGTCCACGGCGTCGCGGATCGACGCCTCGCTGGCATCCGACGACGAGGCACTGCCCTTGCGTTGCCCCAGATAGACGGTCACGGCGAAGCCCTGATCGCGCGCCAGTTCGACGGATTCCACATCGCCCATGCGCACGTTGATTTCGATGCCCTGATCGACACTCGCGCCGACCTCGCAGGCATCCGCACCGGCGTGGCGCGCCTGCTCCAGCGCCAGCGCCACCCGCGACTCCAGAAGCGCCTGCTGCGCCTCGGCATCAAAGGCCTGAGTCATCCTGATCTCCTTGTTACCGGGGGCTGGTATACTGCCCCAACCCACCCATCGTGATGGAAATGGCATGTCTTTCGATTCGCCCGAGTCGCACGACGACTCCCCGCAACGTCCCAGCAAGACCCAGCGCAAGCGCGAGATGCAGGCGCTGCAGTCGCTGGGGGAAGAGATCATCGCGCTTCCCGAAGGCCAGCGCGCGCAACTCCCGCTTTCCGACGACCTGCTGGCCGCCGTCGAGGAAACCGGCCGCATCCGCTCCCACGAGGGACGCCGACGCCACATGCAGTACGTCGGCAAGCTGATGCGCCGCGAGGACCTCGACGCCATTCGCGCCGTGTTCGAGCGCTTCGAGCAGGAGCGCCAGCGCCGCGACCTGGCCTTCCACAGGCTCGAACGCTGGCGCGACCGCCTGATCGACGGCGACCAGGCCGAACTGGAGGCCTTCATCGCCGATTATCCCGACGTCGACCGCCAGACACTGCGTCAGTTGATCCGCAACGCCCGCAGCGAGCGTGAACGCGGCAAGCCGCCCACCAGCGCCCGCAAGTTGTTCAAGCTGATCCGCGACACGGCGGGGGTGTAAACGCACCCGGCTCTCACGCCGTGCCAGCCTCGCGCCATTGCAGAGACGTCGCCGAGCGGCGCCCGGACAAGGCGGAAATCGACGAGGCCGCGGAGTTTACCGGCCGTAAATGAGCAGGCCGAGTCGATTTCCAACGCCGTAGGGGCGCCGCACAGGCACGTCCGGCTCAGGACTGCGTGCCGCCGACGGTCAGCTCATCAAGCTTGAGTGTGGGCTGCCCCACGCCGACCGGCACGCCCTGGCCTTCCTTGCCGCAGACCCCGATGCCGGTGTCGAGCGCCATGTCGTGACCGATCATCGACACCCGGCCCATCGCCTCGGGGCCGTTGCCGATCAGCGTCGCGCCCTTCACCGGCGCGGTGATCCGGCCGTCCTCGATCAGGTAGGCCTCGCTGGCCGAGAACACGAACTTGCCGGAGGTGATGTCGACCTGACCGCCGCCGAAGCTGACCGCGTAGAGACCCCGCTTGACGCTGCCGATGATCTCCTCGGGGTCCGCCTGGCCGGCCAGCATGTAGGTGTTGGTCATGCGCGGCATGGGCATGTGGGCATAGGATTCGCGGCGCGCGTTGCCGGTGGGTGCCATGCCCATCAGCCGGGCGTTGAGCTTGTCCTGCATGTAGCCGGTGAGGATGCCGTCCTCGATCAGCGGCGTGCAGGCACCCGGGGTGCCCTCGTCGTCGATCGACAGCGAGCCGCGCCGGTCGGCCAGCGTGGCGTCGTCGACGACCGTGACCCCCGGGGCGGCGACCCGCTCGCCGAGACGCCCGGCGAAGGCGGAACTGCCCTTGCGGTTGAAGTCGCCCTCGAGGCCGTGGCCCACCGCCTCGTGCAGCAGGATGCCCGGCCAGCCGGCCCCCAGCACCACCGGCATCTGCCCGGCCGGCGCATCCACCGCCTCGAGATTGACCAGCGCCTGGCGCACGGCGTCCTTCGCGTAGCGCTCGGCCACGTTCTCGTCGCGCAGGCGGGACATCGGATAGCGACCGCCGCCGCCGGCGCTGCCGCGTTCGCGACGGCCGTCACGCATGGCGATGACGCTGACGTTGAAGCGCACCAGCGGGCGGATATCCGCGGCCAGGGTGCCGTCGCTGGCGCGCACCAGCACTACCTCGTGAACGCCGCTCAGCGAGGCACTGACCTGAACCACGCTGGGATCCGCGGCCCGCGCCACGCGATCGGCCTGCTTGAGCATGGCGATCTTGTCCTCGGGCGCCAGCCCCGAGAGCGGATCGATGCCGGCGTAACGCGTCGGTGCGGCGGCAGTGGCGATCGGCACGGGCGCGAGGCGCGTCCCGCTGCGGGCGATTCCCGAGGCCGTGCGTCCGGCTTCGGCCAGCGCCTCGGCAGTGATCTGGTTGGAGAAGGCGAAACCGGTCTTCTCGCCGGCCAGGGCACGGACACCGACCCCGCCATCGATGTTGAAACTGGCGTCCTTGACCTCGCCGTCCTCCAGTACCCAGCTCTCCTGCCAGCTGCGCTGGAAGTACAGGTCGGCGTAATCGATCCCCGGGCCCAGCGCTTCCGCCAGGCCAGGCTCGAGCGCCTGCGCGTCGAGCCCACCGGGAGCCAGCAAGATCGTCGTGGCCTCATCGAGAGGCGATTGGGACAGTTGGGTCATTCAGCGTTTTCCACAGTGATTCGCGGCGAGGTCCAGGGCCCCTGCACGCGGTAGTAAATTCGCGTGACCTGATCCAGCCAGCCACCCAGGAGCTTGTCGGCCAGATACAGCGCACCGCCCACGTAGGGCGCGCCCGCCAGCACGGCGGCCAGCGGCAGGTTCTGGCTGACCGGCACGGTGACGCCCAGCATCAGGTCCAGCCGGCGGGCCATCAGATCCACGCTGCCGTCGAGACTGAACTGCGTGGAGGCACCGTCGATCTTGACCGGCCCGCGGGTTTCCAGACGACCATCATACAGTGTGGCATCTCCACGAACGCTGTCGAAAGCCGTGCCCTGGTCGGTCACGTCGGAAAAATCCAGGCGCAGGCGGCGCAACAGGTTGTCGACATTGAGCAGACCGATCAGCCGGGCCGATGGCGAATCCAGGGTCAGGAAGCTGCCGTCGTCGAGTTCGGCATCGATATTGCCTCGCGAGCGCGCCAGGGCGAACTGCCATGGCGCACCGGGCCAGGCCAGCTGAGACTGCACCTGCGTGCGCCGCGAGCGTACCGCCACCGGCTGGCCGAGGGCCCGCAGCGCACTGCCCAGATCGCCGCCGTCGAGCGTCAGCCGCGACCGGGTCAGGCTCGCGGCATCCCCCGAGGCCTCCCACACCAGTTCACCCCGGCCGTTGATGTCACCCAGAGTCAGCGACACCGGCGCGATGCGCAGACGCCCCGGCGAGGCCTCCCAGCCGGCCGAGAAAGGGCCGAAGCGCTGCCCACCGCGGATCAGCGTGGCGATCTCGACCTGCCCCGCGGGCAGCCGGGCCACCCAGTCGGGCAGCGGCTGCGGCTCGGGCGCGGTGGCAATCTCCCGGCTCAGCTTCGCCGGCGGCACTTCGGGCATCAGGGCGTCCAGATCGAGTCGCGACAGCTGCACCGACACCGGTTTCACCCGGCGCTGATGATAGCTCGCTTGCCCGGCGACCACGCTCCCCTGGAGACCCACCGCCCAGCCTTGGGGCGACAGCGGCGTGACCCGCGCCTGGAGGTCGCCGATACAACGCCCGGCGTAGTCGAGGCAAGGCGTCTGCAGGCTCAGGCGGCGCAACCCCTTGCCGGAGGAGGTGCCATCGCCACTTGCGGGCCCGGCCCCCAGGCCCGCCAGCGCCTTCTGCCACGCCGTCAAGGGCAGCCGCGGAGTGCGCCAGTCGACCGTCCAGCCACGATCGCCCGGCCACGTCGGCAGCGTGGCGGGCCACTGCTCCAGCCACGCCTGCCCCTGCCCCACATCGGGCCCCAGCGCCCGCCAGCGCAGGCGCAGTCGATTCCTCAGAGTCACGTCGACCCGCCGCGGGTCCGGTGCCGCCTCGAGATGCAGCGGTACCTGCGCCGCCGCCGTCTTGCCGAAGGGCGCCGGCAACTTGATGGCCAGCCCCTGCAGGTCACTGTCCAGGGTCAGCCGGGGCGATGCACCGCTCAGGTCGAGCTGCGCCGAGTAGGGAAAGTAACCCTCCAGCAGCCCGCTCAGGCTACCGACACCGCCCCAGGACAACAGGCCCCGCGCCAGCGCACGCCCCTCGAAGGTCACACCGGCGCCACCGACATCGAAGGTCGCCAGCAGCGGCCCCTGGAAAGCGCGCGCCCCGAGCTGACCGGTCAGGGTGTCGGTATCGTCGGCATGCCGGTAACGCAGCCGGCCGTTGACATTGCCCAGCACCAGCCCGGACTGCGGCAGCCGCAGTGACGGCGCATCGACCTGCGCCCCGACATCCACCGTCACCGGCGGATCGCCTTTCCCCGGCGAGTCCAGCGGCACCTCGACCTGCAGATCACCGGCAACACGTCCGTCGCCACGCCAGTCGGCGAAGTCGTCGAGCCCGTCGATCGGCGCCGCCGCCAGGAACTGCAGCAGGGCCTGCACGGGGCCGTTCACGGGACCGTCGACGCGCAGCCGCTTGTCGGCCATCGTGACCTTCGCCCCCTCGCTGACCAGCCCCCGCGTCTCGGCATGATCGACCCGCGCCTGCAGCGTGTCATCGACCATGCGCAGATGCCCGCTGACCGCTTCCAGCGCCGGCCATTCAGGGTCGTAGGGCAGCCGGCCCTGCTCGATGTCGAGATCCAGCGTCAGGCGCGTGCGCGTTCCCAGGTCATCGCCGACATCCTCGTTGCCGTCATCGGCCATCGCCTCCTTGTCGAGCCGTTGCTCGACATGCAGGCTGCCGCGGGGCACTCGCC
Source organism: Modicisalibacter sp. (assembly GCF_055145905.1). Classification (NCBI taxonomy): domain Bacteria; kingdom Pseudomonadati; phylum Pseudomonadota; class Gammaproteobacteria; order Oceanospirillales; family Halomonadaceae; genus Modicisalibacter; species Modicisalibacter sp. Next base: position 78,768 of record NZ_JBSREH010000041.1, on the reverse strand, counting down.
CGCGGATACCACCGGTCAAAAAGTCACGCAGGTCGGTATCGAACAGCTCGAGAGGCAGCCACTCGCCCAGCGGCGTCTTCACGGCATCGACGTCGCGCATCGCCAGGTCCAGCGTGAAGCGTCCTGGCCGACGATCGGCATTGTTGCCGGGCAGACGCAGCGAGAAGCCGCCATCCACCGGCGCCTCGCGCCAGCGCACATGGAGGTTCCGGCCGGTGACCAGCGGCTGGCGCTCGGCCAGCGACCAGTCGACCCGCCCGCCGGCGGCGTCCAGCACCAGCGGGTCGGGAAAGATCTCGGGAAAGTCGAGCGTCATGCCCTGGCCGCCCGAGAAGTCGACATGCCCCTGCTCGCCGTCGGCCACCACCCAGGCGTCCAGCGGGCCGCCTCCCGGCACGTTCTGCCAGGGCTCCACCGCCGCCTCCTGCAGTGCCGCCTCCACCTGCCAGGCGCCGTCCTGCCGGCCGACCTGCAGCCCCTGCACCCGGCCCCGGGGCTGCAGCGCGTCCAGCGCCCGCTGGGCGGCATCCGGCAGCGGCAAGCGGCGGCCCAGCGACGCCAGTGCCTCCAGCGAGAACGGCGTGCTGCGCAGCCACCAGCCCCGGTCATCTCCGCGCAGCGCGAGACGCGACGGCAGAACGGTCGCCGACTGATCGGCATCGCGCAGCGACAGGGCATTCACCCAGGCCTGCCAGCCCTCGCCCGAGGGCGCACGGCGCCACTGGGCACGGGCGCCGATATCCTCGAGCACCACCGGGCCGTCGTCGCTGTCCAGGCTGAGCGAGGGTACCGAGACCCGCAGGCGGGCATCGGCGATGCGCGCCTTCTGCCAGCGCGCCCAGAGCGAGGCCTGCCCGGAGACGCGATCCAGACGCACGGCGTTGCCGTGGGAGAGCAGCTGCCCGAGGCGGTCGAGACTGCCCAGATCCATGCGCGCCTGAAGGGCGGCATCGAAGTCCTCGAGCCCGTCGGCACCGGGCTGGACCTCCATCACCACCGACAGCGAGCGCGTTTTCTGGCCTTCCACGAACCACTGGCCCTCGACATGCACGCGCGAGCCCTGGCCGGCCACCAGCAGGCGGGGCGCCGTCAGGGTCAGCTCGCCGTCGCGGCCGTGGAGCACCACCCGCACGTCCTCGACGCTCAGGCGCTGACGCAGCAGCAGACCCAGCCACCGGTCGAGCCCCCCGGCCGTGAAATTCCCGGAGGCGGCGCCACCACTCGCGACACCCGGCCAGCGCCAGCCCCCCGCGTCGTCCTGATAAAGATGCACGGTAACCGCGCCCAGCCGGGCGCGGGCGAACACCGGCTGCCCGTGAAGCAGGCTGGACAGGGTATCGAGACGCAGGGCGGCGTTGCCAACCTCCAGCAGGGGGCGCGTCTCGCCATTCGGTCCGTCCCGGCTGACGATCCGCAGCCCGCGGGCCGTCACGCCGGGATCCAGGCGCTGCAGCCGCCCCTGCAGGTCATCCACCGTCAGCGTGGCGTCGAGCGACTGCTCCACGGCAGTCGCCAGGCGCTGCCCGTCGAGCCGGCCCAGCATCCAGCGGGCCCCGCTCACCACCAGGGCGGCGACGACCAGCGCCACGGCCAGCGCGGTCAGGACCCATCGCAGCGTCACGCGGCTCGAACTCATGGGCTCACATCAGCACGATGTCGTACTGCTCCTGGGAGTAATGGCCCTCGACCTGGAAGCGAATCGTCTTGCCGATGAAGATCTCCAGGTCGGCGACCGCCGCCGACTCCTCGTCGAGCAGCCGATCCACCACCGCCTGGGAGGCCAGCACCATGTAGGTCTCGGGGCTGTAGGCGCGTTCCTCGCGCAGGATCTCGCGGAAGATCTCGTAGCACACCGTCTCCGGCGTCTTCAGCGTGCCGCGCCCCTGGCAGGTCGGGCACGGCTCGCACAGCGTCTGCTCGAGGCTCTCGCGGGTGCGCTTGCGGGTCAGCTGCACCAGGCCCAGCTCGGTCACGCCGGTCAGCTTGTTCTTGGCGTGGTCGCGCTCCAGCGACTTCTCGAGCACGCGCAGTACCTGGCGCTGGTGCTCGCTGTCCTCCATGTCGATGAAGTCGATGATGATGATGCCGCCGAGGTTGCGCAGGCGCAGCTGGCGGGCGATGGTGGTCGCCGCCTCGAGGTTGGTCTTGAAGATGGTCTCCTCGAGGTTGCGATGCCCCACGTAGCCGCCGGTGTTGACGTCGATGGTGGTCATCGCCTCAGTCTGGTCGATCACCAGATAGCCGCCGGACTTGAGCTGGACCTTGCGCCCGAGCGCCTTCTGGATCTCGTCCTCGACGCTGAACAGGTCGAAGATCGGGCGCTCGCCGGGATAGTACTCGATGCGCTCGACCATGCCCGGCATGAACTCCTCGGCGAACTCCACCAGGCGGTGGTAGTTCTCGCGGGAATCGATGCGCACCTTCTCGATGTCGTCGCGCATCACGTCGCGCAGGGTGCGGATGAACAGCGGCAGGTCGTCGTAGATGCAGCTGGGCGCGAGCGCGCTGCCCTTGCGCTGCTCGACCTTGCGCCACAGGCGCAGCAGGAACTGCATGTCGGTGACCAGCTCCTCCTCGCCCACGCCCTCGGCGGCGGTGCGAATGATGAAGCCGCCGCAAACCGGCGTGTCGATGCCCGCCAGGCAGGTGTCGACCAGGCCGCGCAGGCGTTCGCGCTCGCCGTCGTCCTCGATGCGCTGGGAGACCCCGGTATGCGGCGAGTCGGGCATGTAGACCAGATAGCGCGACGGCACCGACAGGTGCGTGGTCAGGCGCGCGCCCTTCGAGCCGATCGGGTCCTTGGTGACCTGCACCACCAGCGGCTGCCCCTGGTGCAGCAGCTGGCTGATCGAGACCTGCTCGTCGGCCGGCGTGTTGGGCGGCATCACCTCGTTGGCATGGATGAAGGCCGCGCGTTCCAGGCCGATGTCGATGAAGGCCGCCTGCATGCCCGGCAGCACCCGGGCCACCTTGCCCTTGTAGATGTTGCCGACGATGCCCCGGCGCCGACTGCGCTCGATGAAGGCTTCCTGCAGGACCCCGTTCTCCACCACCGCCACGCGGGTCTCCATCGGGGTCAGATTGATCAGTACCTCACCGCTCATGCGCCGGTCCTTGTGCTGAAAACTTCCTGAACGATTATGACACAGCCTCGCCCGCCGCCGGCCACAGCGCAATCCCCTGAGAATGCAGCAGCTCGGCGGTCTCGAACAGCGGCAGGCCGACCACCGCCGAGTGGCTGCCCTCGATGCGCTCGACGAACACCGCCGCCCGCCCCTGGATGGCATAGCCGCCGGCCTTGTCGACCGGCTCCCCGGTCGCCCAGTAGGCGTCGATCTCCCCGGCCGAGACGCGACGCATGACCACGCGCGTCGTCACGCAGGTCTCGAGCAGCCCCGCCGGGCCGACGACCGCCACCGCGGTCAGCACCGCGTGGGCACGACCGGACAGGGCCGAGAGCATCTCGGCGGCGTGGGCGCGATCGCGCGGCTTGCCGAGGATCCGCCCGTCCAGCACCACGGCGGTATCCGAGCCGAGCGTCGGCAGCGCCGTGCCCTGCGCTCCGGCCTCGGCCTTCTCGCGCGCCAGGCGCCGCACATAGGTCTCGGCCGGCTCGTCGGGCCGCGGGGTTTCGTCGATGTCGACGGGGGCGACCTCGACGGCGATGCCGATCGAGGCCAGCAGGTCACAGCGGCGTGGCGAGGCCGACGCCAGGCGCAGAACCGGGGACATGGCGCCCTCCTGATGTCAGTCGGTGAACATGGCGACGCACTCGCCGCCTTTAGGGATCAACTCACGCCGATACGGCGGCGCAGCATCTGCAGCAGGGTGAACAGCCACGGCCAGAGGATGCCGCCGATCAGCGCCGGCAGCAGGAAGGCCAGGTTGATGGCGAAGGGCCCGAAGATGGTGCGCAGCCACTGCTCGACCAGCTGGGCGATGCCCAGCAGCACGAACACCAGCACCGCCTGCTGGATCAGCGCATAGGCGCGCATGCGCGAATACAGCAGCAACGCCAGGTAGGCCAGCAGCGACAGCACCAGCGCATTCTGGCCGAGCGGCGCCCCCTCGACCAGATCGATCAGCAGGCCCAGCACGAAGCCATGGAAGACCCCGACCCGCTGGGGCGCCACCAGGCACCAGTAGATCAGCATCAGCCCCAGCCAGTCGGGCCGCCAGATCAGCCAGGCGTCGGGCAGCGGCATGGCCTGCAGGCACAGGGCCAGGCCCAGGGTCACCCAGGTCATCAGCAGGCTGCGCAGCGAGCCGATCATGGCGCCTCCTCGGCGGCACCGGCGGCCACGCTCAGGGCGGCCCGTCGCGCCACGTCGCTGATCCCGGCCGCGGGCGTGCGCCGGGGCGGAAAGAGCATCAGGAAGTGCCGCGAGCGTTCGGGCTGGGCCACCGGCTCGGCCTCGACCCGGGCGAAGGGGGCGCCGGGGTCATGCACCACCAGGGTCACGCGGGCCACCGGATAGCCTTCGGGAAAGCGCCCGCCCAGGCCCGAGGTCACCAGCAGATCGCCCTCGCGGATATCCGCCGTGTCCGGCACATGGAGCACATCCAGGGTGTCATAGCTGCCGGTCCCCTGGACGATGAAGCGCAGCCCGTTGCGCGTCACGCGCACCGGCACCGCATGGCTGGCATCGGCCACCATCAGCACCCGGCTGGTGTAGGCGGACACGGCGATCACCTGGCCGATCAGCCCCGAGGCATCGGTCACCGGCTGGCCGACATAGACGCCGTCGGTGCGCCCGCGATCGAGCACCATCTGATGGGTGAAGGGATCGGAGTCCAGCGACAGCAGCTCGGCGGTGATGTAGGGGACCCGGCGGTGCTGGGCGGCGTTGAGCAGCTCGCGAAGTCGGGCGTTCTCGGCGGACAGGCTGGCCATGCGCTGCACGCGATGGGAGAGGGTGAGCAGCTGCCGGCGCAGCCGACGATTCTCGTCGATCAGGACCCGCTGGTCGGAAACCGCCAGCGCCCCCCAGGAGAGTGCCTCGCTGGGCAGGCTGGCCAGCCACTGCACCGGCGTGACCACGGTGGACAGGTGCGCCCGCAGCTCCGCCACGCGCGGCAGGCGATGCTCGGCGAACATCAGCGCGAAGGCGATGAAGGCACACAGCAGCATGCGATAGCCGGGGGCGGAACCCTGCGAGAACAGCGGTTTGATAGCACGACTCCCTGCGAGCTGGCCGATGACCGGAACACGGTGGACCCGTGACGGCACGCCGCGCGTGCCGTCGGGTTCAGTCGCTGGACAGCAGTTCGAAGGTGTGCTGGTCGATCATTTCCAGCGCCTTGCCGCCGCCCCGGGCCACGCAGGTCAGCGGGTCCTCGGCGACGATCACCGGCAGGCCGGTTTCCTCGGCGATCAGCTTGTCGATGTCGCGCAGCAGCGCGCCGCCGCCGGTCAGCACCAGGCCGCGCTCGGCGATGTCGGCGGCCAGCTCGGGGGGCGACTGCTCCAGCGCGCTCTTGACCGCGGTGACGATGGATGACAGCGGGTCCTGCAGCGCATCGAGGATCTCGTGGGAATTGAGGGTGAAGCTGCGCGGAATGCCCTCGGCCAGATTGCGGCCGCGCACGTCGATCTCGCGCAGCTCGCCGCCCGGATAGGCACAGCCGATCTCCTCCTTGATGCGCTCCGCCGTGGCCTCGCCGATCAGGCTGCCGTAATGGCGACGCACATAGGCGATGATCGCCTCGTCGAAGCGATCGCCGCCGACCCGGATCGACTCGGAATAGACCACACCGTTGAGGGAGATGATGGCGATCTCGGAGGTCCCGCCGCCGACGTCGACGACCATCGAGCCCTGGGCCTCCTCGACCGGCAGCCCGGCGCCGATCGCCGCGGCCATGGGCTCCTCGATCAGGAACACCTCGCGGGCCCCGGCCCCTTCGGCGGACTCCTTGATGGCGCGGCGCTCGACCTGGGTCGACATGCAGGGCACGCAGACCAGCACACGCGGGCTCGGCGTCAGGAAGGTGCTCTGGTGGACCTTGCGGATGAAGTGCTGAAGCATCTGCTCGGTGACGGTGAAGTCGGCGATCACGCCGTCCTTCATCGGCCGGATCGCCGTGATGTTGCCCGGGGTACGGCCCAGCATGCGCTTGGCATCGACGCCCACGGCAGCCACGCTGCGCATGTTGCCCGACTGGCGAATCGCCACCACCGAGGGCTCATCGAGGACGATGCCGCGGCCGCGAACGTAAATCAGCGTATTGGCGGTCCCCAGATCGATCGACAGATCGCTGGAGAACAGCCCCCTCAAACGTTTAAACATGGAAGTCTTTCACCTAGTCCAGACCGGAACCCTGTGCGGACGCAAACGGTATCATCGCGGGGGCAGAGCGGCAAGCGAGATGCCCGGGTCCCGGAGTTGTGGTACCGTTTCGCCTATTTTCCGAACCGAACTGAACCGGAGCCGGACTGAATCCGGAACCGAACCGTCGGTCGTCGCCCGCCCCGGCGCCGATCGATCCGCATTGGCATCGCATAGTTGAAGGAAGCCGACGTTATGGCGCTTGAACCCGAAGACGTGCGGCGGGCCGCCCACCTCGCCCGCCTGGGCCTGGACGACCGGGAAGCCGCGCGCTACGTGGATGACCTGAGCCGTATCCTGGAGATGGTCGACCGCCTGCAGGCCGTCGACACCCAGGGCGTGGCCCCGCTGGCCCACCCGCTGGACGCCACCCAGCGCCTGCGGGCCGACGAGGTCACCGAGTCCGACCAGCGCGAGCGCTTCCAGCGCTGCGCGCCGGCCGTCGAGAACGGCCTCTACCTGGTTCCCCGCGTCGTCGAGTGACGCCGCGCCCCGTTCGCCGGACATGCTTTCCACGGAGCCCGACGCCCCATGCATGACAAGACCCTGACCGAACTGGCCGCGGCCCTGGCCGCCGGCGAGTTCTCCAGCCGCGAGCTGACCGAATTCCTGCTCGCGCGCATCGACCGCCTCGATGGCGAGCTCAACAGCTTCATCACCGTAACGGCAGACGCCGCGCTCGAGGCGGCGGACCGTGCCGACCAGACCCGCGCCACCGGCCAGGCCGGGCCGCTGACCGGCCTGCCGCTCGCCCTCAAGGACATCTTCTGCACCCGGGGCGTGCGCACCAGCTGCGGCTCGAGGATGCTCGACAACTTCGTCTCGCCCTACGACGCCACCGTGGTCGAGAAGCTCGCCGCCGCCGGCAGCGTCAGCCTCGGCAAGACCAACATGGACGAGTTCGCCATGGGCTCATCCAACGAGAACAGCTTCTATGGCCCGGTGAAGAACCCCTGGGACCTCGCCGCGGTCCCCGGCGGCAGTTCCGGCGGCAGTGCCGCGGCGGTCGCCGCCGGCCTGGTGCCGGCGGCGCTGGGCACCGACACCGGCGGTTCGATCCGCCAGCCCGCCGCCTTCTGCGGCATCACCGGCCTCAAGCCCACCTACGGGCGCGTCTCGCGCTACGGCATGGTGGCCTACGCCTCGAGCCTCGACCAGGGCGGCCCCATGGCCCGCACCGCCGAGGACTGCGCCCTGCTGCTCGGCGCCATCGCCGGCCATGACCTGCGCGACTCGACCAGCGTGGCGCGCGGCGTGCCCGACTACCGCGAGGAACTCGAAACCTCGCTGTCGGGGCTCAAGATCGGCCTGCCCCGGGAATACTTCGGCGACGGCCTCGCCCCCGAGGTCGAGGCCGCGGTGCGTGACGCCATCAAGGTCTACGAGTCGCTGGGCGCCGAGGTGCGCGAGGTCAGCCTGCCGCATACCGAGCTGGCGATCCCCGCCTATTACGTGATCGCCCCCGCGGAAGCCTCCTCGAACCTGTCGCGCTACGACGGGGTGCGCTTCGGCCACCGCTGCGAGAACCCGACCGACCTCGTCGATCTCTACAAGCGCAGCCGCGCGGAGGGCTTCGGCGAGGAGGTCAAGCGGCGCATCCTGATCGGTACCCACACCCTCTCCGAGGGATTCTTCGACGCCTACTACAAGAAGGCCCAGCAGGTCCGCCGGCTGATCCGTCAGGACTTCCTCGACGCCTTCGAGGACGTCGACGTGCTGATGGGCCCGGCCTCGCCCACGCCCGCCTTCGACCTCGGCGCCAAGAAGGACCCGGTGTCGATGTACCTGCAGGACATCTACACCATCGCCATCAACCTGGCCGGCATCCCGGGCATCAGCGTTCCCGCCGGCTTCGTGCAGGAGCGTCCCGTGGGCCTGCAGATCCTCGGCCCGCACTTCGCCGAATCGCGGCTGCTCAACGTCGCCCACCGCTTCCAGCAAGCCACCGACTGGCACCGCCGCCAGCCCGCCTTCGGTAAGGAGAACGCCTGATGCAATGGGAAGCCGTGATCGGCCTGGAAGTTCACGTCCAGCTCGCCACCCAGTCGAAGATCTTCTCCGGGGCCTCGACCGCCTTCGGCGCCGAGCCCAACACCCAGGCCTGCGCCGTCGACCTGGGCCTGCCCGGTGTGCTGCCGGTGCTCAACGAGGGCGCGGTGGCGATGGCCGTCAAGTTCGGCCTGGGCATCAATGCCGAGATTCCCGAGACCTCGGTGTTCGATCGCAAGAACTACTTCTACCCCGACCTGCCCAAGGGCTACCAGACCAGCCAGATGTACCAGCCGATCGTCGGCCCCGGCGAGGTCGAGATCACCCTGGACGACGGCACCACCAAGCGCATCCGCGTGCACCACGCCCACCTCGAGGAGGACGCCGGCAAGTCGCTGCACGAGGACTTCCACGGCATGACCGGGATCGACCTCAACCGCGCCGGCACGCCGCTGCTGGAGATCGTCTCCGAGCCGGACCTGCGCTCCGCCAGGGAGGCCGCCGCCTACCTCAAGGCGATCCATGCCATCGTCACCTACCTGGGCATCAGTGACGGCAACATGGCCGAGGGCTCGATGCGCTGCGACGTCAACGTCTCGGTGCGCCCCAAGGGCCAGGAGACGTTGGGTACCCGTGCCGAGATCAAGAACGTCAACTCATTCCGCTTCGTGGAAAAGGCCATCGCTCACGAGATCGAGCGCCAGGTCGAGCTGATCGAGGACGGCGGCACGGTGGTCCAGGAGACACGCCTCTACGACCCCGAGGCCGACGAGACGCGCAGCATGCGTACCAAGGAGGAAGCCAACGACTACCGTTACTTCCCCTGCCCCGACCTGCTGCCGGTGGTGCTCGACCAGGCCTACGTCGACCACCTGCGTGCGACGCTGCCGGAACTGCCCGCCGAGAAGCGCGCCCGCTTTCAGGACGAACTGGGCCTGTCGGCCTACGATGCCAGCGTGCTGGCCTCGAGCCGCGCCATGGCCGAGTACTTCGAGGCGGTCAAGGACGTCTGCGGTGACGCCAAGCTGGCCGCCAACTGGGTCCAGGTCGAGCTCGCCGGGCGCCTCAACAAGGAAGGCCTGGACATCGCCGACAGCCCGGTCACGGCCGAGCAGCTCGGCGGCCTGGTCGCCCGCGTCAAGGACGAGACCATCAACGGCAAGGCCGCCAAGCAGGTCTTCGCCGCGCTGTGGGACGGCGAGGGCGAGAGCGCGGATGCCATCATCGAGGCCCGCGGCCTCAAGCAGGTCACCGACACCGGCGCCATCGAGGCGATGATCGACCAGGTCATCGCCGACAGCCCGGTGCAGGTCGCCCAGTACCGCGAAGCCGCCCCCGAGAAGCGCGGCAAGATGATCGGCTACTTCGTCGGCCAGGTCATGAAGGCCTCGCGGGGCACCGCCAACCCGCAGCAGGTCAACGCCCTGCTCAAGGACAAGCTCGACAACGCCTGACGACGCCGGCCGGCGGGCTCGCCCGCCGGCCGTCCTGACAAGGAGTTCCCGAATGGCAGACGACGTCGGCGCGCGCCTGCGTGCCCTGCGCACCCTGCGCGGCATCTCCCAGCGGGAGCTGGCCAAGCGCTGCGGCGTCACCCACTCCAGCCTGTCGCTGATCGAGCAGGGCAAGGTCAGCCCCTCGGTGAGTTCGCTGAAGAAGATCCTCGACGCCATCCCCATCAGCGTCGGCGACTTCTTCACGCTGGACCTGGAAAACCGCGACCAGGTCTTCTATTCCCCCGACGAGCTGCCCGATATCGGCAGCGGCGACGTCTGCTACCGGCTGATCGGCGCCAACCGCCCGTCCCGGGCGCTGTCGTTCATGATCGAGACCTACCCGCCCGGCGCCGACACCGGTCGCGAGATGATCGTTCACCGCGGCGAGGAAGCCGGCGTGGTGCTGGAAGGCGAGATCGAGATCACCATCGGCCTCGACACTCGCGTGCTGGGCCCCGGCGAGGCCTACTACTTCAATACCGGCCTGCCCCACCGTTTCCGCAATATCGGCGACCGCGACTGCCGGCTGGTCAGCTGCGCCACCCCCGCCCGGGCCTTCTGAGCAGCCGCCCCCAGCCCGCCGCAATCTCAGCGTGCCAGCACGCGGCGCAACGCATCATAGGCCGGCTTGGGCCGCAGCGCCGGGTCGAAGATCAGGCCGTTGCCCAGCCCGTCCGGATTCCACCAGTCCTGCAGCGACGAGTAGCGATCGGTGAAGCCCCAGGTGGAAAACGCCGAGAAGGCCGGAATGTCCCGGGCCAGCGCCAGCATCGAGGCGTAATACGCGGCCTGTTGCTGCAGACGCGCGGGCGAGGCGTCGTCGTGCAGGTTGACGTCCATCTCCGAGATGCGCACCGCAAGCCCCAGGTCGATGAACCGCCGGACGTTGTCGCGAAAGGCCGCGGCAGTGACCGGCCGATAGTCGTCGGTCAGGTCCTCGTGGAGCTGGAAGCCGATGCCATCCAGCGGCACGCCGTCGGCCAGCAGGCCCCGGGCCAGCCGATAGAGCGCATCCGACTTGGCGTTGCGTTCCTCGCAGGCGAATTCGTTGATGTAGAGCGCCGCGTCGGGATCGGCGCGATGCGCCGCCCGCAGGGCGAAGGCGATGTAGTCGGCCCCCATCGCCCGATACCAGGGCGAGTCGCGGCGCAGCCCGGGGCCGAACGGCTCGAGCGGTTCGTTGACCACGTCCCAGCCGGCGACGCGCCCCTTGTAGCGCCCCACCACGGTGGCGATGTGGTCGGCCAGAATCTCGCGCAGCTCACCGTCGCTGTAGTCACCCCGGCTCAGCCAGCGCGGCAGCGCCTCGCCCCAGGCCAGGGTGTGGCCGTGCACCGCCATGCCATTGTGTTCGGCGAAGTCGACGATGGCATCGGCCTCGGCGAAGGCGTAGCGCCCGGGCCGGGGGTGGATGAACTGGAACTTCATGGCGTTCTCGGGCGTGACCATGCTGAACTCGCGGGCCAGCACTCGCGCATAGCCGGGATCGCCGAGCAGCGGGTTCGTCGCTACCGCCGTGCCGATCGCCAGGTGCGGCGCGTTGCGCGCGGCCAGTGCCCGCAATCCGTCCGGCGCGGGCGGCGTGCTCACCAGGGTGGCGGGCGCCACCGCGACCCGTGACGCCTCGCCGAGCGGGCGAAGGCGCAGATTCTCCAGCGTGAAGGCATGGCCGACGCCGGTGTCGAGCCCCGGCCACAGCCGCGTTCGCGCCAGCACCGGCGGGACCGGAATCGCGATCGGGGGCTCGCCGTTCGCGCTCAGCGTCAGTCGCTCGCCCCGGCGTACCAGGGCCAGGGTGACCGACTCCGCCGGGCGCCAGGCCCGGGTGTAGGTCTCGCGCTCGCCCGACACGTGCTGCACGCTCAGGCGCAGCGTATCGCCCTGCACCGCCAGAGTCAGCGCCTCGCCGGGCTGGCGCCACTCGTCCTGGATCACCGGCAAGCGCCCGTAGAGCGTCAGCCGTGCCTGCGGCGGGCCGTCCGTGCCCAGGCGCAGGCGGGCCGTCAGCGCGAAATCCCCCCTCAGGGTCAGCACCGGACCGCGCAGGTTGATCGGCGGGTTGGCGGTCGGCGGTGTGTCGGCCATGTCCGCCGGCGGCACGATGGCCCGACCCAGCCCGCTGACCTGCACGCCGTCACCCCCGACCACCGCGCCGTCGAGATGCGACCAGTCGTACGCCAGCAGGTCGATGCCGGCACCGTCATCGGCCGCGGCGGCACGCTTCATGGGGCCCGACGCCACGGCCCCCGGCACCAGCCCCGCCACGATCATCAGTCCCAGAACCGCCGCCAGCCCGATGATATTGCGCATGCACTCGCCTCCCGGTCAACGCTGCCTATCAGGGTAGCGAGCCGCGCCCCGGGCGGCGTCTGAAACACGCTCGGCAAAAGGCCGCAGTCGTCTCCAGGGCCAGGCCGGGGCGCTTCAGGGCGCGAGCGTCATCCATACCGTCTTCAGCTCGGAATACTCCGCCAGCGAGTGGTGCGACTTGTCGCGGCCGTTGCCCGACTGCTTGACGCCGCCGAAGGGCACCGTCATGTCGCCCCCCGCCCAGTTGTTGACGAACACCTGGCCCGACTGCAGCCGCCGGGCGACACGCATGATGCGGTCGATATCCTGACTCCAGAGCCCGGCGGCCAGCCCGTACTCGCTGTCGTTGGCCAGGTGCACGGCCTGGTCCTCGCTGTCGAAGCCGAACACCGCCAGCACCGGGCCGAACACCTCCTCGCGGCCGATCGCCATCGCCGGGGTCACGCCATCGAACACCGTCGGCGGAATGAACAGCCCGGCCCCCTCCAGCGGCTCGCCGCCGCGGCGCAGTACCGCGCCCTCCGCCACGCCGCGGCGGATGTAGTCGAGCACCCGCTCGTACTGGGTACGATCGACGATCGCGCCCATGAAGCTGGCCGGATCGAGCGGGTCGCCGGGCTGCATGGTCTCGGCCGCCGCCAGCAGCTTGTCGACGAACGCCTCGCGGATCGCATTGTCGACCAGCAGCCTGGATCCGGCGATGCACACCTCGCCCTGGTTGTGGAAGATCGCCTCGGCGGCGTGGCGGGCCACGGCGTCGAGATCCCGGCAGTCGGCGAACACCAGGTTGGGACTCTTGCCGCCGCACTCGAGATACACCCGCTTCAGGTTGGACTGGCCGGCATACTGCATCAGCTGCTTGCCCACCGCGGTAGAGCCGGTGAAGGCCAGGCAGTCGACGCCCATGGACAGCGCCAGCGCCTTGCCCACGGTATGGCCGAAGCCGGGCAGCACCTGGAACACGCCATCGGGCAGGCCGGCTTCCTTCGCCAGCCGGGCGAGACGCAGCGCGGACAGCGGCGACTTCTCGGAAGGCTTGAGGATCACGCTGTTGCCGGCGGCCAGCGCCGGGCCGATCTTCCAGGCGGTCATCATCAGCGGGAAGTTCCACGGCACGATGGCCACCACCACGCCGAGCGGCTCGCGCAGCACCAGACCCAGGCTCTCCTCGCCGGTGGGCGCAACCTCGCCGTAGACCTTGTCGATCGACTCGGCATTGTAGCGAATGCAGTTGATCGCCCCGCTCAGGTCGCCCAGCGAGCTGGTGATCGGCTTGCCCATGTCCAGGGTATCGATCAGCGCCAGCTCGTTCTTGTGGGCCTCCATCAGTTCGGCCAGGCGCAGCAGAATGCGCTTGCGTTCGGCCGGTGCCGCCCGGGCCCAGTCTCCGCGTTCCACGGCGGCCCGGGCATGGCGCACCGCGGCCTCGGCCTCCGGGGCATCGCAGGCGGCCACTTCGGCGAGCATCTCGCCGGTGGCGGGATTGACGGTGGCGAAGCGCTCGGCGCCGGCCGCCTCGACGAAGGTATCCCCGAGCCAGGCGCGGGTCTCGAAGGTCAACTCGCCGGCCAGGCGTTGCCAGTCGGCATGGGTAAACGGATGACTCATGACACTCTCCCGACGGAAGGTCCTTGATCGGTGGCGCTCAGCCGTCGCGCCGCCTCGTCCAGCGCGCGACGGGCCCGCGCCACCAGTTCATCGATCTGGTCGCGGGTGATGACCAGCGGCGGCGAGATGATCAGGGTGTCACCCACCGAGCGCATCACCAGCCCCGCCTCGAGGCTCAGGTCGCGGCACAGGTTGCCGGCGGCCAGCGCCTTGTCGAAGCGCCGGCCGCTCGCCTTGTCGGCGACCAGCTCCAGCGCGCCGATCAGCCCCAGGCTGCGCGCCTCACCCACCAGCGGATGCGTGGCGAGACTCGCCCAGCGCTCGGCCAGATAGGGGCCGAGGTCGTCGCGCACCCGTTCGACGACGCATTCGGTCTCGAGCAGCTCGAGATTCTTGAGTGCCACCGCCGCGCAGACCGGATGCCCCGAATAGGTAAAGCCGTGGAAGAACTCGCCGCCGGCCTCGATCAGCGTCTCGGCCACCCGGTCGCCCACCAGCACGCCACCGATCGGCAGATAGCCCGAGGACAGCCCCTTGGCGATCGGCATCAGGTCGGGTTCCAGGCCGTAGTGCTGACTGCCGAACCATTCGCCGAGCCGGCCGAAGCCGCAGATCACCTCGTCGACCACCAGCAGGATGTCGTATCGGGCGAGCACGGCCTTGATCGCCGGCCAGTAGCTCTCAGGGGGAATGATCGCCCCGCCGGCGCCCTGCACCGGCTCGGCAATGAAGGCGGCGACGTTCTCCTCGCCGACCTCAAGGATCTTCGCTTCCAGCGCCGCGGCGCACTCGCGACCAAAGGCCTCCGGCGTGCACTCACGCCCTTCGCCGAACTGCCCCTCGCCAAACCAATAGGGCTGGGGCACATGCACGATCCCCGGCACGCCGGGCCCACCCTGCCCCTGCATCGGCGCCATGCCGCCCAGGCTCATGCCCGCCACGGTGGAACCGTGATAGGCGTTCTCGCGGGCGATCACCATCTGCTTGTGCGGCCTTCCCTTGAGTGCCCAGTAGTGGCGCACCATGCGTAGCGCGGTGTCGTTGGCCTCGGAGCCCGAGCCGGTGAAGAACACCCGGTTGATGTGGGCCGGCGCCAGCGTGCAGAGCCTCTCGGCCAGCCGTACCGCCGGCGGATGGGTAGTCTTGAAGAAGCTGTTGTAGTAGGGCAGCTCGCGCAGCTGCTCGGCGGCGGCCTCAGCCAGCTCATGACGGCCGTAGCCGAGATTGACGCACCATAGGCCGGCCATGCCATCGAGGATCCGCCGCCCTTCGCTGTCGTGAATGTAGACGCCCTCGGCCCGCGTGATGACGCGGCTGCCCTCCTCGCCGAGCGCCTTGTGGTCGGTGAAGGGGTGCAGGTAGTGCGCCCGATCGAGAGCCTGCCATTCGCGTGTCGCCGGGTCCATGTCACACGCCCCTCGCTTGCGGGAAAGATGTTGTTATATTTTCAACATAACGACTGGAGAGCGAGAATGCCAATCCCGAGGCTCCCCGCCTCACCTTTCTTCAAAACCAGGTGATTCCTTCGCGCTCTGTCGTAACACCCGATTCCCCGCCCGACCTTTCCGTAAAGGATTTGACAACACTTCGCCGCAACGAAAAGATGAAGCCTGAGCCACTCTCCCGAGCAGCAGAGGAAACCGATCATGTCGTCCGCCACCGACCCGGCCGAGGCGCGCGCCTTCCTTGAACAGCATCCGGACATCGAGACGGTGGACCTGCTGATCAGCGACATGAACGGCGTGCTGCGTGGCAAGCGCATCCCGCGGGACAACCTGCGCAAGGCCTATCGTCACGGCATCAACCTGCCGGCGTCGATCTTCGCGCTCGACATCAACGGCAACACCATCGAGGAAACCGGGCTGGGCCTGGCGTCCGGCGACAGCGACCGGGTCTGCCGGCCGATTCCCGGCACGCTGATGACCACACCCTGGCTGCGCGACGGCCGCCAGGCCCAGCTGCTGATGACCATGGAGGAGCGCGACGGCTCGCCCTTCTTTGCCGACCCGCGCCAGCTGCTGCGCCGGCAACTGGCACGCTTTCGCGAACAGGGACTGACACCGGTGGTCGCCCTGGAACTGGAGTTCTACCTGGTCGATAGACGCCGCGACGATGGCGGCCTGGCCCGGCCGCCGCTGTCGCCCGGCACCGGCGAGCGCGCCACCCAGAGCCAGCTCTACTCGATCAATGAACTGGACGACTACGCCGACTTCCTGGAGGAAATCCAGCAGGCCGCCCAGGCGCAGGGGCTGCCGCTGGACACCGCGCTGAAGGAGTGCGCCCCCGGGCAGTTCGAGATCAATCTGCTGCACAGTAACGACGCCCTGTTCGCCGCCGACAGCGCGGTGCTGCTCAAGCGCCTGATCCGGGGGGTCGCCCTCAACCACGGCTTCGAGGCCACCTTCATGGCCAAGCCCTACGGCGACGAAGCCGGCAGCGGCGCTCATGTGCATGTCAGCCTCGTCGACGATACCGGGCACAATGTGTTCGCCAGCGACGACGAGACGCCGCTGGGCACGGCGCTGCTGCGTCATGCTGTGGGTGGCCTGCTGGAATTGATGCCGGCCTCGATGGCGCTCTTCGCCCCCAACCTCAACGCCTTCCGCCGCTTCCAGCCCGGGCTCTACGTGCCCATGGCGCCCGCCTGGGGCTATGACAACCGCTCGGTCGCGGTACGCATCCCCTCCGGTCCCAATAGTGCCCGGCGTCTGGAGCACCGGGTCGCCGGAGCCGACGTCAACCCCTACCTGCTGGTGGCGACCCTGCTCGCCTCGATCCAGCACGGCCTGGAGCACCGCTGCGAACCGGGCGGGCCCATCGAGGGCAACGCCTACGAACAACTCCCGCCGACGCTCACCAACAGCTGGCAGAAGGCTCTCGACCTGCTGGGGGCCTGCGCACCGCTGGCCGAGCGTCTGGGTCGCGAGTTTCTACACGTCTACCTGGCCAATCGCCAGGCCGAGCGCGACGAAGCCATGCGCACGGTCAGTCCGCTGGAATACGAGTGGTATCTGAGGAACGTTTGATACTGGCAGGCGACGCCCGCCGGCCTGGCGGGCGCCACTCAGGAGAGACTCGCTACCTCAGCCGGCCGAATCGACCACCTCGGCCTTCCACTGCGGGTGCCCATCGATCAGCGGCACCTGCTGGCGTTCGGGCGCCTCGTCCAGGCGCGTGCGGTAGGACTGGCCGTCGACGCGGTACTCGACGTCATAGCCGACCACCTTTTCCTGAGTATCGTTGACCTCATGACAGCGCCGTTCGGTCGTGGTGTAGGTATCGCCCTGCTGCATGCGCCCCTGCACCTCGCGACCGGCGAAGCCGCCCGCCACGGCCCCGGCGGCGGTCATCAGCTTCTTGCCGGTGCCGCCGCCGACCTGGTTGCCCAACACACCGCCGACGATGGCACCGACGGCCGTACCGGCGATGCGGTTGGCGTCCTTCACCGGACGGCGGTGGGTCACCGCCACGTCCTTGCAGACCTGGCGCGGTGACGCGACGCTCTCGGTCACCTTGTCGACCTGGGTCACCTGGGCGAAACGCGGCCCCTGATCGGCCCCCTGGATCTGATAGGCACCGAAGGCCAGGCCGCCCAGGCCGAGTACCGACAGCGTGGTACCGATGATGATGGATTTGTTCATGTCGCCTCCTTTGCATATGGGCTGACGTCATTGTCATGGCCGTGACGCCCACTCCTTGCAGGAGCGGAACTCACGACAACCGATCAGGCGTCTGCGGAAGGCGATGTGCGCACGGCACCGGGCTCGACGGTGCCGCCGCGACAAGACAGGTAAAGCGTACCTCGAAACCGGTTATCGAACAACGTTTTCTTACTTGCCGGCCGCGGCCTCAACGACCCAGTGCATCACGCATCCGGTAGTACCAGGCACCCAGGCGGGTGAGCGGTACCCGCAGCATGCGCCCGCCGGGGAACGGCAGGTGCGGAATCCCGGCGAAGGCGTCGAAGCGCTCGCCGTGCCCGGCCATGACCTCGGCGATCAGGCGCCCGGCCAGATGGGAGCAGGTCACGCCATGCCCGGAGTAGCCCTGGGCGTAGTAGACGTTGGCGTTGAGACGTCCGAACTGGGGCAGGCGATTCATGGTCAGCAGGAAGGTCCCGCCCCAGGCGTAGTCGATCGCCACGCCCCGGAGCTGCGGGAAGGTCGTCTCCAGCTTGGGCCGGATCGCGCCCTCGATGCTGGCCGGGTCCTGGCCACCGTAGTTCACGCCGCCGCCGTAGATCAGCCGCCGGTCGGCCGACAGCCGATAGTAGTCGAGCAGGTAGTTGCCATCCTCGACGGCCCGGTCGGTGGGCAGGATCTCGCGGGCACTAGCCTCGTCGAGCGGCGCGGTGGCGACCACCTGGGTACTGGCGGGCATCGACCTGCCCTCCAGCGGCGGTAGCAGCCCCGTCATGTAGGCGTTGCCGGCCAGCACCACCCGATCGGCGACGACCCTGCCCTGCGGTGTGTGCAGACGCACCGGCTCGCCGTGCTCGATGCGCGTCACCGGCGTGTGCTCGTGGATCACCCCGCCCAGCGACTCCAGCGCCGCCGCCTCGCCGAGCACCAGGTTGAGCGGATGCAGGTGGCCGCCGGAATGGTCCAGCAGCGCGCCCACGTAGCGCTCACTGCCGATCTCGCGCCGGTAGGCCCTGCCCTCGAGCAGCTCGAGCCGATCGTTGCCGTAGCGCTCCCAGAGCGCCTGGTGCTCGACCAGCGCCTGGAACTGCCGGGCGTTGCAGGCCGCGAACAGGTTGCCCTCCTTGAGATCGCAGGCGATGCCGTAGTGCGCGATGCGCTCGCGGATGATGCGGTTGCCCTCGAAGGCCATGTCGCCCAGCGCGCGGGCCGTGTCGGCGCCGTAGCGCGACTCGATGACATCCATGTCGCGGCTGTAGCTGTTGACGATCTGCCCGCCGTTGCGCCCCGAGGCGCCGAAGCCGACCCGGGTCGCCTCGAGCACCACCACGCGCCGCCCCTGCTCGGCCAGGTGCAGGGCGGCGGAGATCCCGGTGAAGCCGGCCCCCACCACGCAGACATCGCAGCGGGTCTCGCCCGCCAGCGCCGGGCGCTCGGGAGCGGGATTGGCGGAAGCGGCGTAGTAGGACGCGACGTGGTCGGTAGCGGCGGATGCCGGCATGGCAAGTCTCCAGAAAGCACAGGATGAGTGATGGCGAAACGCGAACGGGCGTGACGCCTTCAGCGACTCAACGCCTCGGACCAGAGCTGCTGAAGCCACTGCAGCTGCTTGCCCTGGACCGACGGGGCGAAGTGCAGGGCCTGCCGCGCCTCGGTATCGGGCATCACCGGGGGCCGGCGCAGCACGTCGTCGACCTGCTCGAGCGCCGCCGCATTGGGCGTGGTGTAGTAGTTGTAATTGGCCAGCCGGGCGGCCACCGCCGGCTTCAGCATGTAACGCACGAAGGCCCGCGCGGCCTCGGGGTGCGGCGCCCGGGCGGGGATCGCCATGACGTCGACCCAGCGCTGCGAGCCCTCGCGGGGGATGAAGAAGCCGATCTTGCCATAGACGTCGGGGTTTTCCGCCTGCTTCGAGGCCAGGTCGCCATTGTAGGCGATCCCCGCCTGGATCACGCCGCGCGCGAGTTGCTCGATGGTCGCCGTGGCATCGACGAAGCCCACGAAGTTGTCGCGATGGCGGGTCTCGATCACCTGCCTGGCGGCCTTCTTCCAGGGCTCCTGACCGACACAGTCGAAGCCCTCGCCGAGGTAGGCGCAGGCCGTGCCGAAGGTGAACTGGGCATCGCCCTTGAGCAGCGCGAACGGCTGGTCGGGGTTGACCTCGGGATCGTAGAGCAGCGACCAGCTCGGCTCGGGGTCCGGCCAGATCTCGGTGTTGTAGACGATGCCGGTGGTGCCCCACAGGTAGGGCACGGTATAGCGCCCCTCGGGATCATAGGCCGGCTTGCGGAACTCCTCGAGGATCGCCTC
The DNA here is from genome assembly GCF_055145905.1 of Modicisalibacter sp. Lineage (NCBI taxonomy): Bacteria > Pseudomonadati > Pseudomonadota > Gammaproteobacteria > Oceanospirillales > Halomonadaceae > Modicisalibacter > Modicisalibacter sp. The sequence goes on along the minus strand of NZ_JBSREH010000041.1, from coordinate 59,088 downwards.
GCGGCCGGCCAGACTCTGCCCTTCCGGAGCCAGCGGCTGTACCAGCCCGGCCTGGATCAGCCGCGGCATGAAGTAGCCGGAGGGCACGATCACGTCATACTGCGAATCGCCGCCGGCGTTGAGCTTGGCGAACAGCTCGGCGTTGGAGTTGTAGTAGTTCTGCACCACCTCGATGCCGGTTTCCTGCTCGAAGTCGGCGATGATCGCGGGGTCCATGTAGTCCGACCAGTTGAACAGGTTGAGCTGCTGCCCGGCCGCCATCGCCGGCAGCGTCATGCCCAGCAGCCCCATCCCCAGCAATCCCTTCCAGCCGTAACCTTGCATGCCTGTCTCCTTGTATTGTTATACGTTGCGTCACACCCGCAGCAGCAGGTGTTCGCGTTCCCAGGAACTGATTACCCCGAAATACGCCGAGTGCTCGGCCCGCTTGACCGCCAGATAACTGTTGGTAAAGCGTTCACCGAGCAGGTCCGACAATGGCCCGCATTCGCGCAGCGCGGCCAGTGCCGGGCCGATGTCGTCGGGCAGCTTGTGGCCGGCCGACCAGGCCGAGCCGACCATCGGCGGGCGCGGGTCGATCTGGGCGAGCATGCCCAGATAGCCGCAGGCCAGCGAGGCGGCCATCGCCAGATAGGGGTTGGCGTCGGCGCCGCCCAGCCGATTCTCGACGCGGGTCGCCTCGGCCGCCCCCACCGGCACACGCAGCCCCACCGTACGATTGTCGAAGCCCCACTCGATGTTGATCGGTGCCGAACCGCTGCTCTCGCTGCGCATCAGCCGGCGGTAGGAGTTGACGTTGGGGGCGAAGAACGGCATGGCCGCCGGCAGGTATTCCTGCAGCCCGCCGATGTAATGATGGAACAGCCGGCTGGGCTCGTCGCCCTCGCCGGCGAACAGGTTCCGGCCGCTCTCGATCGCCACCAGGCTCTGGTGGATGTGCATGGAACTGCCCGGCTCGTTGGCCATCGGCTTGGCCATGAAGGTGGCATACATGCCGTGGCGCAGCGCCACCTCGCGCAGGGTACGCTTGAAGATCACCACCTGGTCGGCCAGCGTGAGCGGGTCGCCGTGCTGGAAGTTGACCTCCATCTGGCCGGCGCCTTCCTCGTGGATCAGCGTATCCAGGTCCAGATTCATGGCTTCGCAGTAGTCGTACATCTCCTCGAACAGCGGGTCGAACTCGTTGACCGCATCGATCGAGAACGACTGGCGACTGCTCTCCTGACGGCCGCTGCGACCGATCGGCGGCTCCAGCGGGTAGTCGGAGTCGGTGTTGGTCTTGACCAGATAGAACTCCACCTCGGGGGCCACCACCGGCCGCCAGCCACGGGCCGCGTAGAGCCCCAGCACGCGCTTGAGCACGCTGCGCGGCGACAGCTCCACCGGCTCGCCGGTCAGGTAGTAGCAGTCATGGATGATCTGCGCGGTGGGGTCGTCGGCCCAGGGCACCAGATAGACGGCACCGGGATCGGGTACCAGCTCCATGTCCCGCTCGGCGGGGTTCCAGAAGCGGATGTCCTCGTCGTCCGGGTAGCCGCCGGTGACGGTCTGGATGAAGATCGAGTCGGGCAGACGCGGCCGCCCGCCGTTGAGGTACTTGCCGGCGGGCATGATCTTGCCCTTGAGAATCCCGGTCAGGTCGCTGACCAGGCACTCCACTTCGGTGATGCCATGCGCATGGAACCATTCACTGAGTTCATGGCCGTTACGCTCGCTCATCGGAATATCCTTGCTCGAAAGGCCGGTACCGGCCGCGACGACCCGGGTCGCCGCGGCGGGACACGTCAGCGGGATTGCACTTCGGTCCACAGCTGGTTGAAGGTCTGCAGCTTGTCGCCCTCGAGGCTCGGCGTGAAGTGCAGCTTGTCGATGTCGCTCTCGGCGGGCGTCACCGGCGGCTCGGTCAGCACCTTGTCGAGGTAGGGCGTGGCGGCCGCATTGGGGCTCGAATAGTAGTTGTAGTTGGACAGCTGGGCGCCGATCTCGGGATCGAGGATGAAGTTGATGAACTTGTGGGCCAGGTCCGGGTGCGGGGCCTGGGCCGGGATCATCATCGAGTCGACCCAGAGCTCGGTCCCCTCGTCGGGAATCATGAACTTGATGTTCTTGAAGGTGTCCGGGTTCTCTTCCTTGTAGAAGAGATAGTCGCCGTTGTAGGAGAGCGAGACGTGGGTCACCCCGCGGGCGAGCTGCTGCAGCGCCGGAGTGCCGTCGACGAAGCCGCTGAAGTTGCCGCGCTGCTTGGTCTTGAGCAGCAGCCTGGCGCTCTCCTTCCAGGCGTCGAGGTCGGTGCAGTCGTAGCCGTGGCCCAGGTAGGCGCAGGCGGCGCCCATGCTCACCTGACCGTCGCCCATCATGGCGAACGGATAGCTGGGGTTGACCTCGGGATCGAACAGCAGCGACCAGCTCCTGGGCGCGTCGGGGAAGGTCTCGGCGTTGTAGACGATGCCGGTGACACCGTACTGGTAGGCGGCGGTGTAGTCGCTGCCCGGGTCGTAGGCCGTGTCGCGGAACTTGTCCATGATGTTGTCGAAGTTGGGAAGCTTCGACTTGTCGAGCTTCTGCACCATGCCGGTCTGGATCAGCCGCGGCACATAGTAGTTGGAGGGCACGATGATGTCGTACTGGGAGACGCCGCCGGCCTTGAGCTTGGCGAACATCTCGGGCAGCGAGTTGAAGTAGTTCTGCACCACCTCGACGTCGTACTTGTCCTCGAAGGCCTGGATGATCGCCGGGTCCATGTACTGCGTCCAGTTGAACAGGTACAGCTTCTCCGACGCCGCCTGGGCGCCGCCGGCCAGCAGGAGACCGCCCAGGGCGGTCACGAGACGCGTCTTGATTGTTGTCATGGTGTCGCTCTCTCCTCGGGTTTCAGGGTCAGCGGACGCTCAGCGGCGCCGCGGTCGGTTGAACAGCAGGCTGACCAGCGCCGCCAGCAGCACGGCGCCGATCATCAGCGAGGCGATGGCGTTGATCTCCGGCGTCACGCCCTTCTTGATCGCTCCCCAGATGTAGATCGGCAGCGTGGCGCTTTCCGGGCCGGCGGTGAAGAAGCTGATCACGAAGTCATCGATCGACAGCGTGAACGACAGGAAGAATGCCGAGATCAGCGCCGGCTTGAGCGTGGGGATCAGGAAATGCAGGGCCCGCTTGAACGGCGAGGCGTAGAGGTCCTTGGCCGCCTCGAACAGCGTCGGATCGAGCCCCACGAACCGCGAATAGACGATCAGCGCCACGAAAGGAATCTGGAAGGTGACATGGGCGATGATCATGGTGCCCAGCCCCGGCTCGAGCAGCCCGGTCGCGCGGTTGATCTGCACGAAGAAGGCCATCTCGGAGATGCCGAAGACGATGTCCGGCAGCACGATCGGCAGGTAGATCAGCACGATCAGCCAGCCCAGCCGGCGATGCCGGTGACGATACATGCCATAGCCGATCAGGCAGCCGATCACCAGGGCGATCACCGAGGAGACGATCGCCAGGATCAGGCTGTTGCGAAACGCCGAGAGAATCTGCGCGTTGCCCAGCAGCTGGTGGTACCAGCGCAGCGAGACATCGGCGAAATGCGCGGCGCTGTTCACCGAGTTGAAGGAGAACAGCACCACCACCGCCAGCGGCAGATAAAGAAAGACGAGCGTCAGCCACCAGAAGCCGGCCAGCCCGCGAGCGAGGGTGCGCCGTCTCATATCACCACCTCCTCGCCGCCGCCCAGGCGCCGGCCGATGCGGCGCATGGCGTAGAGGCCGACGAAGGTGGCCAGCAGCATGAGGATCGCCCCGGCGGCGCCCAGCGGCCAGTTGGAGCCCCCCGAGAACTGACGGGCCACCAGGTTGCCGAGCATCATGCTCTTGCCGCCGCCCAGCAGCTCGGGAATCACGTACATGCCGAACGCCGGGATCGCCACCAGCACGGTGCCCGCCAGCAGCCCGGGCAGGGTCTGCGGGAACACCGCATGCCGGAAGGCGCGTACCGGCGAGGCGTAGAGATCCTGAGCGGCCTGCACCTGGGCGACGTCGAGCTTCTCGAAGGCGGCGTAGAGCGGCAGCACCATGAACGGCAGGAAGTTGTAGACCAGCCCCAGGGTCACCGCGAAGTCGGAGGGGTACAGGCCCATGTGCGGACCGATCAGGCCCAGCGACTCGGCCAGGTCGGAGAGCGGCGTGCCCGGCGCCAGCAGGTTCATCCAGCCGAAGGTACGGATCACCTGGTTGGTCCAGGAGGGTACCACCACCGCCAGCAGCATCAGTGGCCGCCATCGCTCGCGACAGGTGGTGATGTAGTAGGCCAGCGGGTAGGCAACGACGACCACCAGCGCTGTGGAGACCACGGTCTGCCACAGCGAGCGCAACAGAGTGTAGAGATTGCCCGGGCTCCAGCCCAGGAAGCCGAATCCGGCGAGCTGCCGGAAGGCATCCAGCGACAGCGGCATCTCCGGCAGGCCGTAGGGGCCGTTGGTCATGAAGGCCACCGCCATCAGGTAGAGGCTGGGCAGGACCAGGAAGACCGTGATCCAGGCGGCCCCCGGCGTCACGCTGAACAGCAGATGCCGGGTCTCGCCGACCACCGCGCGCCGCCGCGACGCCGTCAGGGACGATTCCACCATGATGCCCTCCTCAGGCCGCGACCCGGACCAGGTCTTCGGGACAGACGCCGATGACCACCCGGTCACCGATCTCGTGCATGCGCTGCCCCAGGTTGCTGGCCACGACCATCAGCGGCTGGCCGTTGACCGTCACTCGATACTCGATGCGGCTGCCCCGGTAGAGGCGCTCCTCGACGGTGCCCTCGAGCCGGTTGTAGCCCTCCGGCAGCGCGTCGTCGAGCACCAGGGTCTCGGGGCGGATCAGCAGCCAGCCGTCCGACTCGGCGCGCCGCTCGGCGGGGGCGAGCCGCAGCCAGCCCAGCCGGGTCTCCACCCGGTCGCCGTCGACCGCGGTGATGGCGACCAGGTTGTCGTGGCCCATGAAGCGCGCCACGAAGGCGTTGGCCGGATGCTCGTAGACCTCGCTGGGCGTGCCCACCTGCTGGATGACCCCGCCGTCGAGCACGGCGATGCGATCCGACATCACCATCGCCTCGTCCTGATCGTGGGTGACGAACACGAAGGTCATGCCCAGGCGTTTCTGCAGGCGCTGCAGCTCGACCTGAAGCTGGCTGCGCAGCCCCGCATCGAGCGCCGACAGGGGTTCGTCGAGCAGCAGTACGTCGGGCTCGCAGACCAGCGCCCGGGCCAGGGCGATACGCTGCTTCTGGCCACCCGAGAGCTGGTCGACGCGCCGCTCGACCAGCGAGCCGAGCTGGATGAACTCCGCCACCTCGGCCACCTTGCGCTCGCGCTCGGCGGCCGATTCGCCCCGCATACGCAGGCCGAAGGCCAGGTTGTCGCGCACCGACAGGTGGGGAAACAGGGCGTAGGACTGGAAGACGGTATTGACGCTGCGCCGGTGCGGCGGGGTGTCGGTGACGTCGCGGCCGCCAATCCACAGCCGGCCGGCGTTGGGCTCCTCGAGCCCGGCGAGAATCCGCAGCAACGTGGTCTTGCCGCAGCCGGACGGCCCCAGCAGGGTGAAGAACTCCCCCGCCTCGATGGTCAGGTCGACGCCATCGAGTGCCACGGTGTCCCTGCCGAACCGCTTGTGCAGTCCCTCGAGGCGTATCGATGAAGCCGCGCGCGGCGGAGCACCGCCATCGGCCGCGGCCGTTTCCGCCGCCGCTCGGGTGACCGCCGGGGTCGAATCACTCATCGCACTACTCCCCTTGTTGTTGTCGGACTGTCACGATGCCGTCGCCGGTGCCGCTGGAGAGGCCACGGCCCGGTTCAGAGTCGATCGCGCAACTTGTAGAAGCTGGTCGCCAGCACCAGCAGCGGCATGCGCAGCCACTCGCCGCCCGGAAAGGCATGGTGCGGCATGGCGGCGAAGTGCTCGAAACGCTCGCCTCGCCCCTCGATGGCGTCGGCCAGCAGCTGCCCGGCCAGCCCGGCCAGCGCCATGCCGTGGCCCGAATAGCCTTGAGCGTAGAACAGGTTGCCGTCGAGGCAGCCGAAGTCGGGCGCCCGGTTGCGGGTGATGGCCACATCGCCCCCCCAGCGGTAGTCGATGCGCACGCCCTCGAGCGCCGGGAACAGCCGGGCGATCTTGGCGTCCATGCGGGCCTGAAGGCCGCGCGGTTCACGGCCGTTGTAGCTCACCTCCCCGCCGTAGATCAGCCGGCGATCCGCGGAAAGTCGATAGTAGTCGAGCACGAAATTGGCGTCGGACAGCGCATCGTTGCGCGGCAGGACCCGGGCCGTTTGGGCGTCGCTGAGCGGCTCGGTGGCGACGATGTAGTTGGCGGCGCGCATGATGCGCCCGGAGAGCTCCGGCACCAGCCCGTGCTGGTAGGCATTGGCGGCCAGTACCACGACATCCGCGCTGACGCTCCCCTGCGGCGTGCGCACGCGAGCCGGCTCACCACGCTCGATGGCAACGGCGGGACTGTGTTCGTGGATGATGACGCCGGCATCCTGGGCGGCTCGCGCCAGTCCCAGCGTGTAGTTGAGCGGATGAAGGTGGCCGCCCTCGGCGTCGTGAAGCGCGGCCGGATAGGCATCGGTGACCACATGCTCGCGCAGCGCCTCGCCCTCGAGCAGTGACAGCGCCGAATAGCCGTAGCGTTCCGCCAGGGTGTCGCGGAACTCGCGCAGCTCGCGCACGTGGCGCGGCTTGACCGCGGCGTGCAGATAGCCCCAGCTCAGGTCGCAGGGAATGGCGTGTCGTTCGACGAGCGAAGCGGTCAGACGCACCGCCTCGCGGCTCATCTCCCAGACGGCCCGCGCGCGCTCGCGCCCCAGGGCCTTCTCGATCACGCCGATGTCGGTGCCCAGCCCGGGCAGGATCTGACCGCCGCTGCGCCCCGAGGCGCCATAGCCGATCTCGCCGGCCTCGAGCAGCACCACGCGGTGGCCGCGCTCGGCCAGATGCAGCGCCGCCGAACAGCCGGTGACGCCACCGCCGATCACGCACACGTCGGCCTGGGTATCGCCGTCCAGAGCAGGTGCCGGCGCGAGGCTGACCGCCACACTGGCGTTATAGTAGGAATCAGGGCGTCGCAAGGCGGCGGCAGTCATCGCGAGTATCCCGGTAGGTCGGCCATCCCGTTGGCCTGATTATTGTTGAATTTCTTTTACCAGGCGGTATCAATACCGCAGCAATTGACGCCTAGTCTGACACCACCAAGACGTCGAATGTCAAGTATTCAATAACAGAGCATGGCCCTGCACCGGCGGGTCTCAGCGCCCGCCGCAGTCCGGACAGGCGGGGTCGCGCGCGACATTGAAGTGGCGCCATTCCCCCCGCAGACCATCGAAGGTGGACAACCCCCGGTGCACGCGGCCCGCCCCGCTGAGCAGCTTGACCGCCTCGAGCGCCTGAAAGGTGCCGATGAGGCCCACCAGCGGCCCCGCCACGCCGCTTTCCGCGCAGCGCAGCTCTTCCTCCTCGCCCGCCTCGGGGGGATAGAGGCAGGCATAGCAGGGCGAGTCCGCGCGGCGCGGGTCGAACACCGCCAGCTGCCCGGAGAAGCGGATCGCCGCCCCCGATACCAGCGGTCGCCCGGCGGCCAGACAGGCCCGGTTGATGGCGTAGCGGCTGGCGAAGCGGTCCGTGCAGTCGAGCACCACATCGGCCTCGGCCACCGCCGCGTGCAGCGTTTCCCCGTCGAGATGGTGGTCCAGGGCGCGCACCTCGCAATGGGGATTGAGCCGCTGCACCGCCGCGGCGGCGGACTCGGCCTTGTTGCGCCCGACATCCGCCTCGCCGTGGGCGATCTGGCGCTGCAGGTTGGTCAGGTCGACGCGGTCGGCGTCCGCCAGGGTCAGCCGCCCCACGCCGGCCGCGGCCAGGTAGAGGGCCACGGGCGAGCCCAGCCCGCCGGCACCGACCACCAGGGCATGTCCGGCCAGCAGCCGTTCCTGCCCGGCGATGTCGATGGCATCGAGCATGATATGGCGGCTGTAGCGCAGCAGGGATTCATCGTTCATGGCAGGGGCACCAGGCTGGGTGGCTATTTCTCGTCGAGTTGCTCGAGCTCGGGGACATGCAGGACGAACTCTTCCTTGACCTCCTCCATCACCACGTAGCTCTTCGATTCCTTGACCCCGGGCAGGGTCAGCACCACGTCGCCGAGCAGCTGGCGATAGGCGGACATCTCCGGAATCCGGCACTTGAGGATGTAGTCGAACTGACCGGAGACCAGATGGCACTCCTGGATCTGCGGCAGCTTGGCCACCGCCCGGCGAAACTCGTCGAAGACCGTCGGCGACTGGGTTTCCAGGCAGATCTCGACGAACACCAGCAGGTTGGCCTTGAGCGCCCGCGGATCGAGCACGGCCCGATAGCCGCGGATGATGCCGGCCCGCTCCAGGCGCTTGACGCGCTCCAGGCAGGGCGTGGTGGACAGGCCGACCTGCGATGCCAGGTCGACATAGGAGATACGGGCGTTTTCCTGCAGGCAGCGCAGGATATTGAGGTCGATACGGTCCAGCGATCGGGTCTTGGCTTTCATTGTTGGGTCGATTCCCCGCTGCCAACCGGCAGAATGATCATCTGAATTTGCCGCCCGGCAGGGCAGCCGGCGGCAAATACATCACACGAAAGGACATGAGGGCAGCCGAATTCACCATGCCGGCACACGGCCGCCACACACTCATATCACATTCCCGGGAAGGGGGGCCAGTCACGCCCCGTCGACGGATCCCGGCCAGCGCCCCTCGGTCACTCGAGGCAGCCCGGCCAGATCGGCATGCGTGTGAACCGTCGCGAAGCCGGCGGCCCGGAACGCCTCGCGCAGCCACTCGTCCTGCGCCATGCCGTGCTCCAGCAGCAGGCGTCCGCCGGCCAGCAGATGGCCGCGGGCCGTGTCGATCAGGTGCAGGAGATCCGCCCGCCCCCGGTCCTCGGCAACCAGCGCCGAAGCCGGCTCGAAGCGCACGTCGCCGCGCGCCAGGTGGGGGTCGTCGACGGCCAGGTAGGGCGGATTGGCCACGATCAGCGCAAAGCGTCGCCCGGCCAGGGCGTCGAACCAGTGGCTCTCGTGAAAGGCCGCATTCAAGATGCCCAACCGCTCGGCGTTGCGCCGCGCCAGGGCCACGGCCGCCGGGACCCGGTCGACCCCGGTAACCTCCCAGCCCGGTCGCTCGCTGGCCAATGCCAGGGCGATCGCGCCGCTGCCGGTGCCGAGGTCGAGCACCGCCGCCGACTCGGGCGTGTCGCCGGCCAGCGCCGCCTCGACCAGGGTTTCCGTGTCGGGACGCGGGATCAGCGTGGTCGCCTCGGTCAGCAGGGGCAGCCCCCAGAACTCGCGTTCCCCGGTCAGGTAGGCCACCGGCTGCCCGCCGTCGCGCGCCGCCACCAGGGCCTCGAAGCGCGCCCGCTCGAAGCCGTCGAGCTCGCGGTCGCCCCAGGTATACAGCCAGGTCCGGTCGCGCCCCAGCACGTGGGCCAGCAGCACCTCGGCATCGAGGCGCGGCGTCGGCGAACCGGCCGCCGTCAGGCGTGTCGTGGCCGCGGCCAGCAGGCGGTCGATGCGCATCAGGCGTCCTGCAGGCTGGCCAGCCGCTCGGCCTGGTACTCGTTGACCAGCGGCCCGATCACCTCGTCCAGCTCGCCGGCCATCACCTCGCCCAGCTTGTAGAGCGTCAGGTTGATGCGGTGATCGGTGATCCGGCCCTGGGGGAAGTTGTAGGTGCGGATGCGCTCGCTGCGATCTCCCGAGCCGACCAGCGACTTGCGAGCATCGGCCTGCTGGCGGCGCTGGCTGTCCACCGCCTCCTGCTTGAGCCGCGCGGCGAGCAGCGCCATCGCCTTGGCGCGGTTCTTGTGCTGGCTGCGCTCCTCCTGGCACTCCACCACCAGGCCGCTGGGCAGGTGGGTGATGCGGATCGCCGAGTCGGTGGTATTGACGTGCTGGCCGCCGGCGCCGCTGGAGCGGAAGGTGTCGACGCGCAGGTCGTTGGCGTCGATGTCGATGTCGCCGACCGCCTCGACCTCGGGCATCACCGCCACCGTGCAGGCCGAGGTGTGGATGCGCCCCTGGGACTCGGTGGCCGGCACCCGCTGCACGCGGTGCGCCCCGGACTCGAACTTGAGCCGGGCGTAGACGCCCTCGCCGCGCACCCGGGCGATGATCTCCTTGTAGCCGCCCTGCTCGCCGTGGCTGGCGCTGACCACCTCGACCTTCCAGCCGACCTTCTCGGCATGGCGCGAGTACATGCGGAACAGGTCGCCGGCGAACAGCGCCGCCTCGTCGCCGCCGGTGCCGGCACGGATCTCCAGGAAGACGTTGCGGTGGTCGTCGGGGTCCTTCGGCACCAGCAGCTGCTTGAGCCGGGCATCCAGCGACGCCAGCCGCTCGCGCCCGTCCTGCAGCTCGGTCTCGGCCATCTCGCGCATCTCGGCGTCGCTGTCATCGCACAGCTGCTCGGCCTCGGCGATATCCGCCTCCGTGCCCCGGTAGGCCTGCCACGCCTCGACCAGCGGCTCGAGCTCGGCATACTCGCGGGAATAGTCGCGAAAGCGCGCCTGATCCCCGATCACCTCGGGGTCCGCCAACAAGGCGGCCAGCTCCTCGAAACGGTCCTGAAGGCTTTCCAGACGGTGGCGCAATGACGCTTTCATGCAGTGTCCTATTCCGGGTCCTGGGAGGGCGCGGCGGGGTCGAGCAGCAGGCTTTCGGCCGCCTGGATGAGGTCGTGTCGCTCGGCACCGGAGGCCTCGCGCAGGCGCAGGGTCGGCCCGTGCAGCAGGCGATTGGTGAGCTGCTGGCTGAGCCGGCGCAGGACCTTCTCCGGGTCGCCGCCCCGCGCCAGCTGGGCCAGCGCCTGGGCCTCGGCGGCCTGGCGCTGCGCCTCGCCCTGCTCGCGGTAGCGGCGGATCAGGTCGCCCGCGCCCCGCACCCGGCGCTCGTGAAGCCACTGCCCCACGCCCTGGTCGATCAGCTCCTCGGCCTGACGGGCCGCGACCTGGCGGTGCCGGCGGTTCTCCTCGATCACTTCGTGAAGATTGTCGACGGTATAGAGGAAGACATCGTCGAGCTCGCCCACCTGGGGCTCGATGTCCCGCGGCACGGCGATGTCGACCATGAAGATCGGGCGATGACGACGCACCTTGAGCGCCCGCTCGACCATGCCCTTGCCGAGAATCGGCAGCGGGGCCGCCGTGGAGGTGATGACGATGTCGGCCTGCTCCAGGGCACGCGGGATCTCGCCCAGGGCGATGGCCTCGGCGCCGAACTCGCCGGCCAGCTGCTCGGCCCGCTCGCGGGTGCGGTTGGCCACGGTCAGCTCCCGCACGCCCGCTTCATGGAGGTGGCGCGCGACCAGCTCGATGGTCTCGCCGGCCCCCACCAGCAGCGCCCGGGAACGCGAGAAGTCGTCGAAGATGCGGCTCGCCAGGCTGACCGCGGCATAGGCCACCGACACCGGGTTCTCGCCGATGCCGGTCTCGGTGCGCACCTGCTTGGCCACCGCGAAGGTGTGCTGGAACAACCGCTCGAGCTCGCCACCCAGCCCCTTGACCTGGCGCGCCTGCTGGTAGGCATCCTTGATCTGGCCGAGGATCTGCGGCTCGCCCAGCACCATCGAGTCCAGCCCCGAGGCGACACGCATCAGATGCCGGGCCGCGGCGTCGTCGAGGTAGTGGTAGGCGCAGCGCATCAGTGATTCGACCGGCAGGCCGTGAAAGCCACCGAGCCACTCCAGCAGCGGCCGCTCGCCCTGCGACTGAATGACGCAGTAGAGTTCGGTGCGATTGCAGGTCGAGAGCACCGCGGCTTCGTCGACCACCGGCAACGCCTTGAGCTGCGCCAGGGCGGCTTCCAGCTGCTCGGGCGTGAAGGCGACCTGTTCGCGTACCGCCACGTCCGCGGTCTTGTGATTGATTCCCAGAGCGAGAAGGGTCATTGCAGTCAGGGTCGTTGAGTCCTAGGCGATCGAGAACACCCCGGGTCGGACGGCAGGAGCCACACGGGCTCACGGCACGACCTGGCGGCGCGGTCATGCGGCATGACCTTGAGTGACTGGCCGTTTTCGGCGCCCCAGTCTATCACAGCACGCCCCGACATGGGGACGCGCCCGGCGACACGCAACCCCCGACGCCCCCACCCGGCCCGCCACGACTTTGCCCGCCCCCGGCGAACCGGTATGCTGACAGCTCGGCCCGGCCCTGCCGGCAGGGAGGCGTTCCGGGGCCCCCGGGGAAGGCCCGCGACGAGCGGTTCACGACATAGAGGACGGCATGCACGCACGCTGGCTTGTGACGACACTGACCGCCACCTGGCTGGCGGGCTGCCAGACCCTTTCACCGCCCCCGCCGGCGGATCCCATGGCCTCGGCCCCGCCCGTGGAATCGGGGCTGGACGCCGCGGGCCTGACCACCCTGATCAGCGCCGAGCTGGCCGGCCAGCGGGGTGATTTCGCCCGCGCCACCCGGGGCTACCTGGACGCCGCGCAACGCTATCACTCCGCGGCCCTGGCCGAGCGCGCCACCCTCGCCGCCCGCTACACCGACGACCGCGACCTGCTCGAGCAGGCCGCGCGCCGCTGGCAGTCGCTGGCGCCGGACGCCGAGGCGCCCGCCCGCCTGCTCGCCGGCCTGGCCATGGAACGCGGCGACTGGCTGGACAGCCTGAACCAGCGCCTGACCCTGGCGGCACGTGGCGGCCAGGGGGATCTCACCGGCTTCGCCGAGACCGCCATCGAGCAGAACGTCGCCCCGGCCCCGCTGATCGCACGCCTGCAGGACTTCCTCGCCGAGTACGACGACCAGCCGCAGGCGCAACTGGCCACGGCCCTGCTGGAGGCCGCCGGCGGCGACACCCGGCGCGCCGAGACCCGTCTGTCGCGACTCGCCGAGCGCCATCCCGAGCTCCCGGGGCTGTGGCTGGCCCGCACGCGCCTCGCCCTGCAGGAAGACCGCTACGCCGCCGCCCGCGACGCCGCCCGTCGCGGGCTCGAGGCGGCGCCCGACGACAGCCGCCTGACCCTGCTGCTGGCCCAGGCGCAGCTGCGCCTGGGCAACGTCGACGCCGCCGAGTCGCGCATCGACACGCTGCTCGAGCGCCATGCCGACGCCCCGCAACTGCGCCTGGCCCTGGCCCGCCTGTACCTCGAGGAGGGCTACCCGGCCCCGGCCAAGCGCCTGCTGCTGCCGCTCATCGAACAGGACGACGCCTCGCCGGCGGCCTTCATCCTGCTGGGCATGATCGCCGAGACCGAAGGCGAGGTGGACAATGCCCTGCTCTACTATCGCCAGGTCCCGCCCGGCGACGGCTTCCTCGACGCCCGCCGGCGGGCCGCGCAGATGCTGGCCGAGCACGACCGGCTGCCCGACGCCCGGACCTTCCTGCACGTCGAACGCCTGCGACATCCCGAGTCCTACGGCGAGCTGGCGGCGATCGAGGTCCAGCTGCTGAGCGAGCATCACCAGGAGACCGAGGCCGACGCCCTGCTCGACCGCGCCCTGAAGCGTCGTCCCGACGACACGCAACTGCGCTTCATGCGCGGCATGCGCCGCTACCAGCAGGGCGACATCGCCGGCATGGAGAGCGACCTGCGCCGCATCCTCGAGCAGCAGCCCGAGGACGCCGCAGCCCTCAACGCCCTGGGCTACACCCTGCTCGACGAGACCGAGCGTCTCGACGAGGCGCGCCCGCTGATCGAGAAGGCCTACCGCCTTGCGCCCGACAATCCGGCGGTCATCGACAGCATGGGCTGGCTGCAGTACAAGCTCGGCCGGCCGCAGCAGGCGCTGGTGCACCTGCGCGAGGCCTATCGGCGCCAGCCCGACCAGGAGATCGCCGCCCACCTGGCGGAAGTGCTGTGGCAACAGGGCCGGCGCGCGGAGGCCCGCCGCCTGGTGGCCGAGGCCCTCGAACGCTTCGACTCGCGGCCCCAGATCGAGGCGCTGATCCAGCGCATCCCGGCCCTCGCACCCACCCATGCCCGACCGGAGTGACCCATGCGATCTCTCGCCTTTCCCGCCCTGCTGCTCGCCCTGCTGACGCTGGCGGGCTGCGCCAGCCAGGCCCCGTCGCCGGAACAGCCCCGCGAGCGCGGCGACTGGGACGCCCAGAAGGCCCGGCTGGAAGCCTTCGACCACTGGCGCCTGGCCGGCAAGGTCGGCCTGCGCACGCCCGACGACGCCACCAGCGCCAATCTGGACTGGGTCCAGCGCGCCTCGCGCTACCACATGCTGATCAGCGGCCCCTTCGGCAGCGGTCGCAGCGTCCTCGAGGGCGGCCCCGACGGGGTCGTGCTGACCACCGGCAAGGGCCGTTTCACCGCCGACACCCCGGAACGGCTGATGGAACAGCAGCTCGGCTGGTCGCTGCCCGTCTCGGCGCTCGACGACTGGGTGCGCGGCCTGCCGGCGCCGATCGTCGCGCACCGCCTGACCCGCGACGACCGGGGCTTTCCCCTGCAGCTGCACCAGGCCGGCTGGACCATCGACTACCGTGACTGGACCCGCGCCGGCGGCCTGTGGCTGCCCAGCCGCGTGGTGATGACCTTTCCCGGGCTGCGCGCCACCCTGGTGGTCAAGGAATGGCATCCGAATCCGGAGTCCTCATGACGTCACTGAGCCTGCCGGCGCCGGCCAAGCTCAATCGCCTGCTGCACATCACCGGGCGCCGCGCCGACGGCTACCACGAGCTGCAGACGCTGTTCCAGCTGCTCGACACCGGCGACACCCTGCATTTCACGCCCCGTGACGACGGCCGCATCACCCTCTCGCCGGCCGTGCCCGGCGTGGCCCACGCGGACAACCTGGTGGTACGTGCCGCCACCCTGCTGCAACAGGCCAGCGGCTGTCGCCGCGGCGCCGACATCCGCCTCGACAAGCGCCTGCCGATGGGCGGCGGGCTGGGCGGCGGAAGCTCCAACGCGGCGACCACCCTGCTGGGGCTCGACCGGCTCTGGGGGCTGGGGCTCGACCTCGACGACCTGGCCGGTCTGGGCCTGACGCTGGGCGCCGATGTGCCGGTCTTCGTGCGCGGCCGCTCCGCCTGGGCCGAGGGCATCGGCGAGCGCCTCGTCCCGGTGTCCCTCGACGCCGGCTGGTTCGTGGTCATTCACCCCGGCGTCGCGGTGTCCACGCCGGCGGTGTTTCAGGCGCCCGAATTGACACGTGACACCCCCCCCATTACCATGGCGCGCGCATTGCAGGAGGGGCCGATCGCCTGGCGCAACGACTGCCAGCCGACCGTTCGCGCGCTATACCCGGCCGTGGGCGAGGCACTCGACTGGCTGTCGCACCATGCACCGAGCCTGCTGACCGGCACCGGCGCCTGCGTGTTCTGCCATTTGACGCAGGAATCCGAGGCCGATAGGATACTGTCCCGTGTCGGCGAGGGCTGGCAGGCCTTCAAGGCTCGCGGCTGCGACACCTCACCCCTCCATCGGGCGCTGGGCCTGCTCTGAACGGCTTGCCGGCGCTACCGTGGTTGCAATCGCGACCCGATGTCGCGACGAGTTCGGGAAATCATGACTACTGGGGTATAGCCAAGTGGTAAGGCAGCGGTTTCTGGTACCGCCATTCCCAGGTTCGAATCCTGGTACCCCAGCCATTCCTTCCGAACGCGACCGCACAATCCCGCTCCTGAGATCCCCCAAGACTCCAAAGGTGGCTGCGCGTGTCTAAATTGATGGTTTTCGCCGGGAACGCCAATCCCGAACTCGCCCGCAAGGTAGCCGAGGCCCTCGACAATCGGCTGGGCCACGCCACGGTCGGCCAGTTCAGCGACGGCGAGATCGCGGTCGAGATCAACGAGAACGTTCGCGGCAAGGACGTCTTCATCCTGCAGTCCACCTGCGCCCCGACCAACGACAACCTGATGGAACTGATCCTCATGGTGGACGCCCTGCGTCGCGCGTCCGCCACCCGGATCACCGCTGTGGTGCCCTACTTCGGCTACGCCCGTCAGGATCGCCGGGTGCGCTCCGCCCGCGTGCCGATCTCCGCCAAGGTGGTCGCCGACATGATGGTCAAGGCCGGTGTCGACCGGGTGATGACCATGGACCTGCACGCCGACCAGATCCAGGGCTTCTTCGACGTGCCGGTGGACAACGTCTACGGCTCGCCGATCCTGCTCGACGACATCGAGCGCCAGAACTACGACGACCTGGTGGTGGTCTCGCCGGACGTCGGCGGCGTGGTGCGGGCTCGCGCCATCGCCAAGCAGCTCAACGCCGACCTGGCGATCATCGACAAGCGTCGCCCGCAGGCCAACCAGGCCCAGGTCATGCACATCATCGGCGACATCGACGACCGCACCTGCGTGGTGGTCGACGACATGGTCGACACCGCCGGTACCCTGTGCAAGGCCGCCGAGGCGCTCAAGGATCACGGCGCCCGTCGCGTCGTCGCCTACGCCACGCACCCGATCCTGTCGGGCCCGGCCGTCGACAACATCAGCGGCTCGGTACTTGACGAACTCGTCGTGGCCGATACCATTCCGCTTTCCGAACCGGCGCGCCGCAGCGGCAAGATTCGCCAGCTGTCGGTGGCCGGGCTGATCGCCGAGGCCATCCGCCGGGTCAGCAACGAGGAATCCGTGAGCGCGATGTTCCACTGAGCGCTTGCATCGGGGCATTTCGCCCCGGAACGTGCGCCGTGAGGCGCTGATCGGAAACGGCATCGTCTGGTCGCGGGCGATGCCGCTTCCTTATTTCGACCCCGAGAGGTTAACCATGTCCGACTATCAACTGACCGCCAACGTTCGAACCGACCTGGGGAAAGGTGCGAGCCGCCGCCTGCGTCGCGAGAACCAGCAAGTCGCCGCCATCATCTACGGCGGCGAGAAGGCCCCGCAGCCGATCACTATCGACAAGCCGGCCTTCTACAAGGCGCTCGAAGAGGAAGCCTTCTTCTCCTCGATCATCAGCATCGACGTCGACGGCACCCAGGAGCAGGTCGTCATCCGTGACCTGCAGCGCCATCCGTACAAGGCGCTGATCACCCACGCCGACTTCCTGCGTGTCGACGCCACCCACGCCATGACCCTGAACGTCCCGCTGCACGTGCTGGGCGAGGAAGAGTGCAAGGGCATCAAGGAAGACGGCGGCGTGCTCCACGTGCTGGCCACCGAAGTCCAGATCAGCTGCCTGCCGAAGGACCTGCCGGAGTACCTCGAGGTCGACATCAGCGGCCTGGGCCTGGGCGAGACCCTGCACCTGTCCGACCTCCAGCTGCCGGCCGGCGTGACCCTGGTCGAGCTGAGCCACGGCGAGTCTCACGACGCCGGTGTGGTCAGCATCACCCGCCCGACCCGCGGCACCACCGCGGATGAAGGCAGCGACGAGGAAGCCGCCGAAGGCGAAGAAGGCCAGTCCGAAGAGTAAGACGTCGGACGCCTGGCAACCACCCGCGAGACAAGGCCCCGCATGAGTCCAGTGAAAGCGATCATCGGCCTGGGCAATCCCGGCCCCGAGTACGCCGACACCCGTCACAATGCGGGCGCCTGGCTGGTGGAAGCCATCGCGCGCGACAGCCACGCGCCGCTGCGCATGGAGAAGAAGTTCCTCGGCCAGTACGCCAAGGTCCACTTCGCCGGTCGGGATGTGCATCTGCTCAACCCGACCACCTTCATGAATCGCAGCGGCGCCGCTGTCGCCGCGCTCTGCCAGTTCTTCAAGCTCTCCCCCGATGAACTGCTCGTCGCCCACGACGAGCTCGACATCGCCCCCGGCACCGCCCGCTACAAGACCGGCGGCGGTCACGGCGGCCACAACGGCCTGCGCGACACCATCAGCGCGCTGGGCAACTGCAGGGACTTCCACCGCCTGCGCATCGGCATCGGCCACCCCGGCAACGCCAGGCAGGTCACCAACTACGTGCTGGGTCGCCCCGGCAAGGCCGAGCGTCAGGCCATCGACGCCGCCCTCGACGAATGCCTCGCCACCCTGCCCGACGCCCTCGCCGGCGACTGGGCCCGAGCCATGAACCGGCTGCACAGTTTCACGCCGTAGCCCGTAGCCCGTAGCCCGTAGCCCGTAGCCCGTACCCCGTAGCCCGTAGCCCGTAGCCCGTAGCCCGTAGCCCGTAGCCCGTAGCCCGTAGCTGAGAGTATGGCCCCCGCCCGCGGTGTCCCGTAGAATGCCCGCCATTCGTTCACTCGCTCTTCTCATCGTCAGGAACACCCATGGGATTCAACTGCGGCATCGTCGGCTTGCCCAACGTCGGCAAGTCCACGCTCTTCAATGCGCTCACCAAGTCCGGCATCGACGCCGAGAACTTCCCCTTCTGCACCATCGAGCCCAACACCGGCATCGTGCCGATGCCCGATCCGCGGCTCGACAAGCTCGCCGAGATCGTCAAGCCCGAGAAGGTCGTGCCCACCACCATGGAATTCGTCGACATCGCCGGTCTGGTGGCGGGCGCCTCCAAGGGTGAAGGCTTGGGCAACCAGTTCCTCGCCAACATCCGCGAGACCGACGCCATCGCCCATGTGGTGCGCTGCTTCGACAACGACAACGTCATTCACGTGGCCAACCAGGTCGACCCGCGGGCCGATATCGAGACCATCAACCTGGAGCTGGCGCTGGCCGATCTGGACAGCGTCGAGCGCGCCATCCAGCGCCTGACCCGAGTGGTCAAGGGCGGCGACAAGGAAGCGATCGCCACCAAGGCGATTCTCGAGCGCATCCAGCCGCACCTGGCCGAGGGGCTGCCGCTGCGCAGCGTCGGCCTGTCCGATGACGAGAAGCGCCAGCTCAAGAGCTACGGCTTCCTGACGCTCAAGCCAACCATGTACATCGCCAACGTCAACGAGGACGGCTTCGAGAACAACCCGCACCTCGACACGGTTCACGAGATCGCCGCCGAGGAAGGCGCCGTGGTGGTGCCGGTCTGCAACCAGCTGGAGGCCGAAATCGCCGAGCTGGAGGACGAGGAGCGGGCGATGTTCCTCGACGAGATGGGCATGGAGGAGCCGGGACTCGACCGGGTGATTCGTGCCGGCTACCACCTTCTCGGCCTGCAGACCTACTTCACCGCGGGCGTCAAGGAAGTCCGCGCCTGGACGGTCAAGGTCGGCGCCACCGCCCCGCAGGCCGCTGGCGTCATCCACACCGACTTCGAGAAGGGCTTCATCCGCGCCGAAGTGGTCGCCTACGACGACTTCGTCACGCTGGGTGGCGAGTCCGGGGCCAAGGAAGCCGGCAAGTGGCGCCTGGAAGGCAAGGACTACATCGTCGCCGATGGCGATGTCATCCACTTCCGCTTCAACGTCTGACTGATCTCGTCGGAAAGTACCATGGCGCTCGGGGCTGACCTGTCGACAAGCTTGCGATGAGGCGCCATGAATACATCCTTGTAGGCTACCGACGCCCTCCCTGGCGTCGGACCTCCTCCGCAGCTTGTCCCCAGGGCCCCTTGGGATCAGACAGGCGCCGTCTTCCAGTCAGTGCGATATTCCTTGACAGCTCAGTATCTTGAGCGTAATATTCGCCCTCGTTGAACGGCTACGTAGCTCAGCTGGTTAGAGCACATCACTCATAATGATGGGGTCCCCTGTTCGAATCAGGGCGTAGCCACCAGAATACGCGAAGGGCCCGTCGGTTTTGCCGACGGGCCCTTTTCGTGTTGCGTGGATTGAACCCCATGCCCCCGCTTACGCCTTGCCGGGCACGGCTTCCCCCAGCACCCGCGGCTCGCGCGTCAGGCGCACGCCGAAGCGCGCCTCCACCATCGCCGTCACCCGCTCGGCGAGCGCCAGCAGCTCCGCGGCACTTCCGCCCCCGTGATGCACCAGCACCAGGGCCTGGCGGTCGTGCACGCCGACATGGCCGTCGCGCACCCCCTTTAGACCGCAGCGATCGATCAGCCAGCCGGCGGCGAGCTTGACGTGGCCATCAGGCAGCGGGAAGTGCGGCATGTCGGGCCACTCGTCCAGCAACCGCTGTGCTTTCTCCGCGTCGACGATCGGGTTGGTGAAGAAACTGCCGGCATTGCCGAGTACCGCCGGGTCCGGCAGCTTTTCGCGCCGCACCGCGCTGACGGCGGCGACGACATCGGCGGCGGACGGGGAAGCGGGCACACGCGCGGCGAGATCACCGTAGTCGAGCCGCGGCCGGGGACGGTGCGACAGGCGCAGCACCAGGCGGGTGATGATCACGCGATTCTCGAGGGCGTGCTTGAAGACGCTGTCGCGATAGCCGAAAGCGCACTCATCGCGCCCCAGCACCCGCTCGCGCGCGCCGTCGCGCTCGAGCAGGTGCACGGTCTCGAGCACCTCGGCAAGCTCCACGCCATAGGCGCCGATGTTCTGGATCGGTGCCGCCCCGGCCTGCCCGGGGATCAGCGCCAAGTTCTCGATGCCCCACAGGCCACGCTCGGCCATGGCCACGACCAGCTCGTGCCAGTTCACGCCGGCCCCCACATGAACGCGCACCGTGTCGCCATCGGCCGGCTCGAGCCAATAGTCGGTCAGCGCCGGGCGCACCACGAGCCCCGGCAGCCAGGGTTCGAGCACCAGGTTGCTGCCGCCGCCGATCACCGTCAGTGGCCAATCGTGGCGCTCGGCCTCGACCAGGGCCTCATGGGCTTGAGCCAGTGAGGTTACCGTCACCAGGCGCTCGGCGGTCGCCGGCAGCCCCAGGGTGTTGGCGGCGGTCAGATCGACGTCGTGCTGGATCATGACCCCGCCAGACGGCGCTGGATCTCGACAATCAGGCCGTCGCTGGCCGACTCGATCAGATCGAGCACCCTCTCGAAGCCGTCATCGCCACCGAAGTAGGGGTCCGGGACCGCTTCGCCGGGACGCCCGGCATAGCGCAAGAAGAGCTCGGTCTGCGCCCGGCAATCCGCAGGCTTTCGCGCCTCGATCGCGGCCAGGTTGTCGTGATCCATGGCCAGGATGTAGTCAAAGCGCTCGAAGTCCTCGGCCGCCAGGGTGCGTGCGCGCAGCGCGGAGAGATCGATGCCGCGCTGGTTCGCCGCGGCCTGGGCCCGCCGGTCCGGCGCCTTGCCGACATGCCAGTGGCCGATGCCGCAGGAGTCGACCTCGACCCGCTCGGCCAGCCCCGCCTGGCGCAGCTGCTCGCGGAACACGCCCTCGGCGCTCGGCGAGCGGCAGATGTTGCCCAGGCACACGAACAGCACGCGCATCATGAGGCTCCCTCCTGTTCGACGATCTGACGGCGCACCCGCTCCAGATCCTCGGCGCTGTCCACCCCGGCGGGATGCACGTCGCGGGCCAGCGCCACCTGGATGTGATGGCCGTGATGCAGGGCACGCAGCTGCTCGAGCTGCTCGAGCTGCTCGAGCGGGCTGGGCAGCCAGTTGACGAAGTCGGCGAGAAAGCCCGCCCGATAGGCATACAGGCCGATATGCCGCAGCCAGGCATCGGTGGCCAGGGTCTGCGGGCGCGCGCTGAAGTGCGCCCGGTCCCAGGGGATCGGCGCCCGCGAGAAGTACAGCGCCCGGCCGCGCACGTCGCGCACCACCTTGACGGCGTTGGGGTTGAGCAGGGTCTCGACGTCGCTGATCGGGGCCGCCAGCGTGGCGATCGAGGCCTCGGGGTCGTCGGCCAGCCGCGCGGCCACCTGGGCGATCGACGCCGGCGGCAGCAGCGGCTCGTCCCCCTGGACGTTGACCACGAGGGTCTCGGCGGGCAGCGCGAGCGCCTGCGCCACCTCGGCCAGCCGATCGGTCCCCGAGGGGTGGTCGTCGCGGGTCATCAGCGCCTCGCCGCCGGCGGCTTCCACCGCCCGGCAGACGCGCGCATCGTCGCTGGCCACCACCACGCGGGCGGCACCGCTGAGACAGGCGCGCTGCCAGACACGCACCACCATCGGCACGCCGGCGATGTCGGCCAGCGGCTTGCCCGGCAGGCGGCTGGCCGCGTAGCGCGCCGGAATCACCACCACGAACTCGCTCATGCATTCGGCCCCGGCGCCGGGCCGAGGCGCTCGCCCAGCTTCTCCTCGGCATCCATCACCCGCGCCTCCTCCTCGAGCATCACCGGGATGTCGTCGCGTATCGGGAAGGCCAGGCCGTCATACAGGCACTTGAGCTCACCGCGCTCGCGGTCGTAGGCCAGCTTGCCCTGACACAGCGGGCAGACCAGCATGGCCAGCAGTTCCTTATCCATCGTTTACCTCGCAGGTGGCGGGTTGTAGCGTGTCGTGTCGCTCGGCGACGAGCGTCGCCAGGCGCTCGCGCAGCCAGTCGGCGAAGGCCGGGTCCGGCACGGCCTCGACGTCCAGCGCCCAGCAGCGCTCGTTGGCGAAGCGTCGGCATTTCACCGCATCCTTGGCGGTCATCACCACCGGGCGGTTGTCGGCGAAGCGCAGGTCCTCGGCGCTGTAGCGGTGATGGTCGGCCAGCGGGTGCGCATCGTGCGCCACGCCCAGCGCCGTCAGCGTGGCGAAGAACCGGGCCGGATGGCCGATGCCGGCCAAGGCATGCACCCGTCCGGAGAACGGCACCCGCGCGATGGGATAGCAGGCGTCATCGGTGAGGTGGCGCCAGCGTGCCGGCTCGAGGTGCATGGCGTGACCGGCGACCGCACGCTCGGCGCCTTGCGCCCCGTTGACGATCACCGCATCCACCGAGTCCAGCCGCGACAGCGGCTCGCGCAGAGGGCCGGCCGGCAGGCAGCGGCCGTTGCCGAAGCCCAGGGCGCCATCGACCACCACCAGTTCGAGATCGCGCCCCAGCGCCAGGTGCTGCAGGCCGTCGTCGGCGATGATGATGTCGCAGCCGGCGGCGATCAGCTTGCGGGCACCGCGCGGGCGGTCGGGGTCGACCACCACCGGTCGCCCGGTCTGCTGGGCGAGCATCAGCGGCTCGTCGCCGCTGTGGGCGGGGTCGCTGTCGGTATTGACGTAGAGCGGATAGCGCGGCGCCTGGCCGCCGTAGCCCCGGGAGACGATGCCCGGCCGCCAGCCCTGCTCGCCCAGCCAGCGCGCCAGCCAGGCGACCAGCGGCGACTTGCCGGTGCCGCCCAGGGTCAGGTTGCCGACCACCACCACCGGCACCGGCGAGCGCCACACCGTGTACCGCCCGGCGGCATAGGCCCGCTGTCGTGCCTCGACACCGCGGCGATAGAGCCAGGCCAGCGGGCGCAGCGCCTGCAGCCAGCCGGCATCACGGTACCAGGCGTCCACCCAGCGGCTCATGCCGTCACCTCCTGGAACTGCAGGCGGTGGAGTGCCGCGTAGGCGCCGTCACGCTCGATGAGCTCGCCGTGGGTGCCGCTCTCGACGATCTCGCCCTGCTCCATCACCAGGATGCGATCGGCGCGCTCGATGGTCGACAGCCGGTGGGCGATGACAAAGGTGGTGCGTCCGCGGCAGACCGTTTCCAGCGCCTGCTGGATGTAGCGTTCCGACTCGGTGTCCAGGGCCGAGGTGGCCTCGTCGAGCACCAGCAGCGGGGCATCCTTGAAGATCGCCCGGGCGATCGCCAGGCGCTGGCGCTGGCCGCCCGAGAGCATCACCCCGTTGTCGCCGATCACGGTGTCGTAGCCATTCGGCAGGCGCCGGATGAAATCGTCGGCGTAGGCCGCGCGCGCCGCCGCGGCGACGGCCTCGCGATCGGCGCCGGGCACGCCGTAGGCGATGTTGTCGGCCACCGTGGTGTTGAACAGCGTGACCTGCTGCGAGACCAGCGCGATCTGGCGGCGCAGCGGCGACAGCCGGTACGCGTCGAGCGGCACCCCGTCCAGGGTCACCCGCCCCTGCGTGGGACGATAGAAGCGCGGCAGCAGGTTGACCAGAGTCGACTTGCCGCTGCCCGAGCGACCGACGATGGCGATCATCTCGCCGGGGGCCACCGTCAGCTCGATGCCCTTGAGCACCTCGGGCTGATCGCTGCCATAGGCGAAGCGCACGCCCTCGAAGCGCACCTCGCCGCGCACGCTCTGGGGGTCGCGATAGCCCGCGTCGATCTCGGCGGGTTCCTCGAGCAGGCGGAACAGCTCGTCGGAGGCGGCCAGCCCCTTCTGGATCACCGAGTTGACATCGGTCAGCGACTTGATGGGCTTGGCCATCAGCGAGGCGGCGGTGATGAAGGCCACGAACTCGCCCGGCGTCATGTCCTCCATCAGCTCGGGCGCCATGGCCAGCCACACCAGCGCCGCCAGCGAGATGGCCACCGACAGCTGGATCACCGGCGTGCTGACCGCCTTGGTCAGCGCCTCCTTCATGCTCTGGTCGCGGTTGTAGGCACTGGCCGCGGCGAAGCGGCGCTTCTCGTAGTCTTCCGCCCCGTGGGTGCGCACCACCTTGTAGCCGGTCAGCGCCTCGGAGGCAACATGGGTGACATCGCCCATGGAGTTCTGGATGCGCCGCGAGATCTCCCGGAAGCGCTTGCTGGCGTAGCGCACCACGCCGCCGATCAGCGGCGTCACGGCGAGAAACAGCAGGGTCAGCATCCAGTTGGTCCACAGCAGGTAGAGGATCAACCCGATGACGAACAGCCCCTCGCGCAGGATGACGGTGATGGCGTTGCTCGCCGCGCCGGTGACCTGCTCGACGTGGTAGGTGACCCGCGAGATCAGGTGCCCGCTGGAGTGGGCGTCGAAGAAGGACCCCGGCAGGTGGAGCATGTGATTGAACACGTTGCAGCGCAGGGCGTGCACCACGTTGCGCGCCACGCCGCTCATGAAATAGGTGCCCAGGAAGGTGCCCAGGCCGCGCGCCGCGAACATGACGATCACGAACAGCGGCAGGTACAGCCGGAAGGCGGCATCCGGATCGCGAATGCCGTCGATCAGCCGCTTCATCATCTCGGCCAGCGCCGTGCTCGAGGCCGCGTAGATGGCGTAGCCCAGCACGGCGACGGCGAACTGCCGCCAGTGGGGCTTCACATAGCCCAGCAGGCGCCGGTACAGGGTCAGGCTGTCGGGTTGTGTCACGGCGTCTCCGTTTGCGGTTGCGAGGCGGCCGAGGGCCGCGTGGCGATGCGGACCTGCCGAATGTTCAGCGCCGCCGCCTGGTCGAGCGCCGCCACCACGGCGGCATGCGTCGCCCGGCCGTCGGCCTCGATGACCAGGCCCTGCTCCCGGGCGGCGTCGGCGTGCTGGGCCAGGGCGCGATGCAGGGCATCACGCGAGGCCAGCGCCTGCGCATCGAGCCGGTAGGTGCCGTCGCGGGTGACCACCACAGTCACCGGGCTCGACTCGAGCCGCGCGGCATGGTCGCTGGCGGGCAGGCTCAGTTCCAGTGCCTGCCGGGGCGTGAAGGTGGTCGAGACCATGAAGAAGATCAACAGCAGAAACACCACATCGATCAGCGGCGTCAGGTTGACCTCCACCGGGTCGCGCTGGCGGCGCGGAAACTTCATGCCCGCTCGCCCCGCGGCTCGTGGCGCTCCGCCAGGGTCAGGTCCCCCGAATGATGGGCGAGAAACTCGACCATGCGCCCGGCCTGCTCTTCCATGCGCACGGTGATCGCCTCGACGCGGCGCTGGAAGTAGCGGTGGAACATCAGCGCCGGGATCGCCACCGCCAGCCCCGCCGCCGTGGTCACCAGCGCCTGGGAAATGCCGCCGGCCAGTTCGCTGGTCCGCTGCGCGCCCTCGGCACCGACGATCACCGCGAAGACCTGGATCATGCCCACCACGGTGCCCAGCAGGCCGATCAGCGGCGTGATCGAGGCGATGGTGCCCAGCGGGCTGAGGAAGCGTTCCATGTCATGGATCACCGCCGTGGCCGACTCCTGGAGGCGCGCGCGCACGGCATCCTGGCCCAGCCGGGCGTTGCGCAGCCCCGCCGCCAGCACCCCGCCCAGCGGCGAGTGGCTCTCCAGCCAGAACAGGTTGACCTGCCCCTGCTGGATCAGCTCGCAGACCTCCTCGGCCAGGCTCGGCGGCGCGATGCGCGAGGCCCGCAGGCTCCACAGCCGCTCGATGACGATCATCGTCGCCAGCAGCGAACAGCCGAGGATGGGAATCATCAGGACCCCGCCGGCCACCAGGGTGTCGTAAACGTTCATTGCGTTCCGTCTCCCGCGTCGTGAAGGCAACGCCGATTTCAGTGCGGCGATTCTATCGCATGGCAGTCCCCTCCGACACTCTCGCCCCCGCCCGGCAGGGCTCGCCGAGTGGTCACCGCCGGTGCGGGTCCGCCGCCCAGCCACAGGGTCACCGCGCCGTCCAGCGCCGTGTTCCACAGGCAGCTGCCGGCGCGCCGGTAGCGCCTCACCACCGCGGGACGGGGGTGGCCGTGGGGATTGTCCCGCCCCGCGCTGAACACGACCTGTCGCGGCCGGGTCGTCGCCACCCAGGCCGGCGACGAACTGGTGGCACTGCCGTGATGCCCGGCCACCAGCACCGTCACGTTCCGTGGCACCGTATCCAGCAGACGCGTCTCGACGGCCGTGGTGGCATCCCCGCTGATCAGGGCCTGCTCGCCGTTGGCCGCCGTCACCAGCAGCACGCAGGAGCGATCGTTGCGAGGCTTTTCGGGAGGCGTCCCGCGCGGCCAGAGGAACCGGAAGCGCACACCGTCCCAGCGCCATCCGCGTCCGGCTCGGCAGCGCCGTCGCTCGGCGTCCTCGCCGGCGGTTGATGGCCGGTCCGCCAGCGGCGAGTACCAGCGCGCCACCGCATGCCGGGCCACCAGCTCGGGTACGCCGCCGGCATGGTCGCGATCCCCGTGGCTGACGATCACGGCATCGAAGTGCTGCCCCGCCGGCCAGAGAGTGGACAGCGGCATGAAGCCGGAACGAAATCGTGGCCCGGTGTCGTAGAGCAGCCGGTGATGGGCGGTGCGCAGCTCGACCAGCTGCCCCTGGCCGACGTCCTGCACCCGCAGGCGCAACCGGCCCTTCGCCATGTCGGGCGGGGCCAGGGTCACGACCAGCACGGCCAGCGTCAGGCTGCCCAGCCAGCGGGGCACCGCCGTGACCCCAGGCAGCCCCCAGAGCAGCGTGATCAGGATCAGCGCCAGCGCCGTCGGCCAGATCGCCCAGCCCGGCGGCTCCCACAGCGGAACGGCACCGGCCGTCGCCACCAGGGCGGCGTGCAGCCCGTGGGCCAGCCAGCCAAAGCCCTGCCAGCACAACGACGCCAGCGGCGGCACGGGCGCCGCCATCCAGCCGGCCAGCCCCAGGGGCACCAGCAGGCTGCCGACCAGCGGCACGATCAGCAGGTTGACCAGGGGGGCCGCCGGAGCCAGCCGACCGAAGGCGAGCAGCACGGCCGCCGCCATCAGCGGCGACAGCAGCAGCTGGGTACGCAGCAGGGCCAGGCACCAGCCTCGCCGACCGGCGGGCCGTCGGCGCCCCTGCCAGGCCAGGATGAGCAGCGCCACGGCGGTGAACGACAGCCACAGCCCCGGGCGCCACAGCGACAGCGGGTCGATCGCCACCACCAATGCGAGCGCCAGCCACCAGCCCTGCCAGGGGCCCGGCGCATGGCGGCCGCTGGCCACCCACAGGCCGATCAGGGTCATGATGATGGCGCGCAGCGTGGGCGGCTCCAGCCCCGCCAGCCAGCCGTAGCCCACCGCGGCCAGCGCCGCCGCCCACCAGGGCCACACCGCCAGCCGCCAGCGAGCGGGCATGACCAGCCGGGCCACCCCGCGCGCCAGCCACAGCATCAGCGTCGCGACGAGCCCCACGTGCAGCCCCGAGATCACCATCACATGCGTGGTGCCGGTGGCATTGAGCAGGTCCCAGTCGGCCTCCGTCAGCCGCTCGGACGCCCCCAGGGTCAGCGCCCCCAGCCAGCGCCGGGTCAGCGGGTCAGCGACCCGCTGGTCGAGATGCGCCAGCGCCGCCTCGCGCACGCCGGGCCTGCCGGCCACGAGCCGCCGCGGGGGTGGCGCGTCGCGCACATAGCCGGTGGCGCCGATGCCCTCGCGCCACAGCCAGGCGCCATAGTCGAAGGTGTGGGGGTTGGCGAAGCCGGCCGGCGGTCGCAGCCGCAGTGTCAGGGACCAGACATCGCCCGTCGCCAGGGCCGGCGGATCGTACCAGCTGACCCGCACCCGCTCGAGCCGCCGGCAGTCCGGACGCACCGCCGCCAGGGGCCGGCAGTCCGACACGGCCAGGCGCAGCCGGGCCAGCGACCCGTCCCGCTGCCACTGGGTGATGGTGGCGGTCACCCGCAGGTCCTGCCGCGACAACCCTTCTGGCAGACGCGCTTGCCGCGCCTCGCCGATCGCCAGTGCCGTCAGGCCCATGACCAGCAACAGCACGACGAGCCGGTAACGCCCCGCCGCCAGGCCGAGCAGCACGGCGACGGCCAGGAACCCCGGCAGACCGGGCGGCGCCCACCAGCCCGCCAGGCTGCCCGACACGGCGGCCAGCGCCAGGCCGACGGCCAGGCTCGGCGCGGGGAAACGAGGAAAGGACAACGAGACGATGGACGACGCTCCTCACTGACACGCGGACATGGCAGAAGGCGGGCCAACTATGGATAATGACCGAACCCGATACAGCGAGCGATACCATGCCGCGCCGTCTTCTCCAGCGCTACATGCCTCACCCGGAAACCCTGCAGCGCAATCGCTCGCTGCGTTTCATGAGCCACCTGATCGGCAATGCCACGCTGTGGATGCTGACCCGCCGCTCGGTGGGCAATGCCTTCATGGTCGGCCTGTTCTGCGCCCTGCTGCCGATGCCCTTCCAGATGGTGGTCGCCGCCGCCGGCGCCTGGCTGCTGCGCTGCAACCTGCCGCTGTCGGTCGGGCTGGTCTGGCTGACCAACCCGCTGACCATGCCGCTGATCTTCTACGGCAACTATCGGCTGGGCGCCTGGCTTCTGAACACCCCGGCGCGCCCCGCTCCCGACCAGTTCAGCACCCACTGGATCGCCGCCAAGATGGCCGAGATCCTGCCGCCGCTGCTGCTCGGCTCGCTGGTCGCCGCGGTGGTCACCGGGGTGGTGGCCAACGTGGCGATCCGCCTGATCTGGCGCTGGCACGTGGCGCGCAGCTGGCGGCGTCGCCAGCGCCGCCGCCGGCGGGCCCGGGCGGCCCACGCCGGACGACCGCCTTCCGCCTAGGCCTCCGGCGCGGCCCGCCTCGGTCAGGTCTCGGTCAGGTGGCCCAGGTCGAGGTGCATCACGCGGTCCTGGTGCGCGGCCAGTCCCGGGTCATGGGTCACCACCACAAAGGCGCAGGCCGCCGTCGCCGCCAGCTCGTCCATCAGGCCGAGGATGCTCGCCGCGGTGGTCTGATCCAGGTTGCCGGTGGGCTCGTCCATCAGCATCAGGCTCGGGTCGGTGATCAGCGCCCGGGCGATCGCCACCCGCTGGCGCTCGCCGCCGGAGAGCTCGCCCGGCTTGTGGTCGGCGCGCGGCGCCATGCCGACCCGCTCGAGGATGGCCAGCGCCCGCTGCTGCGCCTCGCGGCGCTTCTCGCCCCGGATCATCAGGGGCAGGGCCACGTTCTCGCAGGCGGTGAATTCGGCCAGCAGGTGGTGAAACTGGTAGACGAAGCCGATATGCCGGTTGCGGAAGCGCCCCAGGGCCGCCTCGCCCAGCTCGGCCAGCGACTGGCCGGCGACCCGCACCGTGCCCGCGGTGGGCCGGTCGAGCCCGCCCAGCAGGTTGAGCAGCGTGGTCTTGCCGGAGCCCGAGCTGCCCACCACGGCGATGCGCTCGCCGGCCCGCACCGCCAGGTCGAGCCCGTTGAGCACGGTGACGTCCTGCGGCCCCTCGCGGTAGACCTTGGTCAGCCCCTCGCAGGCCAGCATGACCTCGCGCTGTGCCATGTCGGGCGCGGCGACGGAAGAGATCGGATCACTCATAGCGCAGGACCTCCGCGGGTTGCACGCGTGACGCCCGCCAGGCGGGATACAGCGTCGACAGGAAACTCAGCCCGAAGGCCGTGGCAACGATGATGCCCACATCGCTCCATTCGAGCCGCGAGGGCAGATAGCTGATGAAGTAGACGTTGGGGTCCAGGAACTGGATGCCGGTGACCGATTCGAACCAGGCGATGATGTCGGACACCGACAGCGCCAGGACGATGCCCAGCCCCACGCCGATGAGAATGCCGATCAGGCCGATGGCCAGTCCCTGGACGATGAAGATGCCCATGATGGTCCGTGGCGTGGCACCGATGGTGCGCAGGATGGCGATGTCGGCGTGCTTGTCGGTCACCACCATCACCAGCGTCGAGACGATGTTGAAGGCCGCCACCGCGACGATCACCATCAGCAGCAACCCGATCATGCGCTTCTCCATCTGGATCGCCTGAAACAGGTTGCCGTGGGTGTAGGTCCAGTCCATGCCGCGATAGCCGTAGCCCAGCTCGTTGAGAATCGACTGGGTGACACTGCCGGCCAGGAACAGGTCGTCGAGTTCGAGGCGCAGCCCGCCGACGTTGTCGCCCATCCGGGCGAGCTTCTGCATATCCTGGATGTTGGCGTAGGCCAGACGGGCGTCAAGGTCCGCGCCCACCTTGAAGATGCCGCTCACCGTGAAGCGCTTCATGCGCGGGAAGACCCCGCCCGGGGTGATCGAGGCCTCGGGCACCAGCAGCGTCACCCGGTCGCCGACTCCCACGCCCAGATTGCGCGCCAGCAGATCACCGAGCACGACATGCCATTCCCCGGGAGCCAAGTCGTCGAGGCTGCCCTGTTGCATATGCTGGTCGATGATCGACACACGCTTCTCGTAGTCGGGCTTTATACCCCACACCATGGCGCCCTGGGTGTTGCCCCCGGCCGCCAGCATGCCCTGCTGCTCGACATAGGGCGCCGCGGCGACAACGTGCTTGCGCTGGGTCAGGCGCTCGGCAAGCGGCTTCCAGTCACTCATCCCCGCGGGTTTCTCGATGCGCGTGTGGGGCACCATGCCCAGCACGCGGGTGCGCAGTTCGTGGTCGAAGCCGTTCATCACCGAGAGCACCAGGATCAGCACCGCCACGCCCAGCGTCAGGCCCAGCATCGAGGTCAGCGAGATGAACGAGATGAAGTGATTGCGGCGCTTGGCGCGCACGTAGCGCAATCCGATCAGAAAAGGTAGGCGATCCAGCATCAACTTCGGTTCCTTGTCGACAGGCGACCCATGGTACGGTTTTTTCGGCGCCGACGCATCGAGCCCCGACGCGACGAAAGGCTTGCAACGCACACGGCGACGTCTAAAATGCCGCCGCCTGCCCCACGGGCGCGTTCTCGGCTTCAGGAGACACCATGACGCAGCGTCTGTTCCCCGAATGGCACCCGCAGGATGCCATTCAGCTTACCTGGCCCACCGCCGAGAGCGACTGGGCGACCCTGTTGGCGTGCATCGAGGCGACCCTGGAAGCCATGACGGTGGCCATCGCCCGCTATCAGGCCGTGTTGATCACGGTGGCCGACGCGACCGTCCGGGAACGCCTGAGAGCCCGTTTCGATCACCTCGGCGTGCCTGTCGCGCGCCTGCGCATCGCCGTGGCCCCCAGCGACGACACCTGGGCCCGCGACCACGGCCCCATCGCCGTCGAGCGCGACGGCCGGGTGGTACTGCTCGACTATCGTTTCACCGGCTGGGGCGGCAAGTTTCCCGCCGCCCGCGACAATGCCCTGACCCGCCGCCTGGCCGGATCCGGCTGCTTCGCCGCCCCGGTGGAGTCCCGCGACCTGGTGCTCGAGGGGGGCGCCATCGAGACCGACGGCGAGGGCACGCTGCTGACCACCGAGGCCTGCCTGCTCAACCCCAATCGCAACCCGACGCTGGACCGGGCGGCGATCGAGGCGCGTCTGCGCGAGGACTTCGGGGTCGACCGCGTGCTCTGGCTGCGTCACGGCCATCTCGAGGGCGACGACACCGACAGCCACATCGATACCCTGGCGCGCTTCTGCGATGCCCGGACCATCGCCTACGTGCGCTGCGACGATCCACAGGACCCGCACCATGCGGAATTCAAGGCGATGGAGCGCGAACTTCAGGCGCTGCGCCGACGCGACGGCTCGCCCTACCGGCTGATCCCGCTGCCCTGGCCAAGGCCCTGCCACGACCCCGAGGACGGCCACCGACTGCCGGCGACCTATGCCAACTTCCTGATCCTCGACGCGGCGGTGCTGGTGCCCACCTACGCCGACCCGGCCGACACCCGGGCACTCGCAGCACTGGGCGAGGCGTTTCCCGACCGGGACATCGTGCCCATCGACTGCCGTACTGTGATCCGCCAGCATGGCAGCCTACACTGCCTGACCATGCAGTTACCGCGGGGCAGCCTGAACGCCGCCGACGCGACGCCATTAGAAGAGGAGCGCTGACATGACGAAGACCCTCAAGGTCGGCCTGGTCCAGCAGGCTGCCTGGCCCGACAAGGCGCGCAGCTTGGCCGCCAGCGAAGCCGGCATTCGCGACCTGGCCGCCCGGGGCGCCGAACTGGTGCTGCTGCAGGAGCTGCACGCCACGCACTACTTCTGCCAGTACGAGGACCCGGCACTGTTCGACCAGGCCGAAGCACTGGACGGCCCCACCGCCACGCGCCTGGCCGAACTGGCCCGGGAGCTGGACATCGTGCTGGTCGGCTCGATCTTCGAGCGGCGTGCCGCCGGGGTCTATCACAACACCGCCGTGGTGATGGACCGGGCCCGCGGCCGGGTCGGCCACTACCGCAAGATGCACATCCCCGACGACCCCGGCTTCTACGAGAAGTTCTACTTCACCCCGGGTGACGCCGATGCCGAGCAGGGGTTCGAACCCATCGACACCTCGGTGGGCCGCCTCGGCGTGCTGGTGTGCTGGGATCAGTGGTATCCGGAAGCGGCACGCCTGATGGCACTGGCCGGCGCCGAGCTGCTGCTCTATCCGACCGCCATCGGCTGGCATCCGCCCGACGACCTGCCGGAGAAAGGCCGCCAGAAGGACGCCTGGACGCTGATCCAGCGCGCTCACGGCGTGGCCAACGGCCTGCCGGTGCTGGTCGCCAATCGCGTCGGTCACGAAGCCGACCACAGCGGGGTCACACCCGGCATCGATTTCTGGGGCGGCAGCTTCATCTGCGGCCCCCAGGGCGAACTGCTGGCCCATGCCGGCGACGAGCCCGAGAACCTGCTGGTCGAACTCGACATGGCCGGCAGCGAGAACGTCCGCCGTATGTGGCCCTACCTGCGTGACCGGCGCATCGATGCCTACGGCGACCTGACCCGGCGCTATCGCGACCGCTGATCGCCCGACCGCCTTGCGCATTCTGACGGGCGACTGCTGCGGCATCGCCCGTCCTGCCCCAGCGACACCCCGCCGTGCTGCGCGTCTCGGCCGTTTGCCGTAGAATAGCGCCGCGCGGTGCCAACCACCGCTCTCGATACCCATCCGGACCGTCCTTTACGCGGACGACTGACTGGAGCTTCTGCATGAGTGATTCCATCGTCGTGGCGGCGATGTACAAGTTCGTCACGCTGACCGATTATCAGGAACTGCGCGAGCCGCTGCTCGCCGTGATGCAGGCCAATGACGTCAAGGGAACGCTGCTGCTTGCCGAGGAAGGCATCAACGGCACCGTCTCCGCCCCTCGCGAGGGCATCGACGCCCTGCTCGACTGGCTCAAGGCGGACCCGCGCCTGGCCGGGCTCGACCACAAGGAGTCCTACTGCGAGACGCATCCCTTCTATCGCACCAAGGTCAAGCTCAAGCGCGAGATCGTCACCCTCGGCGTACCCGGCGTCGATCCCAACCGCCAGGTCGGCACCTACGTCGATCCCGAACGGTGGAACGACGTGATCAGTGACCCCGAGGTACTGGTGATCGACACCCGCAACGACTACGAAGTGGAAATCGGCAGCTTCGAGGGCGCCGTCGACCCGCGAACCAAGTCGTTCCGTGAGTTCCCCGAGTACATCAAGGCGCACTACGACCCCAGCCGCCACAAGAAGGTAGCCATGTTCTGCACCGGCGGCATTCGCTGCGAGAAGGCGTCGAGCTTCATGCTCGACGCCGGATTCGAGGAGGTCTACCACCTCAAGGGCGGCATCCTCAACTATCTCGAGAAGGTCCCCGAAGAACAGTCACTGTGGCGCGGCGACTGCTTCGTCTTCGACAACCGCGTGACCGTTCGGCACGATCTCAGCGAGGGCGAATACGACCAGTGCCATGCCTGTCGCCGCCCCATCTCCGAGGCCGACCGGGCGTCCGAAAAGTACGAACCCGGCGTGAGCTGCCCGCACTGCTGGGATTCGCTCTCGGAGAAGACCCGGGCACGCGCCGCCGAGCGCCAGCGTCAGATCGAGCTGGCAAAAGCCCGCCAAGAGCCCCACCCGATCGGCCGCGACCCTCGGGAACTCGTGGAATCCTGATCGATGACCGCCGCCCGTCGCCATGGCGCGCGGGCGGCGTGACAACTGCCAACCTGACAGCTATTCTGGACGCACAAAGATAACGGTATAAAAAGGAATAGCCCGATGGAAGTCCAGTATCGCCTGATGGCCGAACTCGAAGCCGCCTTCGATTCGCTGATAGACGCCACTCACCGGCTGCTCGATGTCTACGCCGACGCGCCTCGCGAGGCCTGGGCACTGGACACGCCGACACCGGACCGCGACTGGCTGGAAGGCGCCCTCTTCGACGTCTGGTATCACGACGGCCAGGATGGCCGGGCCACACGCAGCTACGTGGGCCTGGTCGCCGCCGACGACGCGCTGCTCGACGCCGTGGGTGAGGTCAACCGGTGCAAGTCCGCCTTCGCCACCAAGTTGGGCGAGATCCGCGATCAGGCCGCCGGCCTGATCCCCGAAGCCAAGGCCGTGCTGCCCTTCCGCCACCCGGCCCTGCACCAGCACCTGCGCGGCCAGGGGCTGGCCCGCCTGCATCTCAAGCAGTGCTGGCGGCACATTCCCGTCGCCGACGCCCCCCTGTCCCGGGTTCGCCTGGCCTGGTACTCGAGTGGCCGTTCGATCAAGCGTCTCAGCGTGCGCGAGGCCGAGCAGCGGCTGTTGGCGATGGACAGTGAGGCAGCGCACATTCGCATCCAGCTGGAACAGCTCGCCAGGCTGCCGTCGAGCGAGCCACTGGCCCAGGTCCAGAAACAGGCGCCGGTGATGCGCGCCAACCTGTTTTTCGCCGAACCGCTCGCCGACGGCCGTGAGCGGCGCGCCATGAACCTGCCCCTGCCGCTGTTCATTCCCGCCCCGAACGCACGATTGCCACAGCACAACACGCCGCTGCCCCGCCCGCCGGAAGGCCGCACCCGCGCCAAGCGCAGCGACGAGCGCCTCGAGGAAGACGTCTTCCTGCCCAGCCTGCGCGTCTACCGTTACCGCAGCCGGTAAGGGTGCGCCCCCGGCGAGTCAGTAGTCCTGGTCGGTATCAGGCATCCGCTTGAAATACACGTAGCGATGCAGGCGAATCATGGGACGAATCAGCAACTGCACACTGCCGATCACGAACAGCCAGACGCCCAGTGTCTTGAGGAAGCCTTCGTAGAAGAAGCAGATGCTGCCGACGGTGAACCAGATCCCCAGCATGGCATCGTTGATGATGCTCAGGACCTCGTAGCGCCGATGGATCACCAGTTCCTCGTGGCCGATGGTGAAGATCCAGTCGTTGCTCTGCGGGTCACGTTCCTTGCGCATCCTGACCTCCTGTCGCGATGAGATGAACATGCAGGCCCGCGCTGTGGCGGGCCCGACGCTGTGCCCGAAAACTGCCGGCGCTCAGAACAGGCGATTGAGACCGTTCTGGGCGGCCACCCGGTAGGCTTCCGCCATGGTGGGATAGTTGAAGGTGGTATTGATGAAGTACTTGAGGCTGTTGGCCTCGCCCGGCTGCTGCATGATCGCCTGGCCAATGTGCACGATCTCGGAGGCCTGGTCGCCGAAGCAGTGGATGCCGAGAATCTCCAGCGTCTCGCGATGGAAGAGGATCTTCAGCATACCCACGGTATCGCCGGTGATCTGGGCGCGGGCGGTATCCTTGAAGAAGGCCTGCGCCACCTCGTAGGGCACCTTCGCTTCGGTGAGTTCGCGTTCGGTACGCCCCACCGAGCTGATCTCGGGAATCGTGTAGATGCCGGTGGGTATGTCGGTAACGAAGCGAAACGGCTCATCGAGGAATTCGTCGCTGGCGCTGCGCCCCTGGTCATAGGCGGCACTGGCCAGGCTCGGCCAGCCGATCACGTCGCCCACGGCATAGATGTGCGGGATCGCCGTGCGATAGTGATCATCGACGGTCAGCTGACCGCGGCCGTTGGCCTCCAGGCCGATGGTCTCCAGACCCAGCTCGTCGGTGTTGCCGGTACGGCCGTTGGCCCACAGGAAGGCGTCGGCGCGCAGTTTCTTGCCCGACTTCAGGTGTACCACCACGCCGGACTCGTCACCCTCGACCTTCTCGTACTCCTCGTTGTGACGTACCAGCACGCCATGGTGGCGCAGGTGATAGGACAGCGCGTCGCTGATCTCGTCGTCGAGGAACGACAACAGACGATCACGCGTGTCGATCAGGTCGACCTTGACGCCCAGCCCGGAGAAGATCGACGCGTATTCGGAGCCGATGACCCCCGCCCCGTAGATGATCAGCGTACGCGGCGTATGCGAGAGCCCCAGGATGGTGTCCGAACAGTAGATGCGCGGGTGCCGAAAGTTGACGTCGCCCGGCCGGTAGGGACGCGAGCCGGTGGCGACGACGATCTTCTGGGCGCAGAGCTCCTCGGCGCCTTCGTGGTTGTCGCGCACCACCACGGTGTGCTCGTCCTTGAAGCGGGCCACGCCGAAGAACAGGTCGATGCGGTTGCGCGCATAGAAGGTGGTGCGCATCTCCACCTGCTGATCGATGGTCACCCGCGAGCGCTCGAGCACCCGGGGAAACGAGAACCAACGGGGTTCGCCGATATCGCGGAACATGCGGTTGGTGTTGAACTGCATGATCTGCTTGACCTGATGGCGCAGCGCCTTGGAGGGAATCGTCCCCCAGTGCGTGCAGTTGCCGCCCACGGCCGGCTGCTTCTCGATGATGGCCACCCGCTTGCCATGCTTGGCCGCATTGATCGCCGCACTCTCCCCGGCCGGCCCGGTACCGATCACCACCACATCGTAGTTATGGACTGCCATCAGTTCTCGCGTCTCCTCGTTGGTTCTGATAGATGGGGGCGGCGGCTCGCCCGTGGCCAGCCGCCGCGGCTCACCGGCGTGTCGCGTCGTAGCCCAGGTCCAGGCCGCGCTGCTCATCGGACTGCCGACGGGCACCGGCCCGGCGCTTGCGGTTTTCCTCCTCGCAGACCTCATCCTTGCCGCCGCAGATATCACAGCCATCCTTGAGCCCGAGGTTGTTGAGCCCGCCACAGGAGCCGGTGATCGGCTTGCGGCCGAGCAGCACCCCCACCGACATTGCGGTTACCAGCAACAGCATGGCACCCAGTACCAGTAGCCAGATCGTCATGTCATTCCTCCTTGCCGACTGTCTTCGCCCCTTCAAGATAGGGCGCGAAAGCCGAACTCATGCGAATGTCGAACCCTTCATCCGTTCTGACAATCAAGTAGACCGCCAGGTTTTCCCGTTCGGCCAGATCCAGTGCCGCCTGCTCGCCCATCACGGTCAGCGCCGTGGCCAGGGCATCCGCGGTGGCACAACGTTCGCTGATCACCGTCACCGAGGCGACATGGTTGGTGATCGGCCGGCCGGTTCGCGGGTCGATGGTGTGCGAATAGCGCACGCCGTCCTGCTCGAAATAGTTGCGGTAATCCCCGGAGGTGGCCACCGCCGACGTGCCCAGGTCGATGACCCGTTGCACACTGCGCTCGCTGGAGACCGGCTTCTCGACGGCAATTCGCCATTCGGCGCCATCCGGCTTTTGCCCGCGAGTGCGAATCTCACCGCCCACCTCGACCAGATAACTGTCGACACCCTGTTTCTCCAGGTAGTCGGCGACCTGATCGGTGCCGTAGCCCTTGGCGATCGCCGACAGGTCGACGTAGACCGGCTTGGTCTTGGTCAGCGTGTCGCCGTCGAGCTTGAGGGCATGGATGTCGATCCGCGCCAACGCCGCGGTAAGCGCGGTCGGGTCGGGCACCCGGTCCGGCCGCCCATCGGGACCGAATCCCCACAGGTTGACTGCCGGCCCCACGGTCACGTCGAAGGCATCATTGGAGAGTCGAGCGATCCGCAGGGACTCGCGGATGACCTCGGCCGTCTGCGGCGAGAGGAAGAACGGCACGCCGACCGGATAGCGGTTGAAGCGCGACAGTTCCGAATCCGGCTTGTAGGTGGACATCAGGTGGTCGACATGTTGCAGCGTGTCGAGAATGCCCTGCCCCAGCGCCTTGTCCTCGGCCTCGTCGAGCGCGGCGTAGACGGTAACGTGGTAGCCGGTACCGAAGATCGGACCCTGAAAGCGATGGGCCGCCACGTCCGGGCGACCGTCGCAACCGGCCAGCAGAATTGCCAGGGCCACTACCGACAACAGGGCCTTGAGCGGCCCTGTTGCGGTTGGTCTGACTGGCGCGGTCATCCGCCGAAGTCATCCAGCAGGATGTTCTCCGGCTCCACCCCGAGGTCGGTCAGCATCTTGATCACCGACGCGTTCATCATGGGCGGCCCGCACATGTAGTACTCGCAGTCCTCGGGCGCCGGGTGATCCTTGAGATAGTTCTCGTAGAGCACGTTGTGAATGAAGCCCGTGTACCCGGTCCAGTTGTCTTCCGGCTGCGGGTCAGAAAGCGCCAGATGCCACTCGAAGTTGTCGTGCTCTTCGGCCAGCTTGTCGTATTCCTCGTTGTAGAAGGTCTCGCGCCAGGAGCGCGCACCGTACCAGAACGAGACCTTGCGCTTGGTATCCAGGCGCTTGAGCTGGTCGAAGATGTGGCTACGCATCGGCGCCATGCCCGCACCACCGCCGATGAACACCATCTCGGCGTCGGTGTCCTTGGCGAAGAACTCGCCGAACGGCCCCATCACCGTGACCTTGTCGCCCGCCTTGAGATTGAAGACGTAGGTCGACATCACGCCCGGCGGATGGCTGGTGTTGGGCGGCGGCGTGGCGATACGGATGTTGAACTTGAGGATGCCCTTCTCTTCCGGGTAGTTGGCCATCGAGTAGGCGCGGATCACTTCCTCGTCGTTCTTGTGGGAGACATTGAACAGGCCGAACTTCTCCCAGTCGCCCCGGTACTCCTCCTCGATATCGAAGTCGGAGAACTTGACGTCGTAGGGCGGTGCCACCAGCTGCACATAGCCGCCGGCACGGAAGGCCACTTCCTCGCCTTCCGGCAGCTTGAGGTTGAGCTCCTTGATGAAGGTGGCGACGTTGGGGTTCTCGATGACCTCGCATTCCCACTTCTTGACGCCGAAGACCTCCTCGGGGACCTCGATCTTCATGTTCTGCTTGACCGGCACCTGGCAGGACAGTCGCCAGCCTTCCTTCTTCTCGCCCATGGTGAAGTGGGATTCCTCGGTGGGCAGGATCGAGCCGCCCCCCTCGGTGACCCGGCACTTGCACTGGGCGCAGGAGCCCCCGCCGCCACAGGCGGAGGACAGGAAGATGCCGTTGGAGGCCAGGGTCTGCAGCAGCTTGCCGCCGGCCTGCGTGGTCAGGGTGTTGTCGGGATCGTCGTTGATCTCGATGGTCACGTCACCGCTGCTCACCAGTCGGCTGCGCGCCGCCAGGATGATCGCCACCAGGCCAATGACGATCACGGTGAACATGACGACGCCGAGCACGATAATCGATGTATCGACCATGTCGGTTTCCTATTGTCGTGTTGTGCTTACAGCTGGATGCCGGAGAAGGACATGAAGCCCAGCGACATCAACCCCACGGTGATGAAGGTGATGCCCAGGCCCCGCAGGCCGGCAGGCACGTCGCTGTACTTGAGCTTCTGGCGGATGCCCGCCAGCGCGGTGATCGCCAGCGTCCAGCCGGCACCGGCACCAAAGCCGTAGATCACCGACTCGCCGAAGCTGTAGTCACGCTGCACCATGAACAGCGAGGCGCCGAGGATCGCGCAGTTGACCGTGATCAGCGGCAGGAACACGCCCAGCGCGTTGTAGAGCGTGGGCACGAACTTGTCGAGGAACATCTCGAGGATCTGCACGATCGCCGCGATCACGCCGATGTAGCTGAGCAGGCCGAGGAACGACAGGTCGATGTTCTCGGCGCCCTCGACACCGGTCCAGCTCAAGGCGCCCTCCTGCAGCAGGTAGTGCAGGATCAGGTTGTTGGCCGGCACGGTGATCGTCAGCACCACGATGACCGCCACGCCCAGACCGATGGCCGAGGAGACCTTCTTGGACACCGCCATGAAGGTGCACATGCCGAGGAAGAAGGCCAGGGCCATGTTCTCGACGAACACGGCCTTCACGAACAGGCTCAGGTAATGTTCGAACATTTACGCTGCCTCCTTGGCCTTGGTGTTGGCCGTGATCTTGAACTCGTTTTCCTCGACCTGTTCCGGGTTGACGCTGCGCAGACCCCAGATGATCAGGCCGATCACGAAGAACGCCGAGGGCGGCAGCAGCAGCAGGCCGTTGGTGACATACCAGCCGCCGTCGTTGACCGGCTGCAGCACGGTGAAGCCGAACACGCTGCCGGAACCGAACAGCTCACGGAAGAAGCCCACGGCCAACAGCAGCACAGTGTAACCGAGGCCATTGCCGACACCGTCGAGGAAACTCATCACCGGCCCGTTCTGCATGGCGAAGGCCTCGGCGCGGCCCATCACGATGCAGTTGGTGATGATCAGGCCGACGAACACCGAGAGCTGCTTGGAGATCTCGTAGGCATAGGCCTTGAGCACCTGGTCGACCACGATGACCAGCGAGGCGATGATCGTCATCTGCACGATGATGCGGATCGACGACGGGATCTGACGGCGAATCAGGGACACGAAGAAACTCGAGAACGCCGTGACCGCGATGACCGCCAGCCCCATGACCAGCGAGGTGCTCATGGAGTTGGTGACCGCCAGCGCGGAGCAGATCCCCAGAATCTGCAGGGCGATCGGGTTGTTCTTGAAGATCGGCGTGGTCAGCACGCCTTTGGGCGTATAGGCAGCCATGGCTTACGCTCCTTGCGTCTTGTCGCGGAACCGGGCCAAGTACTCGGCGAAGCCTTCGTCACTCAGCCAGAATTGCAGCAGATGGGTTACCCCCTTGCTGGTCAGGGTCGCCCCGGAGAGCGCGTCCACCTTGTGGATGGCATCCGGCGTCTGGGGCCCGACACCGCCCTTCACCAGCTTGATGGCCGGATCCATGCTGTCTTCCGGATAGATCTTCTTGCCGTCCCACAGGGCCTTCCACTTGGGATTTTCAACCTCGCCGCCGAGTCCCGGGGTTTCCCCCTGATCGTAGAAGGACAGGCCAACGACGGTGTTGCCGTCACCCTTGAGGGCCAGATAGCCGGACATCAGCGACCACAGCCCCTGACCGCGAACCGGCACGATGATCTCGTCGGGACGGTCGGGGTCCCCTACCAGATATACCGTAGCGTAGTTCTCGCGACGACCGATACCCGCAATGTCGTCACTGCCGGACAGGGTGATCGACTGCGCCGGGTCCTTGGCGGCCTCGAACTGGTTGAAGGTCTCGGGGTTCTTGTCCTCGGCATACTCCCCGGTCTTCAGGTTGACCACGCGCGGCGTGACCAGCTCGTCGTACAGGTCTCGGATATCCTTGCCGGGCTTGTAGAGCTCGGCCACCTGGAGCAGGTTGCGCATGCGGTCCTGTTCCTGGTTCTTCTGCTGGGTCGGCCGCAGCACGACCGCTGCCGAGGCGACCACCACGGAACAGACGATACACAGCGCGAACGCGACCGTGAGGGTCTTCTTGACGGAGTTGTTGCTGGCCATCAGGCGGTCTCCTTGCTCATCGTGACAGCCGCTTCACGCTTCTGCCGACGCTTGATGTTGGCCTGCACCACGAAGTGGTCGATCAGCGGGGCGAACAGGTTGGCGAACAGGATCGCCAGCATGATGCCCTCGGGGAACGCCGGGTTCACCACGCGGATCAGCACGGTCATGACCCCGATCAGGGCACCGAACACCCACTTGCCGGTGTCGGTCATCGAGGCGGACACCGGATCGGTGGCCATGAACACCATGCCGAAGGCGAAGCCGCCGATCACCAGATGCCAGTACCAGGGCATGGCGAACAGCGCATTGGTGTCGGAGCCGATGACGTTGAACAGCGAGCTGGTCGCCACCATGCCCAGGAACACGCCGAGCATGATCCGCCAAGAGGCGATCTTGGTCCACAGCAGCACCGCGGCACCGATCAGGATCGCCAGGGTCGAGACCTCGCCGATCGACCCGGGGATGAAGCCGAAAAAGGCATCGGTCCAGCTCATCTGCTGGTGCAGGGCCATCATGCCGTCGCCGTGGGCCGTGGAAAGCGCGGTGGCACCGGTGTAGCCGTCCGCCGGCACCCACACGGAGTCACCGGAAATCTGCGCCGGATAGGCGAAATACAGGAAGGCGCGGCCGGTGAGTGCCGGGTTGAGGAAGTTCTTGCCGGTACCGCCGAAGACTTCCTTGCCGATCACCACACCGAAGGTGATGCCCAGCGCCACCTGCCACAGCGGGATGGTCGCCGGCAGGATCAGCGCATACAGCACCGAGGTGACGAAGAAGCCTTCGTTGACCTCGTGACCGCGCTTGACGGCGAACAGCACCTCCCAGAAACCGCCGACCACGAAGGTCACGAAATAGATCGGCAGGAAGTAGGTGGCGCCCAGTACGAAGTTGTCCCACCAGTTCGCCGGATCGTTGCCGCTGGCCAGCAGCATGGTTACCGCCTCGCGCCAGCCACCCAGGGCACTGTAGCCGTCGGCGATGGCCTGGTTGGCCTGCAGACCGACGTTGTACATGCCGAAGAACATCGCCGGGAAGGTGCAGAACCACACCGTGATCATGATCCGCTTGAGATCGATGCCGTCACGGATATGCGAGGTGGTGCGGGTGACGTCGGGGGGCGAGTAGAAGATAGTGTCCACGGCTTCGTAGAGCGCGTAGAACTTCTCGTACTTGCCTCCCTTGTGAAAGTGCGGCTCGAGATTGTCGAGTGTCTGTCGGATGCCCATCATCAAGCCTCTTTCTCGATCGTGGTGAGATTGTCGCGCAGGATGGGACCGTACTCGTACTTGCCGGGGCACACATAGGTGCACAGCGCGAGGTCTTCCTCATCCAGCTCGAGGCAGCCGAGCTGCATGGCCGTTTCGATGTCGCCGACGATCAGCGACCGCAGCAGCTGGGTCGGCAGGATATCCAGCGGCATCACCGCCTCGTAGGCGCCCACCGGCACCATGGCGCGCTCGGAACCGTTGGTGGTGGTCGTCGGCGCATAGTTGTGCAGGCCGGTCAGCCGCGACAGATAGATACCCAGCACCGAGTGACGGTCGCGCCCCGGCGACAGCCAGCCCATGAAGCTGCGCTTGTTGCCTTCCTCGAGCAGGCTGATCTGCTGGTGGAAGCGGCCCAGATAGCTCAGCGCGCCCTCGGCGACCTTGCCGCCGAACACCGAGCCCGAGATCACGCGGGTGTCGTTGTCGGCCGAAGCGATCTCGCCGTCGAGCAGCTCACGGCAGCTCGCTCCCATCCGTGTGCGGATCAGGCGCGGCTTTTCGGCGCGCGGTCCGCCCAGCGCGATCACCCGGCTGACGTCGAGCTTGCCCTCGGCGAACAGCTTGCCGATGGCGATCACGTCCTGATAGCCCAGGTGCCAGACCTGGCGCGTCAGACTGACCGGCGACAGATGGTGGATATGGGTGCCTACCAGGCCCGCCGGATGCGGCCCCTTGAAGCTCTCGGCCTGCACGCCGGCCACGTCGGAACCAGGCAGCCTGGCATCCGGTGCATGGCACAGGAACACCTTGCCCTGAGTGAGACGCCCCAGCACCTTCAAGCCGTTGGCGAACGCCTCGG
The DNA here is from genome assembly GCF_055145905.1 of Modicisalibacter sp. Classification (NCBI taxonomy): domain Bacteria; kingdom Pseudomonadati; phylum Pseudomonadota; class Gammaproteobacteria; order Oceanospirillales; family Halomonadaceae; genus Modicisalibacter; species Modicisalibacter sp. Next base: position 15,323 of record NZ_JBSREH010000041.1, on the reverse strand, counting down.
GCTGCTCGTTGATGACCAGCGCGGGGTCGGCAGCCAGCGGATGGGTGTCGATGGCGGTGACGAAGATGCTGGCCGGCTCGGCATCCGGTGCCGGCGTGCGCGAGAAGGGCCGGGTGCGCAGCGCGGTCCACAGCCCGGACTCGACCAGCTGATCGACCACCGACTGACGCTCGAGCCGCTCCAGGGCATCGGCACCATGGGCGGTGAACGCCACCTGCTCCTCGGCATCATCGACCTTGATCACTACCGACAGCAGGCGACGCCGCTCGCCACGGTTGATTTCGACCACCTCGCCGGCCGCCGGCGAGGTGAAGGTCACTCCCGGGATCTTCTTGTCGGTGAAGAGGCGCTGCCCCAGTTTCACCCGATCCCCCTCCCGGACTTCCATCGTCGGCTTCATGCCGACATAGTCGGTGCCCAGGACGGCCACGTGGCGCACCGGCCGCGCATCCTCGATACGCTGCTCGGGCGCCCCCGCGATGGGGAGATCCAGGCCTCGTTTGACTTCGATCATAGTCTCGCCCAGTTATCGAATCTGATTAGCAAGGAAAGGGGTTCGACGCACGACATGGCAATGACTCCGACGCGCAGGCCTGCGTCGTGAGCGGCAACAGTCACGGTGCTCGAAAACTTTCTTGTCAGAATATTGTGATATGTACAGCCCGTGGCCATACGGACCGCGCCCAAAAAAACGCAGCCATTATAAAGAGACACCGATCGAAAGGCCACCAGCAGCCGGAGAGTGACGGCGCCGGCAGAAGACAGGCGGCGCCCCGGGCGGGGCGCCGCAAAGGCCCGTCAGTCGCGGGCGCGAGGCAGGTAGCGGAAACGCACGTTGGACATGGACTGGAGGATGCGCACCACCTGGCAGCTGTAGCCGAACTCGTTGTCGTACCAGACGTAGAGCACGGCATTGGTGCCGTCGGCGATGGTCGCCTTGGCATCGACGATGCCGGCGTGGCGGTTGCCGACGAAGTCCGAGGACACCACCTCGGGCGAGTCGACGTAGTCGATCTGCTTCTGCAGCGGCGAGTCCAGCGAGATGCGACGCAGGTAGTCGTTGAGGGTCTGCCGGTCGGCCTCGCGCGTCAGGTTCAGGTTGAGGATCGCCATGGAGACGTTGGGCGTCGGCACGCGAATCGCGTTGCCGGTGAGCTTGCCGGACAGCTCCGGCAGCGCCTTGGCCACCGCCTTGGCCGCCCCGGTCTCGGTCAACACCATGTTGAGCGGCGCACTGCGGCCGCGGCGATCGCCCTTGTGGTAATTGTCGATCAGGTTCTGGTCGTTGGTGTAGGAGTGCACCGTCTCGACGTGGCCATTGGCGATGCCGAATTCGTCGTTGATGGCCTTGAGCACCGGCACGATGGCGTTGGTGGTGCACGACGCCGCGGAGATGATCCGGTCCTCGTCGCCGATGTCGCCGTGATTGATACCGTAGACGATGTTCTTGAGATCGCCCTTGCCCGGCGCGGTCAGCAGCACCTTGGCCACGCCCTTGCTCGCCAGGTGCTGGGACAGCCCCTCCTCGTCGCGCCACTTGCCGGTGTTATCGACGACGATGGCGTTGTCGATACCGTAGGCGGTGTAATCGATCTCGGCAGGCGAGTCGGCGTGAATCACCTTGATATAGTGCCCGTTGGCGATCAGGGCGCTGTTTTCGTGATCGACGCTGATCGAGCCGGAGAACGGCCCGTGGACCGAGTCGCGACGCAGCAGGCTCGCGCGCTTCTCGAGGTCGTCGCCACCGCCGCGCACCACGATGGCACGCAGGCGCAGCAGGTTGCCGCCGCCAGCCTTCTCGATCAGGATGCGGGCCAGGATGCGCCCGATACGGCCGAAGCCGTAGAGCACCACGTCCTTGGGCTCGCCGCCCATGCCGTTGGTTTCGTGGCCGCCGACAATCTCGGCCAGCTCCTCGCGCAGGAAGGCTTCGACGTCGCTGCGCCCGCTGCGCTTGAAGGCGACCGCCAGCTTGCCCAGGTCAATGTGCGCCGGCCCCAGCTCCAGGTTCAGCATGGCGCGAACCATCGGCAGGGTATCCCGCACGGACAGCTCGGTGCCCTCGACCTTCTTCACGTAGCGGTGGTTCTTGAGAATCCGGATCACCGAACGGATGATCAGCGAGCGGCCGTACAGCGAAGGCACCACATTGTACTTGCGGTACAGCTGACCGAGCAGGGGAATCATCTCTTCGGCCAGTGCTTCGTTGTCCTGCCATTCCTGGAAACAGGTGTCGAGCTTGTCTTGACTCACGTAGTCGCCCCTTACGGAATCGCGTGGATAATGACCCACGTATTATCCGTGCCGCTGAGACAGGACTGCAATCGCTGTATGGTCGCACTTGCTGTAGGCCCACTACAGAAATCACGGGTTGACTACAAGCGCAAAATCGGCCTGTGCCGCGGGTTTACGAGGCACAAGGGCCGCGCTTTTCCCGGCAGCCACTCGCAGCTGTTATGATCGCTCCACCGTCGCCACGTCGAAATGTTGTCGAACATGCCTGACTTTTCGCCACTCGATCCACCGCGCCCCTCGGGGGTTCGCGACACGCTTTACTGCCTGGCACCCCACGGTGCCGCCACACCACTGAGCCTGGCGCGACTCGCCGACGATGCCCAATTGCTGGTGATCACCGCCGACACCGCCGGTGCCCAGCGCCTGGAAAGCGCCCTGCGCTTCTTCGCGAACGTGCCGGTGCTGCCCTTCCCCGACTGGGAGACGCTGCCCTACGACAGTTTCTCGCCACATCAGGACATCGTCTCCGAGCGTCTGCGTACCCTGCGTCGCCTGCAGAGCGCCGATGGCGGTATCGTCATCGTGCCGATCAACACCCTGATGCAGCGCCTGCCGCCGACCGACTACATCGCCGGGCGGGTGATGACACTGGAAGTCGGCATGACGCTCGACCGCGACGCCTTCCGCACCCGCCTGGCACGTGCCGGCTACCGTGCGGTGGAAACCGTCTACGAGCCCGGCGAGTACGCCCTGCGCGGCGCGCTGATCGACCTCTTCCCGATGGGCAGCGAAACACCACTGCGCATCGACCTGTTCGATGACGAGATCGACACCCTGCGCCGCTTCGACCCCGACACCCAGCGAAGCGGCGACAAGGTCGAGACGATCGAGCTGCTGCCCGCGCACGAGTACTCGCTGACGCGCTCGGCGATCGCCTGTTTCCGTGAGGGCTTCGAGACGCTGTTCGATGTCGACCCGCGCCAGTGCCCGCTGTACAACGACGCCATCAAGGGGATTCCCTCGCCGGGGCTGGAGCAGTACCTGCCGCTGTTCTTCGAGGAAACCGCGACGCTGTTCGACCACCTCGCCGCGGGCACTCGCATCGCCCTGATGCCCGGCGTCCATGAGGCGGCGGACCACCACTGGGCAGCGATCCAGAGCCGCTACGAGAACCTCGGCGTCGACCCGACACGTCCCCTGCTGCCCCCGTCCCGGGCCTTCATCCCGGTGCCCGAGGTGTTCGCCGCCATCAAGGCGCGCCCCCGCCTCGAGCTGACCCGCGACGAAGCGCACCCTCACGCCCGGCACCCGGCGACCCAGCCGCCGCCCCAGGTGGCGATCAATGCCCGTGCGCAGCAACCGCTGGCCGCACTCGAGCGCTACCTGACCGCGCACGCCGGCCAGCGCATCCTGTTCGTCGCCGAATCCCGCGGCCGCCGCGAGGCCCTGGAGGAAACCCTTGCCGTCCTGCACCGCGAGATTCCCCATGCCGATAGCTGGCAGAGTTTCCTGGCCGATGACACGCCGCTGGCGATTACCGAGGGGCTGCTCGAGGAAGGGCTGAACCTCGATGACCCGGCACTGGCGGTGATCACCGAGACCGAGCTGTTCGGCGATGTGGTCCGCCAGAGCCGTCGCCGCGAGAAGGCCACCGACGACAACGAGCTGGCGATCCGCCACCTCTCGGAGCTGCGACCCGGCGCTCCGGTGGTGCACCAGGCCCACGGCGTGGGCCGCTACCTGGGCCTCGAGACCCTCGAGGCCGGCGGCCAGGCCGCCGAGTTCGTGGCGCTCGAGTATGCCGACGGCGCACGGCTCTATGTGCCGGTCGACAGCCTGCACCTGATCTCGCGCTATGCCGGCGCCAGTGATGAGCTCGCCCCGCTGCACAAGCTGGGCTCCGACACCTGGGACAAGGCCAAGAAGAAGGCCGCCGAGCGCATCCGCGATACCGCCGCCGAACTGCTCGACATCTACGCGCGCCGCGAGGCCCGCGAAGGCTTCGCCTGCGAAGCGCCCGGCGAGGACTACCAGCGTTTCGCCGCCAGCTTCCCGTTCGAGGAGACCCCCGACCAGCGCGCGGCAATCCAGGCGGTGATCGGCGACATGACCGCGCCACGCCCCATGGACCGGGTGGTCTGCGGCGATGTCGGCTTCGGCAAGACCGAGGTCGCCATGCGCGCCGCCTTCCTCGCCGTGCACTCGGGCCGCCAGGTGGTGGTGCTGGTGCCCACCACCCTGCTCGCCCGCCAGCACTACGACAACTTCCGCGATCGCTTCGCCGACACCGCGGTGCAAGTCGAGCTGATCTCGCGCTTCACCGGCGGCAAGGGCCAGGCCGACACCCTGAAGCGCATCGAGGAAGGCCGTGCCGACATCGTCATCGGCACCCACAAGCTGCTCTCCAAGTCGATGAAGTTCCCCAACATGGGGCTGCTGATCGTCGACGAGGAACATCGCTTCGGGGTCAGTCAGAAGGAGCGGCTCAAGAACCTGCGCGCCGAGGTCGACATCCTCACGCTGACCGCCACGCCAATCCCACGGACGCTCAACATGGCCATGAGCGGCATTCGCGATCTATCGATCATCGCCACCCCGCCGGCACGCCGCCTGTCGGTGAAGACCTTCGTCCAGCAGCGCGACGATGGCGTGATCAAGGAGGCGCTGCTGCGCGAGATCCTGCGCGGCGGCCAGGCCTACGTGCTGCACAACGAGGTCAAGACCATCGAGCAGAGCGCCGAGGCGATACGCGAACTGGTGCCCGAGGCCCGGGTCGCGGTGGCCCACGGCCAGCTGCCCGAGCGCTCGCTGGAGCGGATCATGTCGGACTTCTATCACCAGCGTTTCAACGTGCTGGTGTGCTCGACGATCATCGAGACCGGCATCGACGTGCCCAGCGCCAACACCATCATCATCGAGCGCGCCGACAAGTTCGGCCTGGCCCAGCTGCACCAGCTGCGCGGCCGCGTGGGCCGCAGCCACCACCAGGCCTATGCCTACCTGCTCACCCCGCATCCCAGGGCGATGACCAGGGATGCCGTGAAGCGGCTCGAGGCCATCGGCCAGGCCGAGGACCTCGGCGCCGGCTTCACCCTGGCCAGCCACGACATGGAGATTCGCGGCGCCGGCGAACTGCTCGGCGACGAACAGAGCGGCCAGATGGAAACCGTCGGCTACAGCCTCTACATGCAGATGCTCGACCGCGCGGTGAAGGCGATCCGTGCCGGCAGGACGCCCAACATCGAGGCGCCGCTCGAGGAAGGCGTGGAGATCAGCCTCAATCTGCCGGCGCTGATTCCCGACGACTACCTGCATGACGTCCAGCAGCGGCTGGTCATGTACAAGCGCATCAGCCATGCCGATGACGAGGCCGCGCTCAAGGAACTGCAGGTCGAGATGATCGACCGCTTCGGGCTGCTGCCGGCGCCGGTCAAGACGCTGATGCGCCAGACCCGGCTGCGCCAGCGCGCCGAGCGGCTGGGCATCGTGCGCCTGGAAGCCGGCGAGTCACGCGGACGCGTGATCTTCGGCGACCATCCGGCCGTCGACCCCATGACCCTGGTGCAGCTGATTCAGCAGAACCCCGAGCAGTACCGGCTGGATGGCGCGGAGACCCTGCGCTTCGAGGCCGACATGGCCGACGAGGCCCGGCGCTTCGCGGTGGTCGAAGCCCTGCTCGAGACCCTGAATCGCAAGGCGGCGGCCGCCTGACCTGCACGCCCCGAGTGTGCCCCGAAACGTCGAAGGCCCCGCCGGAGCGGGGCCTTCGTCATGCAGATTCTGCCTCTCCGCGAGGCAGAATCGTCGCATTACTTCTGCATGGACTGCTGGAACATGCGGTCCATGGCCTGACGGTTTTCACGCGCCATCTGCAGGGCAGACTGGGCAGTCTGCTGCGCCTGGTTGGCGGTGTTCAGCGCCTCGCTCGACATGCTGCGAGCCTCGGCGACATCGGAATCCATCTGATCCCACTTGCTCTGCTCGTCACCGCCCTGTGCAGCACAGCCTGCCATGACCAGCATGGCGGCACCAACTGCGGAAAGCTTGAGAGCGCTGCTGAAGCTGTTAGCCATCATGATCTCCTTAGAGTCTATCCTTGGTTCTTTGCGTTGGATTCCTGCTCGGCAGGTCTTCAGGGCAACGATGGTCGTCGTCCATGAAACCCGCCTCTATGATGCAAGCAAACCTGCATCACTTCCACCCTAGAAACTAGCGGATGATGACCTTGGTGCCAAGTTGCACCAGCTCGCCCAGACGATCGATCTGCGGGTTGGTCACGGCAACGCAACCCTGTGTCCAATTGAAGCGACGATGCATGACGGGGTCGGCCTGACCCAGCCCGTGAATACCGATGTCACCGCCCAGCACCGTGTCCTGAGGCGGTCGCCCATGCCGTCGATAGAAACGCAGGTAACGCTCGAACTCCCGCTCACTCAGGACACCGGTTTCCTCAGCCCGACGAGCCTGGGTCAGGTTGGGAAAATCCAGCCCGATAAAGAGATGAAAGTCACTATCATAATTGAATCGTGTGACATGATAGACACCGCTGGGCGTGGTCATATCGCCCCGCAATCGCGTGTCGGCGACTCCTCGTCGCCCCACGGCGACGGGATGAAAACGTTCGATTTCCTGCTGGCCTCGATAGACCGTCAGGGTCGAACTGGCATGATCGATCAACACCCAGACCTTGTCCGTCTCCGGAGCCGCCCGAGCCCATGACGGCAAGACGAACAACATGCCCAGAACCACCCACCAGAACGCGCGCTTCATCCTCTCTCCTGACCGGCAAACCACCCGCTTTCGCCCTGCCGCCGCACACTGCGAGACAGCACACGTCATGACGTCTGCGGTGACCGGGCCGGGCAACAATACGCCAAGGCAGGGGCCACTGCCTAGCACCGGCGGCGCCTTGCCTGACGACCGCCATCGGTTACCATGCCGGCTTCAGGCAGCCAAGGCTTCGACGGCGACATGCGACTTCACTACACCGGCCCTTTCCCCGAAACGCTCGGCTTCCTGCTGATGCCCCGCTTCGCGATGGTGGCGTTCTTCTCCGCCGTCGAGCCACTGCGCATCGCCAATCGGGTCGCAGGCCGCGAGCTGTTCGCCTGGAAGATCATCACCCAGGACGGCGAGCCGATCACCGCCAGCAACGGTATGACGCTGCTCGCCGATGCCTCGCCGGACACGGCGCCCCGGCTGCCCAGCCTGGCGATCTGCAGCAGTTTCGAGCCGGAGGCGACGCTGACCCGGCACACCCTGCGCTGGCTGCACCGTCTCGCCGAGGACGGCTGCGCGCTGGGCGGCATCGATACCGGCAGCATCATCCTCGCCCGGGCCGGGCTGCTGGCACGACGTCGCGTGACCCTGCACTGGGAGAGCCTGCCCGCCTTTCGCGAGCGCTTTCCCGATATCGACGCCGTCGAGTCGCTGTTCGAAGTCACCGAGCAGGGTTTCTCCTGCGCCGGCGGCGCGGCCGCCATGGACATGTCGCTCGACCTGATCGCCCGGCGTCACGGCCGGGCACTGGCCACTGCCGTGAGCGAGCAGCTGATCCACGACCAGGGCCGCACGCCCCAGCACCAGCAGCGTCAGGCCCTGGTGCAGCGCCTCGGCACCCACAAGCCCGCCCTGGTGGATGCCGTCGCCCTGATGGAACGACATGTCGAATCCCCACTGCCTCTGGACCGGATCGCCTCGAGGGTCGCCCTGTCGCTGCGCCAGCTGCAGCGGCTTTTCGAGCAGGAGCTGGGGGTGCGGCCACGCGACTACTATCGCCACCTGCGCCTGGCGCGGGCCCGCCAGCTGCTGCAGGAAACCGACCACGACATCCTGAGCATCGGCCTGGCCTGCGGCTTCACCTCGGCATCGAGCTTTTCGCGTGCCTACCGCCAGCGCTACCGCGAAAGTCCTCGCCAGACGCGCCTGAAACCGAGCGCCACCTGACACGACGACCAACGTCAAGAAAACGTCGCCTGCGGCGAACCCGCCGTCACGATGCACCGGCATGCTCGATGACATGCCCGCTTCGCGACGGAGACCCTGATGCAACATGCACCTGACAGCCCCGATCAACTGCCACCGACACCCGACTACGACGCCTGGCCGGTAGAGACCCGGCTCTCTACCGTCGAGCACCAGCCCCATCTTGTCACGCTGCATTGGCAGGACGGCCGAACGAGCCATTATCACAGCATCTGGTTGCGCGAGAACGCCGCGGACGACAGCACCGTCAACCCGGCGACCCGCGAGCGAACCCTCGATCTATCACGGCTCGGCGCCTGGCCGACCGTCGAGGCCGCCCGGCTGGACGACACCGGGGCGCTCAGCGTGACCTTCGCCCCGGAACAGCGCACGCTGCGCTTCCACCCGGGCTGGCTGCGCGCCCATGACTACTCGAACACCGAGCATATCGATGCCCCACTGGTGCCCGTCACCGTCTGGACCGGCGATCGCCACGACGCCCCGCACAGCCTCGATGCCGCTGGCTGGCTCGAACGCGAGCCAGAGGCCCCCGACGCGCAGGCCCTGCTCGAGTCGGCACTCACCGCGGTGCTGAGCCACGGCCTGGTGCGGCTGCGCAACCTGCCCACCGAGCCCGGCACCCTGGCGCGCATCGCCGAGCGTATCGGCCCGCTGCGGAGTACCAACTTCGGCAGCCTGTTCGACGTGCGCGCCAAGCCCGATCCGGACTCCAATGCCTATACCTCGATCGCCCTGCCGCCACACGTCGACCTGCCCACCCGCGAATACCAGCCCGGCCTGCAGCTGCTGCACTGCCTGGAAAACAGCGTCGCCGGCGGCCAGGCGGTGATGATGGACGGCTTCGCGGTCGCCGAGGCCCTGCGGGAGCGTGACCCGTATGCCTTCGAGACGCTGACCCGCGTCAAGTGGTGCTACGCCAACACCGCCCGCACCAGCGACTACGTCTGGTACGCGCCGATGATCCGGCGCGACGACAGCGGCCGACTGAGCGAGGTACGCATCGCCGATTTCCTGCGCGGGCCGCTGATGGCGCCGTTCGATGACGTGGAACCAGCCTACGCGGCATTGACCACCCTGCAACGGATGCTGCATGAACCGCATTTTGCCATGCGCTTCACCTACCACCCCGGCGACCTGGTGATCTTCGACAACCGGCGGCTGCTGCATGCCCGCGACGCCTTTGCGGGCGACTCGGGGCAGCGCTGGCTGCAGGGCTGCTACCTGGAGCGCGACGAGATTCGCTCGCGGCTGCGCATGTTGCGCCGCGCCGAGCGGGAGCGGCGTGTCGCGTCGCTGGTAACGGGCGACACGCCAACACTCTGAGTCAGCGCCCCAGGCGGCGGGTCTTGACACGCTCGGCAGCAATGGCTTTTTCGGCTAACGCACGCCGCAAACAAAAAAGGCCCCACCGGACGGCGGGGCCATACAATGCGTTGGGGTCAAGACAGGGACTGTTACCTGTCGATTTCAATGTAGGCCTCGCGTTCCAGACTGCCCATCAGCCAGACTCCATACGACGTGTAAGCGATTGCCGACAACACCACGCCTGAAAACATGCATTTCCGCATCGGCGAATTTGCCATGACGGACCTTTCACTGAATACTGTATATAAATACAGAAACCATACCTCAGGGATCCGGCCATGTCGCAACACGCCTTCCATCAGCCCCGGCAACCGGCCATGCCGCTCGCACTCCCCTTCCCCGAAATCCGCATACGCGCCGGCCTCAGCGGCTTCCCCTCGCCGGCCCAGGACTACACGAGTGATCGGCTCGATCTCAACGAGCACCTGATCAAGCGCCCCAGCGCCACCTTCTTCATGCGCGTGAGCGGCGACAGCATGGAGGACTTCGGCATGCACGACGGTGACCTGCTGATCATCGACCGCTCGCTGGACCCGCGCCCCGGCCACATGGTGGCCGCGCTCGTCGACGGCGAGGTCATCGTCAAGCGTTACGAAGTGCATGGCGGCCGCCCCTGCCTCGTTTCCGGCAATCCGCGCTATGCGCCGATCCCGCTGGCCGGGCACGAATGCCGGATCTGGGGCGTGATTCGCTCCGTGATTCACCAGTACCCGGTGTGAGGTGCGCATGATCGGTCTCGTCGACTGCAACAACTTCTATGTCAGTTGCGAGCGGGTCTTCCAGCCCAATCTGGAAGGCGTCCCGGTGGGGGTGCTCTCCAACAACGATGGTTGCGTCATCGCCCGATCGGAGGAACTCAAGGCGCTGGGCGTCAGGATGGGCACGCCGGCCTTCCAGCTCCAGCCCCTGGCGAGGCGTCACGGCGTGGTGCTGCTCTCGTCCAACTATGAGCTTTACGGGGACATGTCCGCCCGGGTACAGGCGGTTCTGGAGGAGTCTGCCCCGCGGGTGGAGCCCTACTCGATCGACGAGATGTTCGTGCGCTTCGACGGCCTCGATGCCGAAGGCACCCTCGCCCTGGCCCACACCCTGCACCACCGGGTGCGCCAGTACACCGGCATTCCAGTTTCCGTGGGCATCGCGCCCACTCGCACCCTGGCCAAGCTGGCCAATCGTGCCGCCAAGGCACACTCCGGCGGCCACGGTGTGTTGCGGCTCACCGCCGATGGTCCGGAAACGCGGGAACTTCTCCAGCGCACACCGCCGGGCGAAATCTGGGGCGTCGGCCGCCGGTTGGCGGAACGACTGCCCCTGGTGGGTATCCGCACCGCCGCGGACCTGCGCCAGGCGGAGGCCCGATACATTCGCCGCCGTTTCGGCACCCCCCTCGAGCGGACCGTGCTGGAACTGCGCGGCATCCCGGCCATCGAGATGAACGCCACCGATGCCTCCAGGCAGCGGATCATGACTTCCCGCAGCTTCGGCCGGCTGACCCATGAACTCCGCGAGCTGCGCGAGGCGATTCGCCAGCACGCCCAGCGTGGCGCGGAAAAATTGCGCCAACAGCGCAGCCTGTGCCGGGCGGTGCAAGTGTTCCTACGAACACCTCCGCACCGCCCGGATCTGCCGCAATATGCGCCGAGCCTGATCGTCGAGTTGGCGCGCCCCACCGACGACAGTCGGCTGATCCTGCAGGCCGCCCTGATGGCGCTCGAACGGATCCATCGCCGGGGGTATCGCTTCCTGAAGGGCGGCGTGATGCTGCTGGATCTGGTCGATATCGACCATCATCAGCTTTCACTGCTGGATGTCACACAGAGCGAGACCGAACGACAGCGCAGCGCCGCGCTCATGGCCACGCTGGACCGGCTCAACCGGCGCATGGGGCGCGACACCGTGACATTCGGCATGCCCACGCCCGGAGCCGCCTGGTCGCTGCGTTGCGGCAACCGCAGCAACCGCTGGACGACACGCTGGCAGGAACTGCCCATCGCGAAGACGCGTTGAACGGAACGGCTCGTTGGACGGGACAAAGAGAAGGCCCACCCCCTCCCGGGAGCAGGCCCTCAATCGCCGCGTGTCCTTGCAAACTCACCACAAGCTTCCTGCTCGTGCATCCCTGGCATGGCGAGCGTCCCGTGCCCGTTCTTCCCTGAGTGGCGTCCGTGCCCAGTACCACCATACGCCCCTTGACCCGACGCCCCTGGATAACCCATGTTATGAAAGGCAAAAAATACTCAACCTGTATTATTCAATTTGCCGCTATCCTGGCTCGCACGGATGGCCCTAGGGACAGGTGTCTTCATGACGACAGCCCCTCACGAAGTCTGCGTCTCCGACAATCTCATGCACTTCCTGGCGCTGTCCGACACGGACAAGCGCCTGCTGGCCGAACTCGAGCAGTCGCCTCGGTCGGTGGCCAGAGGGCATATGCTGTGGGAGGCTGCGGATACGCCCCATACCCTGTACACCCTGCGCTGCGGCTGGGCCTACAGCATGCACAAGTCCGAAAGCGGCGAGGAGCAGGTGCTGGATGTCTTCATCCCCGGCGACCTGATGGGCATTCGCGAGCTGACCTTTCCGGCCCACTCGACTGACGTCGTCATGCTGACGGAGGGGGTGGTCTGCCCGTTCCCCGCCGAGCGTCTGCTCGATATCTTCCAGCAGTCTTCTTCGCTGTCCTTGGCCATTCACGCCGCGGCCGCCCGACAGCAAGCCATCATCAGCGAGCGTCTGGTCAACATCCTGCGTCATGACGCCCGGGCGCGAATCGCTCACTTCGTGCTCGAGCTCTATTTCCGGCTGCGGCGCGTCGACCCGGCTGTCGAACGGGATTTTCTGGTCCCGCTCTCGCAGGGGGATTTCAGCAAGCTTCTCGGCATGACCAAGGTGCACGTCAGCCGAACGCTGAGTGAAATGGAGTCCCAGAACCTGTTGCGCAAGACTCGCAAGGCCCTGCAGATCCAGGATGTCGACCGGCTGCTGGCCATATCGTCGTTCGACCCCATGAAACTGACCGACCGGCTCAACCCGGCCCTGACACGAGGGCTTCCCACCGCCTGCTGGGAGTGAATCCCGGCCCTCGCCCGAGCCGACATCGGCAAGCGGACGGTACGGGATTGCATCGCTCCGTTTGGCGGGGTTCAATAGGCGTCGACGTACCGGGGAGTCCGCCATGACATTGCGGCGCTGGACATTATCGACATCAGGACAAAAGACGTGGCAACGCCTGCTGGCGCTGTCGATGGTTCTGGTGCTCGCCCTGGCGACGCTCTCCGCTCATGCGGCGACGGACAGCTGCCGCGATGATTGCATCCAGCTTCAGGGCAAGATGCTCGATCAGGGACAGGTGCTCGACATGCAGGCGGACTGCAGCACAGCCTGTGCTCTTCCTCTCGCCCCGGCCCCGCCTGCGGTCATCCCTCCGGCCGTTCGCCCGTTCATGGCCACCACCGCCGTGAGTGACCACATTCCCCAGCCTCCGCGCCGCCCTCCAAGAACCTGAGCCTGCTGACGGGCCACCCCGACGCCACACGCCGAGCACCACCCCATGTTGACGGCCTGCTGCTGCGCCGTTGCCCATGGCGGCCGAACGGGCTGCGGCCCTGCGGCGTCCCGGCCCCCACATCGCACCCCACATAACAGACCTGTTTACCACCAACTTGGGTTATCACGCATGAAAATCACACTGTCTCGCCTTCTGATCACTACCGGTCTGCTGATGGGCGCCACCAGTGCCAGCGCCGCCCTGCCGCACGAAGCCACTCTGTACAAGAACCCGCAGTGCGGCTGCTGTGACGGCTACGCGCGTCATCTGGAAAAAATGGGTGTCGACGTCACCATCGTCGACGACGAGGCGCTTGCCGAGATCAAGCAGACAGCCGGCGTTCCCTACGGCATGGGCGCCTGCCACACGGTCAAGATGGGCGACTACACCATCGAAGGGCATGTCCCGCTGGCGGCAGTAAAGGCTTTGTTCGAACAGCAGCCCGAGGCCGACGGCATCGGCCTGGCCGGCATGCCCAGCGGCACCCCCGGCATGCCGGGGCCGAAGCAGGCACCCTACAAGGTCTACCAGTTCCAGGACCATGAAGCGTCGCCGTTCATGACGCTGTGACGCAGGCGTGAAACCACCGATGGTGCTCGCCTGGTGGCGGGCATCATCGAACTGTTCGGAAGACACCGGGACAGGAGAGGTAGAAAGCAATATTGGAAATGATCGAGAAACTTCTGGATCTATAAGCGTTCCCAGATTTGTTCCCAATACCGTTCCCATGGGGTAGAAACGACGAAGGGGAATCAAGCTAAACTTGATTCCCCTTCTAAATTCTGTGGCGGAGGGGGAGTCCGCTTGATTAAAATACAGGGAAGTCTATCTTCAAACTTTTACTAACTGTTTTATATATATTTTTTTGGCTTTTTCGTCCAGAGACATCCGAAGCTGTATCGCCGATTGCAGAATCAAAGTATGGGCTGGAGTATGGGCTCAGGTATGGTACGCTGCTTCTCAAGCAACGAGGAGGCTGCCATGGGAAAGCTCACCACACGCGGGGTACAGAAACTGGTCAGGGAGGCCAAGCCCGGATTGACCAACGATGGCGAAGGCCTGTACCTCAAGATCGGCAAGAAAGGGGGAGCTAGCTGGATCTATCGGTTCCGGCGAAATGGCAAGCTTCGCGACATGGGCCTTGGTAGCTATTTGGACGTCAGCCTTTCTGAAGCGCGTGCTCGTGCCGGAAAAAACCGTAGTCTCGTCAAGGAGGGCGTTGACCCCCTTGAGGCCAAGGTAGAGGAAGAACAAGCAGACGAGACGACTCCCACCTTCACCAGCTGTGCCGCTCGCTACATCAAATCTCACCGCCGTAGCTGGCGGAACGCCAAGCACGCGCGGCAGTGGGTCAGCACGCTCAAGGCGTATGCCCGACCGGTGATCGGTTCCATGCCAGTGGATGAGGTCACCACCCAGGACGTCCTAAAGATCCTGTCGCCGATCTGGACCAACAAAACCGAGACAGCCAAGCGTGTGCAAGGCCGTATTGAGAACGTTCTCGACTACGCCGCAGCGCACAGCTACCGAGACCCCGTAAATCCTGCCCGCTGGCGTGGCCACCTCGACAAGCTGCTGGCCAAGCCGGCAAGGGTCAAGAAAGTGACCCACCACCCCGCCATGCCCTACGATGATGTCGCTGCCTTCATGTCAGAGCTTCAGGGCTATACCAGCATCTCCTCCAAGGCACTGCAATTCCTGATCTTCACAGCTACGCGCACTTCAGAGGTCCTGCGCGCTGATTGGCTGGAGATCGACCTCAACAATGAAACCTGGACGATCCCAGCTGACCGGATGAAGGCACGCCGCGAACACCGTGTGCCGCTGTCACGGCAAGCGGTGGAGCTGTTGGCCCAGCTGCCGAAGGTACAAGGCAATACACACGTATTCCCCGGCGCTCGCTATGGTCGCCCTCTCTCCAATATGGCCATGCTGCAGCTGATGCGCGGCATGGGGTACGGTGTCGGCAGCGAACGTGGCGACTACGTACCCCACGGCTTCCGCTCGAGCTTTCGCGACTGGACGGGCGAAGTCACCAGCTATCCCCGCGACGTCGCAGAGATGGCTCTCGCTCACACCATTGAAAACAAAGTCCTGAATCCGTGATGCCGGCGTCGACACTTTCCCTATCGCCGTCAGCGAGCATTTTTTGACCTCCGATTCCGTCTCAACCGCCGAATGCATCTCTGCC
>NZ_JBSREH010000040.1:0-46932 GCF_055145905.1 Modicisalibacter sp. | reverse complement strand
GAAGTTGAGGCGTACCACGTCGACGCCGGCGGTGATCATCGCGTCGAGCACGCCCTCGCGGTCGCTGGCGGGGCCCAGGGTGGCGACGATCTTGGTGCGACGGATGGGGGCGTGGCCGTGCAATGCTTCCGGCATGAGGGTCTCCTTGGTTGGCCGCTTCATCGATACGTGAATAAACGTGGCAAATCCTCGGGGGCGAGAAAAGTCGCCGGAGGCCGATAAAGGCATGTGCCGTCTGCCGGGCCTGCCCGCCACGCTTTCATGTAGTCATTTTACTACATAATACTACAGCACGATGTCAGCCCCGAAAACAAAGCTGTCAACGCACGGACCGGTGGCCGGCGAAGCTTGCGCGGGGACTCGGGTCATGGCTAGTGTCATGAAGGCCGGCCCGGCGGCAGGCGGCTCGGCCGGCCCCGGCCCGTGACTGGCGCGAAGCAGGTGGCTGGGGTAGGGTAGGCGCATTTTTCCGCCGGCGGCCCGGAGCCGTCGGCTACGGACACCTTGCCGGCTTCCGGAGACGGGAGTCGGCCAGTCGAAAGTGGAGCACTATGGGCAAGTCACTGGTCATCGTCGAGTCGCCGGCCAAGGCCAAGACGATCAACAAGTACCTCGGTAACGAGTACATCGTGAAGTCGAGCGTTGGCCACATCCGCGACCTGCCGACCAGCGGCTCGGGCAAGACGGCTTCCGACCCCAAGGAACGTGCGCGTCAGGCTGCCGCGACCCGCAAGATGTCGCCGGACGAAAAGGCGGCCTACAAGAAGCAGAAGGCCTGGACGCAGCTGATTCGCCGCATGGGGGTCGACCCCGAGCATGGCTGGGAGGCGCGCTACGAAGTCCTGCCGGGCAAGGAAAAGGTGGTCGAGGAACTGGCCCGGCTGGCCAGGAAGGCGGACGCCATCTATCTCGCCACCGACCTTGACCGCGAGGGGGAGGCGATCGCCTGGCACCTGCGCGAGACCATCGGCGGTGATGACGATCGCTACAAGCGAGTCGTATTCAACGAGATCACCAAGAATGCCATCCAGGAGGCCTTCAAGGAGCCGGGCACTCTCAACATGCCCCGGGTGGAGGCCCAGCAGACGCGCCGCTTCCTGGACCGGGTGGTGGGCTTCATGCTGTCCCCGCTGTTGTGGAGCAAGGTGGCGCGCGGTCTATCGGCAGGGCGTGTCCAGTCGGTAGCGGTGCGCCTGATCGTCGAGCGCGAGCGCGAGATCCGCGCCTTCGTGCCCGAGGAGTTCTGGGACGTGCATGCCGACCTGAGCCCGGCCGGCGGCGACGAGACCGTGCGCTTCGAGCTGGTCCGCCAGGACGGCAAGCCGTTCCGGCCTACCTCCGAGGCCGAGACTCTGGAGCGTATCGCCGCGCTGCGCACGGCAGACCTGTCGATCACCGCCCGCGAGCAGAAGCCGACCCGCTCGAAGCCCAACGCGCCGTTCATCACCTCGACGCTGCAGCAGGCGGCCAGCGGTCGGCTGGGCTTCTCGGTCAAGAAGACCATGACGCTCGCCCAGCGGCTCTACGAGGCGGGCTACATCACCTACATGCGGACCGACTCCACCAACCTTTCCCAGGAAGCGGTGAATGGCGTTCGCGACTACATCGGCAGCGAGTTCGGTCAGCGTTACCTGCCGGAGTCACCCAACCGCTACAGCAGCAAGGAGGGCGCCCAGGAGGCCCACGAGGCGATCCGCCCCTCCGAGGTGACCCGCACCACCGCCGATCTGAACGGCATGGAGCGTGACGCCGAACGCCTCTACGAGCTGATCTGGCGTCAGTTCGTGGCCTGCCAGATGACGCCCGCCGAATACCTGTCGACCACCTTGACCGTCGAGGTCGACGGCTACGAGCTGCGTGCCCGCGGCCGCGTGCTCAAGTTCGACGGCTACACCCGGGTGATGAAGCCCGCCGGCAAGAAGGACGAGGACCAGACGCTGCCCGACCTGGCCGAAGGCACCGCGCTGCAGCTGGTGACGCTCGACCCGCAGCAGCACTTCACCAAGCCGCCGGCGCGCTTCACCGAGGCGAGCCTGGTCAAGGAACTCGAGAAGCGCGGCATCGGCCGACCCTCGACCTATGCCTCGATCATCTCGACCATCCAGGATCGCGGCTACGTCAAGCTCGAGAACCGGCGCTTCTATGCCGAGAAGCTCGGCGACATCGTCACCGACCGCCTGGCCGAATCCTTCGACGACCTGATGGACTACGGCTTCACCGCGCGCATGGAGGACAACCTCGACGAGGTCGCCGAGGGGCAGCGCAACTGGAAGGGACTGCTCGACGACTTCTATGCGCACTTCAAGCAGCAGCTCGAGCGGGCCGAGGCCGAGGACGGCATGCGCCCCAACCAGCCGGTGCCCACCGACATCGACTGTCCCAAGTGCGGGCGCAAGATGCAGATCCGCACCGCCTCCACCGGGGTGTTCCTGGGCTGCTCGGGCTACAACCTGCCGCCCAAGGAGCGCTGCAAGACCACCATCGATCTGATCCCCGGCGAGGAGGCGGTGGCCGCCGATGCCGACGAGGATGCCGAGACCGATGCGCTGCGCGCCAAGCACCGCTGCCCCGAGTGCGGCACGGCGATGGACAGCTACCTGATCGACGAGACCCGCAAGCTGCATATCTGCGGCAACAGTCCCGACTGCGCCGGCTACGAGATCGAGACCGGCAAGTTCAAGATCAAGGGCTACGAGGGGCCGACCATCGAGTGCGACAAGTGCGGCGCCGACATGCAGCTCAAGTCCGGGCGCTTCGGCAAGTACTTCGGTTGCACCAACGAGAACTGCAAGAATACCCGCAAGTTGCTCCGGAACGGTGAGGTCGCGCCGCCCAAGATGGATCCGATCCCGATGCCGGAGCTGGCCTGCCAGAAGGTCGAGGATCACTACGTGCTGCGCGACGGAGCGAGCGGACTGTTCCTGGCGGCGAGCCAGTTTCCCAAGAACCGCGAGACGCGCGCGCCACTGGTCAAGGAGATCCGTGCGCACGCCGAGGCGCTGCCCGAGAAGTATCATTTCCTGCTCGAGGCGCCCGACGAGGATCCGGACGGCCGCCCGGCGCAGATCCGCTTCTCGCGCAAGACCAAGAGCCAGTACGTGATGACCGAAAAGGACGGCAAGGCGTCCGGCTGGAAGGCGACCTACGAGGATGGGCGCTGGCAGATCGAGGACAAGCGCAAATGACACCACGGGGACGTACCAACCAGCTGCTCTATCAGGCCGAGCTGCTGCTCGGCATGCCCGAGGGTGACGACGAGCATGCACCGGCACGCCGCATGGCGCGCGAGGAAGGGGCGCTGGCGCTGCTCGGCCTGGCCCTGGATGCGGCACTGCGTGAACTGACCGAACATGCCGCCTTGGCGCACCACGACTGGCGCGAGCTGCTGGGGGCGCAGGGCGAGAATGTGGCCGAGCTGCATCGCCTCAGGGAGTTGCGCGAGGATCCGCAAAGCTGGCTCGGGCATCTTTGCGCACAGCTGGACGCTCTTGAATCGGCCGAGGGGGTAGCCCGCCGCGAGGCCGATGCCTCACTGATCGCCATCGCCGATCGTCGTCCCCTGGGGGATGACCTGAGCGCCGGCATTCAGGCGTTCAAGGCCGAGCTGGCGCGCCTGCGGGAAACCAGCTTCGAATGGTGACGTCCGCGCCGCGGGAGTGGTAAGCTGGGGCAAAGACAATGACGACCATGGCCATGCGCTGTGGTCGTTTTTTGTTGTCATGACGGGACATATCGAGGTGAACGTGTCAGAGACCGCTGTACTGGAAATCGTCGAGCTCGCCGATGGCGAGGTCATTCTGCGCCCCGCCGAAGGGGAGGGCGAACCCCTGCTGCGTATCCGTTTCTCGGAAGAGGCCGCGGAGCTGCTGCGGCAAAGCCGCTTCGAGGTGGCCCGCGAGATGATCGATCACGCGATCACGCGCACGACCCTTTGGGAAGGCGAGCGTGAGGAAGCCTCGGTTCCCGAGACGGTGCATTGAGGCCATCTTGAATATTGTTCATGGCAACCTGAACAGACTCCGTTAGCCACCTCATGATGCATTCGGCATAGTGCGGCCCTCACAGATCGAGGGAGCCGTACCATGCCTGTTTCTACCTTTCGTGCCGACACGGTCGGCAGTCTGCTGCGCAGCGAAACGCTCAAGCAGGCCCGCCACCGTCATCAGGCCGGCGAGATCGACGCCATCGCGCTGCGGGACGTCGAGAATGACGAGATCCGCCGTGTCGTTGCCCGTCAGGAGGCGCTGGGCCTCGGCGCGGTGACCGACGGTGAATTCCGGCGCGCCTGGTGGCATTTCGACTTTCTGGAACGGCTGATCGGCGTCGAGGGTTTCGAGGCCGAGCAGGGCATCCAGTTTCAGGGTGTGAGCACCCGGGCGCGCGGCGTTCGGGTCGTGGATCGGCTCGGCTTCCCGGCCGACCATCCGATGCTCGATCATTTCCGCTTCCTGGCCGACACGGTGAGTGCATCGACGGCCAAGATGACCATTCCCAGTCCCAGCGTGCTGCACTTCCGCGGCGGACGACGCAACATCGATGAGCGCGTCTACCCGAGCCTTGACGCCTTCTTCGCCGATCTGGCCGACACCTATCGTGACGCCGTCCAGGCGTTTCATGCCGCCGGCTGTCGCTATCTGCAGCTCGATGACACCGTCTGGGCCTATCTGTGTTCGGCCGAGCAGCGTCAGGCCGCTCGCGAGCGCGGCGACGACCCCGAGCGCCTGGAGGCCATCTACGCCGAGGTACTCAACCATGCCCTGGCCGGCCGGCCCGACGATCTCCACGTCAGCCTGCACGTCTGCCGCGGCAACTTCCGTTCGACCTGGATCAGTGAAGGCGGCTACGAGCCGGTCGCCGAGACCCTGTTCGGCAAGGTCGACGTCGATGCCTACTTCCTCGAGTACGATACCGACCGGGCCGGTGGCTTCGAGCCGCTGCGCTTTTTGCCGGAGGGCCACAAGCAGGCGGTGCTGGGGCTGATCACCACCAAGAGCGGCGAGCTCGAGCCGGTGGAGGCGATCGAGCGGCGCATCGGCGAGGCGCAGCGCTTCGTCGCCCGGGACCAGCTCTGCCTGAGCCCGCAGTGCGGCTTCGCGTCCACGGAGGAGGGCAATCACCTCAGCGAGGACGAGCAGTGGGCCAAGCTCGGCCGGGTCGTCGAGATCGCCCGGCGTGTCTGGGACGACGCCTGACGTATCCACTGTCATAAGCGGCTACCCTCAACACAGGCGTGGCGAGGGAGGGGCAGAGATGCGTCTGAGGATCGGCTACGAAATCGTCTACGAGTGCCCGCAGGCGGTACCGATGATCGTGTTGACTCACGTGCACTACTCGCGGGTTTCCGATCTGGTGGCGCCGGATTACCTGATCACGGTGCCCTCCCTGCCGACCGAGCCCTATCGCGACTCGTTCGGCAACTGGTGCGTGCGTCTGGTGGCTCCGCCCGGGCGTACCGTGATCGCCGCCGATGCGGTGATCGACGATCCCGGCCTGCCCGACCCGGTGCATCCCGACGCCGGGCAGCTGCCGGTGGAACAGCTGCCGTCCGAAACGCTGCTGTATCTGATCGGTAGCCGCTACTGTGAAACCGATCGGCTCTCCGATATCGCCTGGCAACGGTTCGGCAGTGGCCCTTCCGGTTGGCAGCGCGTACAGGCCATCTGCGATTTCGTGCATCATCACATCAGCTTCGGCTATCCGTATGCACGGGCGACCAAGTCGGCCTGGGAGGTCTATCACGAGCGGGGTGGGGTGTGTCGCGACTTCGCCCATCTGGCGGTGACCCTGTGCCGGGCGATGAACATTCCGGCACGCTACTGCACCGGTTATCTCAGCGACGTCGACGTCTTGCCACCGCACGCGCCGATGGACTTCCATGCCTGGTTCGAGGCCTATCTCGACGGTGGCTGGTACACTTTCGATCCGCGCAACAACGATCGTCGGATCGGCCGTGTCCTGATCGCCCGGGGGCGGGACGCCGCCGATGTGCCGATCGCCAACACCTTCGGGCCCAATCGCCTGGCAGCGTTTCGGGTCTGGGCCCATGAAGATGACGGCCATTCGCCGCTGTTGCCTGGCTGACCCCTTTTCCTCGACACCGGAGCCGAGCCGTGGAGCGCATTGCGATCCTGGTTGACGTGCAGAACGTCTACTACACCACCCGTCAGGCCTTCGGCCGGCACTTCGATTACCGGGCGTTCTGGCGCCGGGCCTCCGCTGGCCGCCAAGTCGTCCAGGCGCTGGCCTATGCCGTGGACCGCGGCGACGACCAGCAGCGCCGCTTTCAGGACATCCTCCGCGGCATCGGCTTCACGGTGAAGCTCAAGCCGTTCATCCAGCGTCGCGATGGCTCCGCCAAGGGCGACTGGGACGTGGGAATCACCCTCGACGCCGTCGAACTCGCCACGGAGGTCGAACGCCTGGTGCTGGTTTCGGGTGACGGTGATTTTGCTCTGCTGGCGGACCGGCTCGCCGAGCGTTTCGCCATCCCGGTCGAGGTTTACGGCGTGGCGGAACTCACCGCCGAGGCGTTGAAGCACTCGGCGTCGGAGTTCATCGCGATCGACGACGCCCTGCTGCTCCCCCGGCCGGGGTGACGTCGTCGGTGCACCGGGTCGCCGACCGCCGGAGCGCCGGCCATCGGAGCGCCGGCCATCGGAGCGCCGACCGCCGGTTCGATCAGATATCGTGGTGGCGTTTCATCCAGTTGATCAGCCCGCCGTCGAGCAGCACCTCGACCTGTCGCGGCGTCAGATCGTGGCGCAGGGTGATCTTGCCCTGGGGCGTCTCGGCGGTCAGGGTATCGCCGTCCTGGAGAGCCTTGTGCAGCCCCGAGAAGCGCAGCGTCTGGCCGGTCTCCAGCGCGTCGTAATCGGCGTCGCTGTCGAAACGCAGCGGCAGCACGCCGAAGTTGACCAGGTTCTGCCAGTGGATGCGCGCGAAGCTTTTGGCTACCACTACCCGCAGGCCCAGATAGCGTGGCGCGATGGCGGCGTGTTCGCGGCTCGAGCCCTGGCCGTAGTTGCCCCCGGCGATCAGCGCGTGATCACCGCTGTCGTGGGCGTTGCCGACGTAATCTGCGTCGACGGGCCCGAAGCAAAAATCCGAGATTCGCGGGATGTTGCTGCGGTAGGGCAGCACCTCGTTGCCGGCGGGCATGATTTCGTCGGTGGAGATGTCGTCGGCCATCTTGAGCAGGATGGTCAGCTCGAGGTCGTCGCCGATCGGCTCGAACTCCGGCAGCGAGGCGATGTTGGGTCCCTTGATCAGCTGGACCCGCGAGGACTCCGATGCCGGCAGGGGCGGCATCAGGTCGCGGGTATTGAGGATCGGGTCGATCGGATCGCTGACCCTGGGGTAATCGAAATCAAGGTCGCGGGGATCGGTGATCTCGCCCCTGAGCGCCGAGGCGGTGGCGGTTTCCGGGCTGCACAGGAAGACGCGGTCCTCGCGCGTGCCGGAGCGGCCGGGAAAGTTGCGCGGCGTGGTCCGCAGGCTGTTGGTGTCGTTGGCCGGTGCCTGGCCCATGCCGATGCAGCCGTTGCAGCCGGCCTGGTGGAGGCGGGCGCCGGCGCCCAGCAGGTTGAGCACGTGACCGTCGCGGGTCAGGGTCTCGAGGATCGAGCGCGAGGTGGGGTTGAGGTCGAACGACACCCAGTCACTGACCTGGCGGCCCTTGACCATCGCCGCGGCGATGGCGAAGTCGCGATAGCCGGGATTGGCCGACGAGCCGATATAGGCCTGGGAGAGGCTTTCGCCGGCGATCTCGCGGACCGGTACTACATTCCCGGGGCTCGAGGGCCTGGCGATCAGCGGCACCACGTTCGACAGGTCGATGGTCTCGTGAACGTCATAGTCGGCTCCGTCGTCGGCCTCGAGGGGGGCGAAGTCATCGGGGCGGCCCACTGCCTCGAGGAAGCGTTTTACCGCCTCGTCGGCGGGGAACACGCTGGTGGTGGCGCCCAGCTCGGCGCCCATGTTGGCAATCACGTGGCGATCCATCGCCGAGAGGCTGGCGAGCCCCGGGCCGTAGTACTCGATGATCCGTCCGGTGCCGCCGTCGACGCCGTGTCGCCTGAGCATCTCCAGGATCACGTCCTTGGCGCTGACCCAGTCGGGCAGGGCATTGGT
The DNA here is from genome assembly GCF_055145905.1 of Modicisalibacter sp. Taxonomy (NCBI): domain Bacteria; kingdom Pseudomonadati; phylum Pseudomonadota; class Gammaproteobacteria; order Oceanospirillales; family Halomonadaceae; genus Modicisalibacter; species Modicisalibacter sp. The sequence goes on along the minus strand of NZ_JBSREH010000040.1, from coordinate 38,802 downwards.
GAGCTTGACCCCCCAGATCTCGGGCATCTTGAGGTGAAAGGGCTCGCCGGCCATGGCCATCGCCACGTCGATGCCGCCGGCGCCGATCGCCAGCATGCCCATCGAGCCGGCGGCGGGCGTGTGGCTGTCCGAGCCCAGCAACGTCCTGCCGGGCCTGCCGAAATGCTGCTGGTGGGTGGGGTGGCTGACTCCGTTGCCGGCCCGCGAGAACCACACCCCGAGCCGGGCGGCGGCGCTCTGCAGGAAGCGGTGATCGTCGGGGTTCCTGTTGTCCTCCTGGATCAGGTTGTGATCGACATACTGCGCCGACACCTCGGTTCGTACCCGGGCGAGTCCCATCGCCTCGAGTTCCAGCATCACCATCGTGCCGGTCGCGTCCTGGGTCAGCGTCTGGTCGATGGTCAGGGCGATCGGTTCTCCCGGGGTCATGCGGCCCTGTGTCAGATGGGCGCCGATCAGCTTCTGTGCCACGTTCATGGCCATGAGGTCTCTCCTTGTGCGGGTCCTTCCTGCGATGTATCGCCGTCCTGTCTCCCAGTGTAGAAAACCGCTCCCGATCGACTAACGTCGCACGTCGCCTGACTGACGCGGCGAATGGCATGTTCTATGTTACGTAAACGTCAATAAGCGCGGGTCGGCCAAGCGTTGAAAGCCGGCCGCATTGCGTCGGCGCACGTCCCACCCCTCGACGGTGCCGCCGACTACAGTGACGGGGAGGGGCGTTGCACGGCAGCGATCACCGCCCCGGCCGACTGCCATCCGGAGCTCGCTCACGAGGCGCTCGGTTCCGGTTCTGTGATGTGACTCGCGTGTCCCGTGATCCGGGATACGACAAGGAGCGACGAGCATGAGTACAACAACAGCCGCGGGTGTCGTTCATGAACCGACCTTCCTGAACGGCGATGAATTTCATATTCCCCGGTTCGAGCTGCTCCGGCAGGACGGGACGCTGCATCCGCAGGCCGCCGCGCCCGAGTTCGAGCGCGAGACGGCATTGCGCATCTATCGCGCCATGCTGTTCACCCGGGTGCTCGACGAGCGGATGATGGCCGCCCAGCGCCAGGGGCGGCTGAGCTTCTACATGCAGTCCACCGGCGAGGAGGGTACCGTGGTCGGCAGCACCGCGGCGCTCGATCCCGGCGACATGATCATGGCCCAGTATCGCGAGCAGGGCGCCCTGGCCTACCGCGGCTTCGGCCTCGACGAATTCATGGACCAGCTGTTCGGCAACGAGCACGACCATGGCAAGGGCCGGCAGATGCCGATTCACTACGGCTCGAAGACGCTCAACTACCTGACCATCTCCTCGCCGCTGGCCACCCAGATTCCCCAGGCGACCGGCTACGCCTATGGCCAGAAACTGGCCGGTGAGGGTCTCTGCACGCTGACCGTGTTCGGCGAGGGGGCGGCCTCGGAAGGCGACTTCCATGCCGCGCTCAACATGGCTTCGGTGCTGCAGGTGCCGGTGGTCTTCCTGTGCCGCAACAACGGCTATGCGATCTCGACACCCGCCCACGAACAGTTCCATGCCGACGGTATCGCCCCACGGGCCTTCGGGTACCGCATGAAGGTGATCCGCGTCGACGGCAACGACGTGCTGGCCGTCCATCAGGCGACCCGGGCGGCGCGCAAGCTGGCGGTGGAGGACAACCAGCCGGTGCTGATCGAGGCGATGACCTACCGGCTCGCGGCGCACTCTTCCTCGGACGATCCATCGGGCTATCGCAGCCGCAAGGAAGAGGATGCCTGGCGTGAGAAGGACCCGATCCTGCGCATGCGGCGCTGGCTCGAGGCGCAGGGCTGGTGGAGCGATGATGAAGAAAAGCACGAGCAGGAAACCCGGCGCCGCGAGGTGCTGGAGGCGATGAAGGCCGCCGAGAAGCGCCGGCCGCCGGCCCTCGAGACGCTGGTGACCGACGTCTACGCGCAGGTGACCCCGGCACTGGCCGAGCAACTCGCCGCGCTCGAGTCGCACATTCGCAAGTATCCGGATGCCTACCCAAAGAGCGCACCCTATCTGGATCGGGACAAGGCGACAGGAGGGCGTGACCATGGCTGAGATGAATCTGCTCCAGGCCATCAACAACGCCCTGGACACGGCGATGGCCGCCAACGACAAGGTGGTCTGCTTCGGCGAGGACGTCGGCGTGTTCGGCGGTGTGTTCCGCGCCACCAGCCACCTTCAGGAAAAGTACGGTCGCGATCGCTGCTTCAATACCCCGCTGGTCGAGCAGGGGATCATCGGCTTCGCCAACGGGCTGGCGGCGCAGGGGGCGGTGCCGGTGGCGGAGATCCAGTTCGCTGACTACATCTTTCCGGCCTTCGACCAGATCGTCAACGAGACCGCCAAGTTCCGTTACCGCTCCGGCAATCTGTTCGACGTTGGCGGGCTGACCATCCGCACACCCTACGGCGGCGGCATCGCCGGCGGCCACTATCATTCGCAGTCCCCGGAGGCCTATTTTGCCCACACGCCGGGGCTGCGGGTCGTCGTGCCGCGCAACCCGCACCAGGCCAAGGGCCTGCTGCTGGCCGCGATCCGTACCCCCGATCCGGTGCTGTTTCTCGAGCCCAAGCGGCTGTATCGCGCCGCGGTGGGCGAGGTGCCGGACGAGGACTACGAGCTGCCGCTGGGCGAGGCGGAAATCACCCGGGAGGGCACGGACATCACGCTGCTGGCCTGGGGAGCACAGATGGAGGTCCTCGACAGGGCGGCAGAAATCGCCGAAAAGGAAGGTATCTCCTGCGAGATCATCGACCTGCGCAGCATCCTGCCCTGGGACGTCGAGACCGTGACCGAATCCGTGCTCAAGACCGGCCGCCTGGTGATCAGCCACGAGGCGCCGTTGACCGGTGGTTTCGCCGCCGAGATCGCCGCCACCATCCAGAGCTGCTGCTTTCTCTACCTGGAATCGCCCATCGCCCGGGTGACCGGCCTGGACACGCCCTTCCCGCTGACGCTGGAGAAAGAGTATCTGCCGGACCACCTGAAGGTCTTCGAGGCGATCAAGGCCACCATCGATTATTGAGCGGCGAGTTCGGGAGAGAAGACATGAGCGATTTCATTCTGCCGGACATCGGCGAAGGCATCGTCGAGTGCGAGCTGGTCAAGTGGCTGATTCAGGAAGGTGACGTCATCGAGGAGGATCAGCCGGTCGCCGAGGTGATGACCGACAAGGCGCTGGTCGAGATTCCCGCCCCTCATGCGGGGCGCGTGACCCGGCTCTATCACCGCGAGGGCGAGACAGCCCGGGTGCACTCGCCACTGTTCGCCGTCGAGCCACTGGAGGAGGGTGCCAGTCAGGGAGCTGTCGACCGTGACGAGCCGGCGGATCAAACCACGGACGAATCGGGCGCGGCTGTTGCAGCGGCCGAGTCGTCTGCGGCCGCGAGTGACACGGGCAGCCCCGAGGGTGAAGACGCGACGAGCGAGGACTTCATCCTGCCGGATATCGGCGAGGGCATCGTCGAGTGCGAGGTGGTCGAATGGCGCATCCGCGAGGGCGACGAGATCGAGGAGGACCAGCCGGTGGTCGACGTGATGACCGACAAGGCGCTGGTCGAGATTACCGCGCCCAGGGCCGGGCGCGTCACACGGCTCTACTACCAGCCCCGGGAAAGTGCCCGCGTTCATGCGCCGCTGTTTGCCTATGTGCCCCGTGACCGGCAGGCCGACGCGGCGGCTCCATCACCCCGTCACAAGTCGTCTCACCGCGGCCCGACCGAGCGCGGCCCGACCGACACGGCGTCTGCCGAAAGCCTCCGGGGATGCCGCACCGCCGGCACGGGCCAGGGGCCCTACGGGCGGATCCCCGCCAGCCCGGCGGTGCGGCGCCTGGTACGCGAGCTGGGCGTGAGCCTCGTGGACGTGCCGGGCTCCGGCAAGCACGGCCGGGTGCTCAAGGAAGATATTCTCGCCTTCGAGAAAGCGCGTGATGACAAGACGGCGGCCTCGACGCCGGCGGCGTCGAGCACGCCCGAACGCGCCACGGCCGGGCAGGCGGCGGATGGCGAGGTACGTGTCGAGCCGCTGCGCGGAGTGCGTGCGGCGATGGCCCGGCGCATGAGCGAGGCATCGGCGACCATTCCCCACTTCAGTTACGGTGACGAGATCGACGTCACCGAGCTGCTGGCGCTGCGCGAACGGCTCAAGCCGATGGCCGAGCGCGACGGCACCCGGCTGACGCTGATGCCGTTGATCATGAAAGCGCTGGGCCTGGCGGTGACGGCCTATCCGATCCTCAACAGTCGGCTCAGCGACGACGGCAGCGAGATCCACTATCAGCCGCACTGCAATGTGGGCATGGCGGTGGACAGCCGGGCGGGGCTGCTGGTGCCCAACGTCAAGCGCGTCGAGCGGCTCAGCGTGCGCGAGATTGCCGACGAGGTGGCGCGGCTGACCGAGGCCGCCCGCGAGGGCCGGGTGAGTCAGGCCGACCTGCAGGGCGGCACCATCAGCATCTCCAACATCGGGGCGCTGGGCGGCACCTATGCGGCGCCGATCATCAACCCGCCGGAGGTGGCGATCGTCGCCCTGGGGCGGGTCCAGACCCTGCCGCGCTTCGATGCCGACGGCAAGGTGGTGTCGCGCGCGATCATGACCATCACCTGGTCGGGCGACCACCGGATCATCGACGGTGGCACCATCTCGCGCTTCTGCAATCGCTGGAAGGACTACCTCGAGGCGCCGCAGACGATGTTGCTCGACATGACGTGAACATGGCGAAGAGGGCGGCATGGCCCGGGATACGCTCGAACAGTTCTACATCCCCGAAGAGCAGTCGATCTATCTGCTCAGTCACGACGATGCCCGCAAGCTCAAGGACTGGGTCGCGCTGTGCCGCACCCAGCTCGAGCAGCTCGGCTATCGCGACATCGAGCTGGTCGGCAAGGGCGCCTACGGTTTCGTCTTCGCCGGTGTCTCGGCGCACGGCGAGCGCCATGTCTTCAAGTTCTCGCGGATCACCCTGCCGCAGCACCTTCAGGACCGCCTGGAGGAAGAGGCGTTCATGCTCGAGCAGGTCGATCATCCGCGAGTGCCCAGGCTGGTCGCCTTCCAGCGCATTCGCCGCCAGTCGATCCTGGTCATGGAGCGCGCGCCGGGGAACAATCTCGAGGAGTATTCGCTGCGTCACGGCCGCCTGCCGCCGCGCCTGGTGGTGCATATCGCCGCCCAGCTCGCCGACATCCTGCGTAGCCTGCGACGCGAAGCCGGGCCGCACGGCAAGCCGGTGGTTCACGGCGACATCAAGCCCTCCAACCTGGTCTTCGACCCGCGCACCGAGCGCGTGGCGCTGATCGACTGGGGCTCCTCGGTGTTCGCCCAGCTCGATGCCAGGGGCCAGTTCGTCTCCAATAGTGTCATGGAGCTGATGTCCGGCGACCTGCAGCACACCAATGCCCGGCTGGGCGATGTCTATTTCATCGGCGACGAGCAGTTGAACGGCGGCCTGTCGTCGCCGCGCTTCGATGAGCAGGGTGTGGCCGCCACCCTCTATGCACTGGCCTCGGCGCAGTCGTGTCGCTTCGGCCGGCGCGCGATCCCGGCAACGTCGCTCGGCCTGCCCGTCGAGTTCGCCCGGGTGCTGGACGGCATGCTCGACGCCGACCCGCAACATCGCCGCCGTGCCGGCGACTACTTCCTCGCTGCGATGCCGCGCCTGGCGCGACTGGTCATGGTCGACCTGCCCGAGCCGGCCGAGTCGGCGCAGATCCCGGTCTGGACCCGGTCCGGGCGCGGCGAGATCGATACCGTGGTCTACAGCTCGCGCAAGGCGTTCCTGCGCGAGGCGGTCGCCACCGACACCTTGCGGGCGGTCAACGACGTCCAGCTCGATCGCTATTACCGGACCTTCATGCAAGGCATGGGCGAGACCGAAAAGGCCTTTCTCGCCGCAGTCAGCCGGCTCGGCAAGTATCCTGTGGTGGGTGGGCTGGCGGTGCGCTGGGCGAGCGACGGCGTGTACATCGACAGCGTCCTCGACCTGCACGACCCGTCGCTCAAGCGTGCCTTCGTTGCCGCGGTCAACAACATGGTCACGCTGGCGCGGGCGATCTACCGCCGCGGCATCTTCAAGAGCTGCCTGTTCAATGCCCGCGACACGCGACACATCGACCGCACCGACCCCGAGGCACCGTTTCGGCCCCCGGCGGGCATGACGCTGCCCTACGAGGTGAGTGCCGTGCCGCTGATCCGCGGGCTGGGCGTGTCCGGCTACATGAAGATGCCCTACAAGGACACTCGGAGCTTCTCGCATATCGAGCGTCTGCCGGCACGCTTCTATCCCCGCAATCCCCGCGAAGCCGCTCGCGCTGGCTTTGGTGCCGCTTGATCGTCACGTTCTCGAAGCCGTAACGAAACATCACATCATGGGTTTGTGAAGGCACGCCTTGGCGACTACGTTGAGGCGGAATCGGTCAATCTTGACCCTTCGATGGCAGACTAAAGGAGGAGTTTGCGATGAAAGAGACCCAGGATCTTTTCCCGACCCGTCTCGAACGAAAGCTGGGCATGTTCGAGCGTATCGATCCCGTGGTACACAGCGCCGACGAGCAGCGTGCCAATGGTCCCCTCAGCGAAGCACAACTCGATGAGTTCGACAGAAAAGGATTTCTGTCCTTCGAGGGGTTCTTCGGTCAGGAGGAAATGGACGCCTTCCTGCAGGAACTGCGCGATTACGAGGATGACGAGGACCTCAAGCTTTCCGAGGGCACTATCCTTGAGCCGGGCAAGCAGGAAATCCGCTCGGTCTTCGGCATTCACGAGGTCTCCGAGCACTTCAGCCGGCTGACCCGGGATCCGCGCCTGCTGGCAATGGTGCAGCAGATTCTCGGCAGCGAGGTTTATATCCACCAGTCACGCATCAACTACAAGCCCGGCTTCAAGGGCAAGGGCTTCGACTGGCACTCGGACTTCGAGACCTGGCACAGTGAGGATGGCATGCCGCGCATGCGCTCGCTGAGCTGCTCGATCATCCTGACCGACAATGGCGAGTTCAATGGCCCGCTGATGCTGATCCCCGGTTCCCACCGGCAGTTCGTGCCCTGTGTGGGTCGCACGCCGGAGGACAACTACAAGGAATCGCTGAAAAGCCAGGAGATCGGTGTTCCGGACGAGGCCAGCCTGCGTGATCTGATGATCGAGGGCGACATCGAGGCGCCCAAGGGACCGGCCGGCTCGCTGGTGATGTTCGAGTGCAACACCATGCACGGCTCCAACATCAACATGTCCTGCTGGCCGCGCAGCAACCTGTTCTTCGTCTACAACAGCGTCGAGAATACGCTGCACGACCCGTACTGCGGCAACCGGCCGCGGCCGGAGTTCCTCGCCAATCGCAAGGACTGGCGTGCCTTGACCCCGGTGGAATGATGCCGGATGGCACGACCGTTCGGGCCGTTGCCCGACGAGACGCAACAGGCACCCCGCGGGGTGCCTGTTGTCGTTGAGTACCCTGAATCGCGGGCGCGCTTACTCACGGGCAAGCCCGTCTCCCCACACGTCGTGCCAGGCCCAGCCATCCTTTTCGATATAGGCGAGCAGCAGACGCTGGTTGCCCAGCGTCGCGTGCATCCGCCGCCAGGCTTCATCGTCGTGCGTGATACCCGGCAGAGTCGCGAAGTCATCGAGCGACGGAAGCCGCGGGGAACGCGAGGCCGGATGGATGAAGGCGCTGTCCAGCGTGGCGAGGAAACCATCGATCAGGGCCTGTGTGGTCGCCAACTGAAAGCGCACCGTCGCGGGCAGGGCGGGGCAGGCGTGCTGCAGAACCACCAGAGCCTGATAAAGCCGGGCCAGAGCGACCGGCAGGGCATGATCCGCGTGCCGGCTGTGGAAATAGTGCAGGACCGGGTAGGCCAGATGCTGCTGGCCCAGGCTGGCGATGTCGCCCTGCACCTGCTGCAGCTGGTTGGCCAGACTCCGGTAATCGCCGTCACCGGCGGTAGCGGCGGCGATCCGGCAGGGCGTGCGGCCGATCGCGCTGATCGTCAGGGCCAACTGGCGCTTGTGGGTGACCGCCGACACCACCGGCACGATGTAGGTCACGGCCAGGGTGAAGAGGATCAGGCCGTTGCTGGCGGCGACCACGCTCAAGAAGCGCCACAAGGCGTTGGCGGGCACGAAGTCGCCGTAGCCCAGGGTGGTGAGCGTGTAGCCGGTGAAGTAGGCGCGCTCGCCCAGCGAGGCGGCGACCCGTGAAGTGGCATTGACCACCGCGAGCGGTTCGCTGCTGAATAGCAACCACCAGCCCGTCCAGGCAATGACGATCCAGCTCAGCATCAGGGCGCCGGCAATGCAGGGGCCGGCGGCCGCAAGCAGGGCATGGTTGCGTCGGCGCCGATGCTGCCAGAGCAGCCATCGCCAGATGAGACTGATCAGGCGATTGGTGACGGGACCGGAACTCGAAGCCGAGAGGGTGGTGCGGGCGGCATCGTAGATTGCCAGCAGCACCAGGGCGCTGCCGGCCACGATGAACAACAGACTTTGCGACATGGAATCTCCTTTCCGTGTGTCGGGTGGCCGTCCTGGCCACCATGCCTGGCATGGCAAGGCATCATGGTACTACCCACGGCGCTTGCCGTAAGGTGAGGGGCTACGCAACGCTGCAGAGGAAACCGCCATGACCCCGACCGACACGCGCCTTGCTCGCGCCATCGAGTGCCTCGATGCCCTGCACGCCGAGGACCCCCGCAGCGTGCAGGTTGGCGGCGAAACCCTGCCCCACGAACTGCATTACGCCCACTGCATGAGCGCCTGGCTGGAGCGGGTGGCACCCGAGGCATCCGAGGCGCTGCGCCTGGCGGTGCGTGCCCAGCATCTTCAGCGTTGGCAGATCCCCCGGGACGACTATCCGCGTGATCGTCCCGGGTACCTGGCCTGGCGCCGCGACCTGGGGCGCCGACAGGCAGACATGGCGGCCGAGGTCCTGCGCGATGTCGGCTATGACGAGGCGACCGGCGAGCGGGTGGCGCGCCTGATCCGCAAGGAAGGGCTGCGGCGCGATCCCGAAACCCAGGCGCTGGAGGACACCGCCTGCCTGGTCTTTCTCGACAACGAGCTCGCCGAGTTCGCGACGCGTCACGACGAGGACAAGATCCTGCGCATTCTGCGCAAGACCTGGGCCAAGATGTCGCCGCGCGGCCGTGAACTGGCGATGATGATCGAGCTGCCTGAGGAGGCGCAGGCGCTGGTACAGCGCGCCCTTGCCTAGAGGGCGCACTCAGCGCAGCTTGGTCTGGCGCCGCTCGAGCAGCTCCTGCGGCGGATGAAAGGCATCGGCGCGGGCGCTTTCCCAGAAGTGGCGGAAGACATGATGGTCCGGCGTTCCACTCAGCAGTTCGCCCGGCTCGAGGTAGGCGTAGAGGGTATCCAGTGTCTGAACCTCGGTGCGCGAGGCCCGGCGCAGGACGTGTTCGGGGCCGAGTTGTTCGGGATGCGTCAGGCCCGCGGCGGCCAGCATCTCGGCCAGCGCCTTCAGGGTGTTCTCGTGGAACCGGGCGACGCGTTGCGACTTGTCGGCGACATCCAGCTTGCGGCCGCGGCGCGGGTTCTGGGTCGCCACGCCACTGGGGCAGCGGTCGGTATGGCAGGACATTGACTGAATGCAGCCCAGCGCGAACATGAAGCCGCGCGCGGCATTGCACCAGTCGGCCCCCAGGGCGATCGTGCGGGCCACGTCGAAGGCCGAAATGATCTTGCCCGAGGCGCCGACACGGATACGCTCGCGGAGCCCGGCGCCGACCAGGGTGTTGTGGACCAGCAGCAGCGCTTCGGTCAGTGGCATGCCCAGCCGGTTGATGAACTCCAGCGGGGCGGCGCCGGTGCCGCCTTCACCCCCGTCGACGACGATGAAGTCCGGGCGGGTATCGCTTTCCAGCATCGCCTTGACCAGCCCGAACCACTCCCAGGGGTGGCCGATGGCCAGCTTGATGCCCACCGGCTTGCCGCCGGACAGGTGTCGCAGGCGTTCGATGAAGGCCATCATTTCCAGCGGTGTGGTGAAGGCGCTGTGGCCGGCCGGCGAGACCACATCCCTGCCCTGTGGAACCCCGCGGGTGGCGGCGATTTCCGGCGTCACCTTGGCGGCCGGGAGAATCCCGCCGTGGCCCGGCTTGGCGCCCTGCGAGAGCTTGATCTCGATCATCTTGACCGACTCGAGGGTGGCGTTCTCGACGAAGCGTGATTCGCTGAAGCTGCCATCCTCGTTGCGACAGCCGAAGTAGCCCGAGCCGATTTCCCAGACGAGATCGCCACCGTAGCGGTGGTAGGGCGAGATCGCGCCCTCGCCGGTGTCGTGATAGAAGCCGCCCTGCTTCGCGCCCTTGTTCAGGGCGCCGATGGCATTGGCCGAAAGCGCCCCGAAACTCATCGCCGAAATGTTGAACACGCTGGCCGAATAGGGCTGGGCGCAGTCGGCGCCGATCACCAGGCGGAAGTCATGATCGTCGATCGTCGCCGGTCGTAACGAGGGGCTCATCCACTCGTAGCCCTCGGCGTAGAGATTCTGTATCGAACCGAAGGCCTTCTTGTCCGAGACGTTCTTGGCGCGCCGATAGACCAGGGAGCGTTGCTCGCGGGAGAATGGCCGGGCGTCGGTATCCGACTCGATGAAGTACTGGCGGATTTCAGGGCCGATCGACTCCAGCCAATAGCGAAAGTGGGCGAGGATCGGGTAGTTGCGGCTCACGGTGTGGCGCTTCTGGCACAGGTCGTAGGTACCCAGCGCGGCCAGAGCCCCAAGGAACAGGGCCGCCCAGCCCCATCCCGGTGCGGCAGGCCAGAGTGCCAGCGAGACGACCAGGCCGATCAGGCTGAAGGTGTAGGGGGCATAGCGGAAGGGAAGGCGACTCAGCAGTGACGGGTCGTGCATCGGTGGGCTCCTGTCGGCAATGCGGGACAGTCAAAAGCAGGCCGCTGCGCTTTGCAAGCGGGCATGGCCGGTCTGCTATGGTGAAGGAACCGATTGTCGGTTCCGCCGTTCCGGCGCCGCAGGGGGCCATCGCCGATGCCACGGCTCGTACAGCCGGCGCCACTGACGCTGGATGCCAAGCGTGCATTTCTTTCCAACCCGGCCAGTTACGGTATCGCTTCGCCCGTCGAGGTGGTGGAAACCCATGTGTCCTGGGTGTTTCTCACCCCACAACGTGTCTACAAGCTGAAGAAACCGGTCGTCTGGGATCATGTCGACTTCACCACCCTCGCGGCTCGGCGCGCCAATTGCCTGGCCGAAGTCACGCTCAATCGCCGTCTGGCCGCGCCGACCTATCTGGGAGTGGTGGCACTGGTACGCAATGGCACCGGCGACGTGCGGTTGTGTCGGGAACCGGCTCCCGGGGATGCGGTACAGGACTGGCTGGTCGAGATGCGACGCCTTCCCCGCGAGGAGATGCTGGACCGTCGCATTGCCACCGGACGTATCTCATGTGCCGACCTGGAGCCGGTGGTCGAGCGGCTGGTCGCGCTGTATCGGCATGCCGAGCCCGAGCCGCTGACCGGTGCCGAGTATCGGGGGTATTTTCGGCGTACCCTTGGCGAGCATGCCGACTCGCTGTGTGACGCCCGCTTGGGAATGGATCACCACCGCGTGCGTTGCCTTGAAGCCGGGCTTCAGGCGTTTCTGAGCCGCCATCCCGACCTCTTCGAGGCGCGCGTGGTTGCCGGTCGAATCGTCGAGGCGCATGGCGACCTGCGCCCGCAGCACATCTGTCTGATCGACCCGCCCCAGATCATCGACTGCCTGGAATTCGATCGTGACCTGCGTCGCCTCGACCCGCTCGATGAACTCGGCTTTCTGGCCATGGAGTGCCGGCGTAAAGGAGCCGCCTGGGTGGGGGACGTGATTCTCGACTGTTACGCATCGCTCAGCGGTGATGGCTGTCCGCCAAGGCTGGTGGCCTTCTATCAAGCCTACCGTGCATTCCTGCGTGCCCTGCTGGCCGCCTGGCATCTGCTCGACGAGGATTGTCGTGATCCGCAGCATTGGCGATGCAAGGCTGACGGCTATCTCGTCTTGGCCGAGGAGTATCTGGCCGAAACCGGACTCGACCGGGGAATTGCCTTACCTTGAGTCGGAGGGTGCCGAAACGTCAGGCCATGCCGCCTTCGGCGAGCTCGATCAGCGACCCGCCCGTGTGCAGGCGACGGATCGCCTCGCCGAGTAGCGGTGTGACATCGATCACGTCGAGCTTGTCTCTCACCGCCGAGTCCCGGAGGCGAAACGGCGGCACGGTGTTGCTGACCATGAGACGGCTCAGGTCGTCGGTCGCGAGGATCGTGTCGGAGTGTTCCGAAAAGAGCCCGTGGGTGGCCAGGGCGTGAACCTGCGCCGCCCCGTGCTCGAGAAAGGCTCTGGCTGCACGGGTCATGGTGGTGCCGCTGGCGATCAGGTCATCGACGACCAGCACGGTGCGCCCCTCGACATCGCCGGCGACGAGCTTGCCGGTCACCCGTCCCTCGCTGCGCTTCTTCTCCATGAAGGCCAGCGGAATCTCTTGGTCGAGCCGTCGCTCGAGCGACTCCCGGAAGGCATCGGCGCGCTTGACGCCGCCGACGTCCGGGGAAGCCACGCATAGCCGCTCGGGAGAAGGATTGTGGCCGAGCCAGGCGTCGATGAGGGCGTGTCGGGTCTCGAGCATGTCATTCGGGCAGCGGAAGGCGTTCTGGAAGGCGGCCACGTTATGCACGTCGAGCGTGACGAAGCGGTCTATGGTCATGGCCTCGAACAGCTGAGCGATATAGCGAGTGGTGACCGGATCGCGCGGCTTGGTGCGGCGGTCCTTGCGCGAATAGCCCAGGTAGGGGGCGACCATGGTGAGGCGCGCTGCGCCGGCGTCCCTGAGCGCCCCGAGCAGGAACAACACCCGTATCAGCTTGTCGCTGACGGCCTGCTCCGGGCTGCCGTAGAGTGACTGCACGAGGTAGACGTCACGCTCGCGCACGCTCATGGTCGGCCGTATCTTGTGCTCACCATCCTCGAAAGCACGCTCCTCGTGACTACCGTGCTCGGCGCCCGCGTGCCCGGCAACGTGGCCGGCAAAGTCGCTGTCGGCCGTCAGGCTGAAGACAAGCGGGGGGCTGAGCGTCATGCCGGTCTCCGGTAGGTCAGGGCGCGAGTCCTGATACGCCATACTCGCGGTACGCATCGTTGGAGCAAGTCGGTCGCCGCCCGACTCAGCCGAGCGAGGCCTGTCGACCCTCGCCTTCGGCAAGTCGCCGCAGTCCCTCGAGATCGAGAATCTGGAACTCACGGCCGCGGGTATCCATCAGCTGCTGCTGCTGGAAGCGGCTCAGAAGCCGGCTCACCGTTTCCACCGCCAGACCCAGATAATTACCGATATCGCCCCGGGACATGGCCAGCCGGAAGCAGTAGGGAGAGTAACCGCGTCGCCGGAAGCGTGCGGACATGGCCAAGAAGAAGCTGGCCAGTCGCACATCGGAGGTACGGCGCAGCAACAGGCGTACCAGCATGCGCTCGTGGTGCATCTCCCGGCTCATGGCGTGAAAGAGGTGATTGCGCATCTCGATGACCAACGGGTGTTGGCCTTCCAGACGCTTGAAGGGCACCTCGCAGACCGTGGTGGTTTCCAACGCGACCACACTGCCCGGATAGCGCTGGTCGCCGACCCCGTCGAGGCCGACCCACTCGCCGGGCAGGAAGAACTGGGTGACCTGATCCTCGCCCGAGGGCAAGCGCGACGACTGCTTGAGGCTGCCCGAACGAACAATGAAGAAGCTGGAGAAGGTGGCGCCCTGCTGGAACAGTACCTGACGCTTGTGCAGCGGTGGGGATTGCCGGGTCAGCGACTCGAACTGTTCCATCTCCTGAAACGTCAGTGTCGACGGTGTACAGAGTGAACTGAGGCCGCATGTCTGGCAACGAGCATTGGCCTGGCGCGCCATTGGCGGGATGCGGCTGTGTGTCGTCATTTCCCCCTCCCGATACCGGGTATGCATTGTGAGTATGGAAGAGGGTTCAGAGGGGAAAAAGGCTGGTATTCGCCATCAAGATCAGGTGAGTTTGCTGGTCTTTTTTAGGCTATCGGCACACGCATGACCTCCATCAAAGTTTATTGAAGCCTCGCTGACTACAGTGCGCCGCAAGACGCAACAAAACAATCAGAATGCCGGTCGGCGGGTCAAAGCCGCACGGTGTCACACGCCACTTTATTACAGGGGGGAGTGCCATGCTGGTCGCACTCGACACCAAGAAGACTGTGCTGCTGCCCGAGGAGGGGAGCCTCCGGGCCATTGCGCATGAGGCGGAAGAGGGCGCTCACTATTACCAGTTGTCGCTGCGCTTTCTGGCTTATCAGCCGGCCGTGAGCCGACTCTTCGATATTCTCGCCGGCGAGTGTCGCGAGCGCGTCAAGGCGCTGGCAAGCACGGCAGAGCGCATGCAGCTGGTGGAGCGAGCGACGCTGAAGGCCAACTCCCGGGTACTGGCCGAGGCACCCGCTTGCAGCCACTTCTTCGTTACCGATGAAGGCATGGCCTCGCAGCTCATTCGGGAGGCGCTACAGAGGGCCGAGCAGTCCTTGTCGTGCTACCGCTTCTGGTTCGGCCTCAATGCGGTGACCGCCTGGCAGCCCCTGCTCAAGGACATCGTCGCCCAGAAGCGTGCCGAATGCCGGTTGCTCGCCGAGAGCGTGCCCGGTGAATACTCGCCGCTTTCCCCAGTGCTGGCGGAGCGTTGCATCGCCTGAGCCGAGTGGTGTCGCGAATCACCCGGCTCGTCGGTCCGAGGCGGCCGGAGCCGGGTGATTCGGCAATTCGCTGGCCCAGTCCATGGCCGCTTGATGCTGGTGGTTGGTAAACACCCGTACCGTCAGCGGCGCGAACAGGCGGCTTTCCAGTGCCGCCACCGGCCTCAGCCAGTGCTGGTCCGAGACGATGGCCACGTGGTGAAAATGGTCCAGCTGGCCGACCTGGGTAAGTCCGTAACCGATATCGCGCAGCAGGGCCGTGGGGGTCATGCTGCGTAACGCATCGAGATCCAGGTAAAGACTGACTCTAGGGTGATGGGTCTTGGCGGCTTCGATGGCATCGATGATGGTCTGCAGTTCGTCCGCATCGAGCCGGCCGCCGAGGCGCATGGCCAGTACGTGGGGTGCCGGGGCGTCGATCCATTCGAGCATGAGAGAGGCTCCATGAGAGCCGTATTCTGAGCCTAGCAGAGAATCCGGGGCGACGGCCTGGCTCATGGGAGCGGGATTGGTAGAATGCCGCCTCCATTGTCGTCCCGGAGCCCGTGAGGATGAAGTCCAATCCCGATGTGGTGGTCATCGGCGCCGGCGCCGCCGGCCTGATGTGTGCGCTGACCGCCGGTTACGCCGGCCGGCGCGTGCTGGTGCTCGATCATGCCGGCAAGCCCGGCCGGAAGATCCTGATGTCGGGGGGTGGCCGATGCAACTTCACCAACCTGGCGACCGGGCCACAGCATTTCTTTTCCGCCAACCCGCACTTCTGTATCTCGGCGCTCAAGCGCTATCGCCCCGAGCATTTCCTCGAGCTGGTCGAGCGTCATGGTATCGAACCGGTCGAGAAGGCCCCCGGGCAACTATTCTGTGCCGACTCCTCACGGCCGATTCTCGACATGCTGCTGACCGAATGCGACTGGGCCGGCGTGACGCTCCAGCTGGCGACGTCGATCGCGCGTATCGAGCGCCACGGTGAGGGCATGCGCCTGACCACGAGCCACGGCCCGATCGACACGGGCGCGGTGGTCATCGCCACCGGCGGGCTGTCGATTCCCACGATGGGCGCCAGCGGCTTCGGGCACGATGTGGCGCGTCAGTTCGGTCTGGCGGTGACCGATCTGCGTGCCGCGCTGGTGCCCTTCACCCTGACCTCGCAGTGGAAGGCTCGGGCCGCCGCCCTGTCCGGCGTGTCCTGCGAGGTGGAGGTGCGGTGTCGCGACGGACGTTACCGCGAGCCGTTGCTGTTCACGCATCGCGGCCTGTCGGGGCCGGCGATGCTGCAGATTTCCAGCTACTGGCAGCCGGGGGACGCCCTGGAGATCGACCTGCTGCCCGGGCTGGACGCCGTGGCGGCATTGCGCGAGGCGCGCGAGTCGACCCCGCGCCGCCATCTGTCGACCTGGCTGGGCCAGCAGCTGCCCAGGCGCCTGTCGCAGGCGCTGGTGGAATGGTACGAGGATGACGGCGTGCTCGCCGAGTGCAGCAATGCCCGCCTGCAGCGCTGGGGAGAGCGTCTCAACCACTGGACGATCAAGCCGGCCGGCACTGAAGGCTGGCGCACCGCTGAGGTGACGCTGGGCGGGGTGGATACCGGCGCGATCTCGTCGAAGACCTTTGCCGTCGACGGGCTTCCACAGCTGCGCTTCATCGGGGAGGTGCTGGATGTGACCGGTGAGCTGGGCGGCCACAACTTCCAGTGGGCCTGGTCGTCGGGCGTCGCCTGTGGCCTGGCGTTGTAAAAGCCCTGTGAAATGACAAGAGAGCCTTGAAGGTCCGGCATGGCTGCCTACGCTGAGGACGAGCAGCCAAGGATGACACCGGAATTTTCAGGAGCCGCAGCATGTCCTCTTCCTTCATGTCGCACGTCGATGACGCCCCCTGCGACCTGGCCGGCGCGTGGGGGCCGCGCTATCGAAAGACGCGCCTGGCCAGCGAGACGATCTGTGCACCGTTGCATGCCGAAGACTACGTCGTCCAGAGCATGCCCGACGTCAGCCCGCCCAAGTGGCATCTGGCGCATGTCAGCTGGTTTTTCGAGACGTTCCTGCTGATCCCGTTCCTGAACGGCTACCGGCCCTTCGACCTGGCCTACGACCGCCTGTTCAATTCCTACTACGAGACGCATGGCCAGCCGTTCCCACGCCCGCGGCGCGGGGTGATTTCACGCCCTACCGTGGCGGAAATATACCGTTATCGCGCTCATGTGGACCAGGCCATGGAGCGGCTGCTGCAGGCACCGCCGGCCGAGCATGTCGACACCATCCGCGAACGTATTGAACTGGGCTTGCACCATGAACAGCAGCATCAGGAACTGCTGCTCATGGATATCAAGCACATTCTCGCCCAGAATCCGCTGAATCCGGCCTACCGTGGCGATCTGGCACCGCCGCCCTCGGTCGAGGCGGCGCCGCTCGCCTGGCATGCCTACCCGGCCGGGGTGCAGGTGATCGGCGTGGCGGACACGGACACCGGGTTCTCGTTCGACAACGAACGCCCTCGTCACCGGCGCTTTCTCGAGGCCTTCGAGCTCGCCGCGAGGCCGGTCACCAATGGCGAGTTCCTGGCCTTTATCGAGGATGGCGGCTACCGCCGCCCCGACCACTGGCTCGCCGATGGCTGGCAGCAGGTCAACGACGCCGGGTGGCAGGCACCGCTTTACTGGTTCCGTGAGGGCGGGGTCTGGCATCACATTACACTCGGCGGGCTCAGGCCGGTGGATCTCGAGGCGCCGGTCTGTCATGTGAGCTTCTTCGAGGCAGACGCCTATGCTCGCTGGGCCGGGGCGCGGTTGCCCGACGAAGCCGAATGGGAGGTTGCCGCCCGTGACGCGGCGCCGGCGGGCAATCTGGCCGAATCCGACCATCTGCAGCCGGTGGCCGCGGCAGCGCCGGGAGAGGGGCCGGGTCAGCTGTTCGGTGATGTCTGGGAATGGACCGGCAGTGCCTATCGCCCCTATCCCGGTTTTCGCACCGCGCCCGGGAGCCTGGGCGAGTACAACGGCAAGTTCATGTCGGGGCAGATGGTGCTGCGTGGCGGTGCCTGTGTTACGCCGCAGGCGCATGTGCGGGCCAGTTATCGCAATTTCTTCCCGCCGCCGGCACGCTGGGCCTTTACCGGCTTTCGCCTGGCGCGGGACGTCTGACACGGGCAGGGGAGACCTGCGCAGGCGTGGCTGAACGTGCCATACTGGCGCTCCTTCACGTCATTGCTGTTGCAGGTCCATGAACTCGACACCTTCTTCTCCCCTACGGCAGCGGCTACGGGGGTCGCTGGCTTTCGCGCTGGTCAACCTGGTAGCCGTCTGGCTGATCGCGCTGCGTTACACGCCTTTTCTGCAGGTGCCGCACGATCCGCTGGGGGTCACCTATCTGATCGTGACCTGGATCGGGCACTTCGGTTTTTTGACCCTGCTGGTGTGGCTGCCTCTGGCCGTGCTGGCGCTGGTTCTTCCCCGGCGCGTGCTGTGGCTGCCGGCCAGTCTGCTGGCCATGGCCGGCTTGTGCCTGATGCTGGTGGACACCGTGGTGTTCGCCCAGTACCGCTTTCATATCAATCACTTCATGGTGTCGTTGTTCCTCAACGACAAGAACGGCGAGATCTTCAGCTTCACGACCTCGACCTGGTTGATCGTCGCCGGGGTGTCGCTCGGTGTGTGGCTGGCCGAGGCCTGGCTGGCCTGGCGGCTATTGGGCTGCGATCGAGTGCGCCGGCTGCCACTATGGCGAGGCAGCGGCGTGCTGCTGCTGGCGCTGGTGGCCAGTCATGCCATTCACATCGTCGCGGATGCCCGCTACCAGCGCAGCGTGACCCAGCAGGTCAACATCTTTCCGCTGCTGTTCCCGGCCACGGCCAAGAGCTTCATGGAGGCTCATGGCTGGCTCGACCCGCGCGCCATGCGGGCGGCGCGGGCCGACATCACCCACGAGGCACCCGACGACATCGACTGGCCTAAGGCGCCGTTGCAGTGCAGCCCGGGCGACACGCCGCCCAACGTGCTGCTGGTGCTGGTCGACACCTGGCGCCACGATGAGTACGGGCCGCGCAACACGCCGGTCATGGTGAGCGAGCTGAAGGGCGATTCGCTGCGTTTCATGAACCACTACAGTGGCGGCAACAGCACCCGCACCGGGGTCATGAGCCTGTTCTACAGTCTGACCGGCAACTACTACCATCGGCTGCAGAACTCCCAGACACCGTCGCTGTTGCTCGAGCAGTTGCAGGCCAACGATTACCGGCTGGGGATTTTCGCCTCGGCGAGTCTCGACAGCGTCGGCTTCGACCGTTCGATCTTTTCGTCGGTGCCCAGTCTGCATTCCTCGCCCGGAGGTGACACCCCCGCCGAACGGGATCGGCTGACCACCCAGGCCTGGCTCGACTGGCAGGCCCGACGCCGCGACGGCGATGCGAAACGTCCCTGGTTCGGCATGGTCTTCTATGATGCGCCGCATGGCTACAGCGTGCCGAAGGGGGGCGAAACACCCTTCCAGCCCTCGGCCTCGGGCATGAACTATCTGGATCTGGGGCCGGACACCGATCCCGAACCCTATTTCAACCTGCATCGCAACGCCGTCTACAACGTGGATCAGCGCATCGGTCGCGTGATCGAGGATCTGAAGCGTCATGGCGAGTGGCAGAACACCCTGGTGATAGTCACCGGCGATCATGGCGAGTCGTTCAATGACTTCGGTCGCAATTACTGGGGCCATAACAGCCACTTTGCCGCGCCCCAGACCGAGGTGCCGATGATCGTTCACGGCCCCGGCGTGACCCCGGGCGAGCATCGCGGCACGACCAGCCACATGGACGTGGTGCCGATGCTGATGCGTCACGTACTGGGGTGCAGCAACCCGGTTTCCGATTATGCTCAGGGCCAGGACCTGCTGAAGCCGGGGCTGGATCATGACTGGGTCACCTCCAGCAGCTATCTGGACAATGCCGTGATCGAGGACGATCGCATTACCGTGATCAATACTACCGGCGGCTGGCGCGTGGTGGATCGTCAGCTGAATCCGCTGGAGGAAACGATCTCGCCCGCCGTACGTCAGGCAATGCAGGAGATGCGCGCCTTCTATGCCCGCTGAACGGGCGTGATGCCCGCGGCGCCGACCTGGCCGGCGCCGTGGCAATCCTGTGGCGTGTGGTGGTGGTCAGAAACGAGGCAGGAGAGCGCCGCGCGGTGTCGCTCAGTGGCGGTGCAACGAGCGATAGACGGCGCGCAGGCGGTTGGCCAGCAGCAGGCCGGTCATGAGACGACGGGTAAGTCGCCCGGCCGAGCGCGGGCGGCGCAGGGTGCGCCACGATACCAGCCCCAGGGCGGCGAGAGTGGGCGCACGCCAGCGCATCAGCTTCTGCCAGCCGTGATCGATCGGCGCCGTGGCCTCGCGCCAGTCGCGCAAGGCCATGCCCATGTCCAGACGCTGCTGGAGAATCTGCGCGTCGAGCTGCTCGCGATAGGCCAGTCGTTCACGATGATTCACGGGAGGGCTCCAGCGCCTGACGATCCTGGGCGAGATGATGCAGGGTGGATTCCATCAGTCGGCGCTGCCTGGCCAACCGCCTTGCCCGCAGCGCCAGTCCGGCGGCCAGCAGCAGCAGGACAGCCGCGCAGAGGCTGATCGCCAGCAGGCGATGGTCCTCCCAGTACAGCACGACGACCAGCAGCAACAGCATGCCGACGCCGAACAGGAAGAGGATCAGGCTGGCGCCGACCAGCAGCAGAATCGTCAGCAGCCGGTCGCGCTCGAGCTCGAGCTCGAGCACCGCGAGACGCAGACGCGTCTCGCCGGTGGCGACCAGGTTGCCGATCAGGCGTCGGGCGGCGTCAATGACGCGTTCTGCCGGTCCCTGGCTCTCCGACATCAGCGCCGCCCGAGCAGCAGGCCGACGACCACGCCCACGGCCGCGCCGATGCCGATGCTGGTCCAGGGGTTCTCGCGGACATAGCGATCACAGGCGTCGGCGCCATCGAGCATGCCGTCCCGGGTGTCGTGGTAGAGCTTCTCGCCGCGGGCCTCGAGCCGGGCACGCGTGTCATGCAGCCGCTGCTGGGCGCGGTCACGTAGCTCCTTGACGTTGCTGCGCGAGTCCTCGGCGGTCGCGGCGACGAGTTCCTCGACGGTGCGGGACAGGTGCTGCAGGTCTTCCTTCAGCTGGGCCGTGCTGGCCTCGTGATCATGGTGCCCGGTGGGATGCATGGCCATGGTCGTGTCTTCCTTTGACGGTGAATGACGCTTTCATCATAGCAGCGTGTCCTGGCGGTTCAACGACTTCCCGGGATCCCGGCGAGGAAGGTATTGAGGCTGAAGCCGAGACCGAGACGCTGCACGTCGTTGTCGTAGTCGATCAGACTTTCTCCGTAGCCGTCGTAGTACTGGACGTAGCCGCGAATCTTGCCGGCCAGCGGAAAGGAGTAGTCGAGCTGCACCCCGTAGTGATGCTTGCCGGGATTGCCGCGCACCATCATCGACACTTCCTGGTCGCCGAAGGCGCGTACCAGGGTGACGTCGCCGTAGCCGATGTAGTTTTCCAGGTCGGGGTTGTCGTCGTTGGCCCGGCTTTCGGGCACTCGCCAGTGGGGCGCGACGCTCAGGGCCCATTCGCCGCGCTGGAACAGCAGGTCGGCATAGACCCGGTTCCAGCTGCGCGACAGCGGCTGCGAGCGGCCGTTGGACTGATGCGCGAAACCCACCCGGTTGAGGGTGTTGGTCCAGCCGAGGAAGGACAGGTCGTTGTCGAAGCTGAGGAAGGCTTCCGGCTCGTAGTTGGTCTCGCGGAAGGGGGCCGAGGCGTCGGAATTGTAGGCCTGCCACCAGCTGCGCTGGGTATAGGCGAAGTACAGGTCACCGTTGTCGCCGAAGATGTCGTCGAGCACGCTGATCTTCAGGCTCAGCTGGAACTTGACCTCGGCGTTGTCGGCGTTGGCCTCGTCGGTGATGGCGTTGAAGTCTTTCTGATTGGGGTTGGCGTTGTAGGTCCAGGGCAGCAGATAGTTGCGCCGATAGACGGTGATCGCCAGCGGGTTGCGGTTGGAGTCGCGCTCCAGCGCACGGCGGTTCTGCGCCTGCTCGAGTGCCGCCTCGGTGGCAGGGTCCGCCGCCGGGTCCTTCTGGGCGAGGGCTGTCAGCGGCAGGCCGAGTGTCAGCGAGAGCATCAGCCACGATATTGCCCTCGGCGTGGTCGGCAGGGCCATAGGTTACGTCCTGTAGGAGCTATCAAAGGTCCGTTTCTACCATGCCGGGCCGCCAAGTCAATTCCCGGTGGATTGCCAAGGGGGTGGCCGCCCCGCACAATCTCAGCGGCAAGGTGGCCGGTCAGAGGAGAGACAGGCGTGAGCAGGTGGGGGCGGAGAGCACTTTTCTGGGTGATCGTGACGGGCTGGCTGACAAGCCTGACGGTCTGGGCGCAGGACGATGTCCAGTTGCCGGAGCGGGGCACCGTCGAGCAGCAACTGCAGACCCTGGAGGCGGTCGACAAGCCGGATTCGGGCCAGCAGAGCACCATGGAGGTGCTGCGCTCGGTATTGACCACGCTCGACAAGATAAAGTCGGTCGAGAAGGAGCGCAACGCGCTCGAGAAGCGGCTCGAGCAGGCGCCGGACGAGATCGCCCGGCTGGAACGGGAAGCCCGCGACAGCGAGCGTCAGGCGCTGCCGTCCACCACGCAGCTGGAGTCGCTTTCCCGCGAGAAGCTGGAGGAAGACGTCGCCCAGACCCTGGACGAGCTTCAGACCCTGCAGAACCGGCTGGCCGATACCAATGCGCGCCTGATCGCGACCCAGACCTTGCCGGAGCGGGCGCAGACCACGATCTCCGAGGCCCTGGACAAGATCGAGAAGCTGCGCATGGCGCGCGATGATCAGACCGCCACCGATGACAGCCCGCAGGCCTGGCTGACCCAGGCGCAACTGCAGCTGGCCGAGAGCCAGCTGGCCCTGAACCGCCGCCAGCTGGCCACCAATACCCGTCTCAACTCGCTGGCGGAACGCCGGCGCGATGCCCTGATGCAGCGTATCGACAGCGTCGAGGCGCGGCTCAACCTGCAGCAGGCGGTACTCGACCAGCGGCGTCGTCAGCAGCTCGAGGCGGCGGTGACCGAAGCGGCCAGCCGCGATCCGCTGATCGCTGCCGGCCATCCGGTGGTGGTCAAGGCCCAGTCCCGCAATCGCGAACTTAGTCAGTCGCTGCTCGATGCCATCGACCGCCGGCACACCTATGAACGCAAGGGTGTCCGGGTGCGCACTCAGCTGGATCGCGTCCGGCAGGTGCAGCGTACCCTGACCGAACAGATCGAGGCGATCCGCGGCAGCCTGCTGCTGTCGCGGATCCTGCGCGAGCAGCGCCGCGAGCTGCCCGACATCGATGCCATGGAGGGGCTGCAGGAGCAGATCGCGGACATCCGTCTGAAGCAGTTCGAGCTGAGCCGCCAGCGCGATGACCTGCGCGACATCCCCGGCCTGGCGCGCCAGCGTCTCGAGGCGGCCGGGGTCGACCCGTCCCCCGCGCTTTTGAAGTCGCTCGAGAAGCTCTACCAGTCGCGGCGCGACCTGGCCGACGAGCTCGAGCAGGCCTACGGGGAGCTGCTGACCGCGGCCATCGACCTGCAACTCAATCAGCAGCAGCTGGTGTCCATCACCCGTGGGCTGCGCAAGACCATCGAGGAACAGCTGTTCTGGGTGGCCAACCGCAGCCCGTTGGGTCTGGATTGGCTGCGTCAGCTGCCGGCGACCGTGACCGAGAGTCTCGGCCCGGTCACCTGGCGCCAGATCGGCCACGCCCTGTCGGGCCCGTTGAAGGCCGGTGCCGGGTGGGGGCTGGTGCCGATACTGCTGGCCGGTGCCCTGGTCCTGCGTCGCCGGCAGATCAAGCGCTCCCTGCTGCAGCTCAATGACGAGATCGGCCGGCTCAAGCGTGACACCCAGATGCACACGCCGCGGGCCATCGGCCTCAACGCGCTGCTGGCGATCCACTGGCCGCTGGTACTCGCCGGGCTGGGTGCCGCATTGACTCTGGGCGGTGACGGCGCGCGCACCCTGCTGGGCTGGGCCTGTCTGCATCTCGCGCTGGCCTGGGGGGTGATCGAGCTGGCCCGACGGCTGCTGGTCAGCGACGGCGTGGCCATCCGGCACTTTCACTGGCCGGCGAAGTATGCTGCGCGGCTGCGCTGGCTGCTGTGGTGGCTGGGCGCCGCACTGATGCCGGTGCTGGTGGTCAGCACCCTGGCTCAGGAGGGGGGGCTGTCACTGGAGGATCGTCCCGTGGCACTGCTGGTCCTGCTGGCCGGCCTGGCGGCGATGAGCTGGGTCATCGCCCGGCTGATTCTGGCCCATGTGCCGTTCTTCGGCACCAAGGTATTCCGCCTGCTGCTCGGGCTGGGGCTGGCGGCCATCAGTCTGGTGCTGGGTGGGCTGATCGTGATGGGCTATGAGTACACCGCCCTGCAGCTGATCAACCGCTTCGTGATCAGCCTGTATATCCTGGGCGCCTGGATCCTGGTCGAGGCGGCCGTGGTGCGGGGGCTGGCGGTGGCCGCGCGGCGCCTGGCCTATCGGCGTGCGGTGGCCCGACGCCGCGCCCAGGTGCAGGAGGGCGCCGAGGGCGGTGTGGAGGTCGTGGAAGAACCGCCGCTGGATCTGGATCAGGTCAACCAGCAGTCGCTGCGTCTGTCCAAGCTGATCCTGTTCCTAGGCTTCACGCTGGTGCTGTACCTGGTCTGGGCCGACCTGCTCACCGCGCTGGCCTATCTGGACAACGTGGCAGTCTGGACCACCGAGCAGGGCCAGGGCGATGCGTTGACCACCACGCCGATTACCGTGGCCGACCTGCTGGTGGGGCTGTTCACCCTCATCCTGACCTTTGTCATGGCACGCAACCTGCCCGGCCTGCTGGAAGTGATGGTGCTCTCGCGGCTGTCGCTCAAGCAGGGCAGTGCCTATGCGATCTCCTCGCTGCTGTCCTATGCCATCGTCGGCACCGGGGTGGTGGCTTCGCTGGGCACGCTGGGCGTTTCCTGGGACAAGCTGCAGTGGCTGGTCGCCGCGCTCGGCGTGGGGCTGGGGTTCGGCCTGCAGGAGATCTTCGCCAACTTCATCTCGGGGCTGATCATCCTCTTCGAGCGGCCGGTACGCATCGGCGACACCATCACGCTGGGCAATCTGCACGGTACCGTCAGCCGTATCCGCATTCGCGCCACCACCGTGACCGATTTCGACCGCAAGGAAATCATCATTCCCAACAAGACCTTCGTCACCGACCAGCTGATCAACTGGTCGCTGTCGGACACCATCACCCGGGTGGTACTGACCTTCGGCGTGGCCTACGGCTCCGATCACCGGCGTGTCCACGAACTGCTGCGCCGGGCCGCCGATGAAAACCCGCGGGTGCTGGGCGATCCCGAGCCGCAGGTGTTCTTCATGGCCTACGGGGCGAGCACTCTGGACTTCGAGCTGCGCATCTTCGTCAACACGCTCGGAGATCGTCTGCTGGCCACCGACGAGATCAACGGCCGGGTCGGTGAGCTGTTCGCCGAGCACGGCATCGAGATCGCCTTCAACCAGCTGGATGTCTGGCTGCATCGCGCCGACGGCGCCGAGGCGAAGGTCGAGAGCCGTGCCGTGCCACCGGCGTCGGGCCCCCAGCCGAAGCAGAGCGACCCCGGCGCGGCAGGCATCGAGGCGGGGGACGCCGACCGCTGAGTCGTGCTGCCCGGTTCAGGTGCGCCGGGCGTGCAGCAGGAACTCGCGGTTGCCGTCGCCGCCGCGGATCGGGCTGTCCCGCCAGGTATCGACGCGAAAGCCGTGCTCGGCGGCACAGGCGCGAATGACGGCTTCGACCTCGGCGTGCAGCGCGGGATCGGTGACGATGCCCCGGGCGTCGACCCGGCCGGGCCCGACCTCGAACTGCGGCTTGACCAGCGACAGCAGATGCGCGCCCGACGGCAGCACGTGGGCGAGCTCGGGCAGGATCCGGGTCTGCGAGATGAAGGAGACATCCATCACCGCCACCCGCGGGCAGCGCGCATCATGGGCCGCGAGCGCCTCGCGCAGGCGCGGATCGTCACTCATGGCCCGGGCATTGAGCCCCTCGAGGCAGGTGACGCGCGGATCCTCGCGCAGGGCGACATCGAGCTGATCGTGGCCCACCTCGATGCCGATCACGTGTCGGGCGCCGCGCTTCAGCGCGCAGTCGGTAAAGCCGCCGGTGGACTGGCCGACATCCAGCACCAGACAGTCGCTCAGATCCAGGGCGAGGGTATCGAGCAGCGCTTCCAGCTTGAGCCCCGCCCGGGAGACGTAGCGCTCCTCGGGGTCGTCGGTGATCGTGAAGGCGGTGTCTTCGGGCCACTTTTCGCCGGGGCGGGTCAGCGGCCGTTCGGGAGCGTCGGTGGCGCTGACGCGGCCGTGGCGGATCAGTCGCTGGGCCCGCGTGCGCGAACGCGCCAGGCCCCGGGCGACAAGCAGCAGGTCGAGTCGCATCATGGCGAGGTCTCGTCTCGGGTGTCGGCGGCGATCGTGCCGCGCTGGAACTCGCGTGTCCAGCGCGTCAGCAGGGCCTCGCGCTTGAGGCGGTCGAGTGTCGCCAGCAGGCCGGGGCCGATGCGGATCGGCCGCAGGGCGTCGCCGAGACGTTGCCTCAGCGCGTTGGCGGTGCCGGGGCCGTCCAGCGCGGGATGGATCGCGCCCAGGGTGGTCAGCTCGCTGATGGCACGCTGACCGGCCTCGCCGAGCAGGTAGTCGAGGAAGCGCCGCGCCGCCATCGGGTGGGGAGCGTCCCGGGGGATGAAGGCGAGCCGCTGGGTGACCAGGGCGTAGTCGTCCGGAACGGCGATCTCCAGTTCGGGGTGCTCGCGGACGAAGTCCCGGGCGTAACTGCCCAGCAGGTTGTAGCCGATCAGGTAGCGTCCGTCGGCCAGCCCCTCCAGCATGTCGCGCGTGGTGCCGGCCAGCACGGTATCGACGCCGCCCAGCGCATTCACCAGCTCCCAGTAGCGTGGCGACAGCCGCGCCTCCTCGATGGCATAGGTATAACCGGCACCGCTGGTGGCCGGGTCGTAGGTGACGACCCGCCCGCGCAGTGCCCGGCGATGCCCGGTCAGCAGGTCCACCAGGTCGGCATGGCTGGTCACGGCGCCGAAGCGCTCGGCGAGCTCGCGGCGATAGACGATGACCACCGGCTCGAAGGTGAAGGCAAACAGTTCATGACGCCAGCGGGCCCAGGCCGGCCAGCGTCGTGCCGCCTCGCTGGCCAGCGGCTGGGCATGGCCGTCGTTGGCCAGCCGGTACTGCCAG
This sequence comes from Modicisalibacter sp., assembly GCF_055145905.1. Taxonomy (NCBI): domain Bacteria; kingdom Pseudomonadati; phylum Pseudomonadota; class Gammaproteobacteria; order Oceanospirillales; family Halomonadaceae; genus Modicisalibacter; species Modicisalibacter sp. The sequence goes on along the minus strand of NZ_JBSREH010000040.1, from coordinate 11,825 downwards.
GGCATCGCCGAGGACAGCACCACGTCGGGGCGCGGCGTGACGTCATCGTCAAGGAAGTCGCGGTAGATCGCCAGGGTGGTCAGGTTGTTGTAGCGCAGGGCGAGATCCGGGTTGCGGTGATGAAAATCCTCGAGCAGCGGGGCGATCAACGGCGTGTCCAGCGCGCCGTTGATGACCAGCGGCTCTCCCGGTCTTCCGGCCCTTGCGGGGAAGTCGAGCCGCGACTGGGCGAAGGCGCTCTCGAGCGGCGAGAGGGCCAGCAGTACAGTGGCGAGCAGGGCGGCGACGAGGCTCATTCGCGATCTCCCTGAAACGTCATGGTCACGCACAGGCCTCGCCCGTGCCGGCTGTCATCGAGGGTGAGGCGTGCGCCGTGCCCACGGGCGATGCTGTCGACGATGGCCAGGCCGAGCCCGGAGCCATCGCCGGTTTCGGCGCCCCGATGGAAAGGGCGCAGCATCAGCAGGCGCTTCTCGGCGGGGATGCCGGGGCCGTCATCCTCGACCTGAAGGCGGGGCGGGTCGGCCTTCACGCGCACGGTGACATGGTGCGCGCCGTAGCGGCGGGCGTTGTCGATCAGATTATTGAGGGCTTCCTCCAGCTGCCAGTCGATGCCGGCCAGGGCGACGATGGCGTCGGGCGCGTCGAGGTCGAGCGCGATGCCGGCGCGGTGACAGGCGGCGAAGGCATCCCGGGTGGCGTTGCGGGCCACGGCGACCAGATCCAGCGTCGCCGGCGCCGGCGTGGCCTCGGGGTTGTTGAGCCGGGTCAGCGACAGCAGCTGAACCGCCAGCCGGGCAGTACGAGCGCTGGACGCCTGGATGGTTTCCAGCGCCGATCGCCAGGCGGCGGGTTCAGGCTGGCGCAGGGCCAGTTCGGCCCGTGCCGATAATCCGGCCAGCGGGGTACGCAGCTGGTGCGAGGCGTCACCGATGAAGCGCTCCTGATTGGCCCGTACGCGGCGCATGCGCGCCAGCAGTTCGTTGAGGGTCTCGCGCAGTTCGGCCAGCTCGCGGGGCAGCGGCAGGTCAAGGGGCGCCAGGGTACGAGGGTCGCGATGGCGGATGGCGCGTCGCAGCCGGGTCAGCGGCGCCAGGGCGATACGAATCGCCAGCAGCACCACGGCGATCGCCAGCAGCGCCATCAGGGCGATGCGCGAGGCGCTGCCGGTGAACAGTGACCACGTCAACTGATCCCGGCCCTCACGGGTGTGGGCGACCCGCACCTCGAAGCGTTCCCGCTGGCTCCAGCTGTCCAGACGCGCAGGGCGCACCCCGACGCGCAGGGTCATGTCGTGCCAGCGGGTATCGGCGAAGCGCAGGCTGTCGTCGCCACCGGGGAGTGCGGGCAGGTCGGCGTTGCCGGTGATGAAACGGCCGTGGTTGTCGTAGAGCGCGTAGAACACCCGCTCCTCGGCATCCGTGGCCAGCATCTCCAGCGCGGCGGGCGGCAGGTCGAGCCAGAGCTGCGCGTCCTGCCACTTGACCTGCTCGGCGATCGCCAGCGAGGCGGCCTCGAGCAGGCGGTCGTAGGCGCGGTCGGCGGCATCGTGGGCGCTGCGGTAGGCCTGCATCAGCATCAGCGCACCCAGCCCCAGCAGCGGCAGCAGCAGCCAGGTGATCAGGCGTCGGTAGAGGCTGTCGGTGGCTTTCATGATTCGGTCAGCAGGTAACCCAGCCCGCGTATCGTGCGCAGTTCGACGCCGCTGTCGGCCAGCCGCCGTCGCAGGCGATGCACGTAGACCTCGATGGCGTTGTCGCCGACCGTGTCTTCGGCGAAGGCTTCGCCGGCCAGTTGTGCCTTGTCGACCGGCTCGCCGGCATGGCGCATCAGACAGCCCAGCAGGCGCTGTTCACGGGGCGGCAGGTTGAGCGGCTCGTCGGCGAGGGTGAAGCGCTGGGCCAGACCGTCGAACGCGAGCGGGCCGACCTGCAGGTGGGCGCCGGGTGGATGGCGGCGGCGCAGCAGGGCGCGGACGCGGGCCTCGAGTTCGTCCAGGGCGAACGGCTTGGCCAGATAGTCGTCGGCGCCCAGATCCAGACCGCGCACTCGGTCCTCGATGGCGCCCCGGGCGGTGAGGATCAGCACCGGCGTGTCCGCATCGTGGCCGCGCAGGGTGGCCAGCACCTCGAGCCCGCTGCAGCCGGGCAGGTTGAGATCGAGCAGGATCAGGGCGAAGTCGTGCCGGCCGGCGAGCCGCTCGCGGGCCTCGTTGCCGTCGGTGAGGCAGCTGACGGGGTAGCCGGCCAGTCCCAGGGCGTCCTGGAGGGTTTCCGCCAGCAGGGTGTCGTCCTCGACCAGCAGCAATTTCATGGTGTGGCCTCCGGGTCGTGGGGCATGCCGTCCAGCGGCCGGCGTGACAGGGCGTCGATGGCGGCATCGAGCCGGCTGGCGGCGTCGCTGGCGTCGAGGCGACCCGCCGGGCCGGAAAGGGCCAGCCACAGGGGCTGGTCCGCCGTACGGGGCACATTCAGCGGGCGGCAGACCATGTGCCCCCCGGCGAAGGCCAGCGCCGGTGAGCCGGGGGCGGGCGTGCGCCAGCGCGTGCCGGGGCGCAGATCATGGCGCAGCGCACTGTCGGGCAGGGCCACCAGACGGCACTCGGCATGGCGGCCCTCCACGGCCAGCAGCGCTGCCGTTTCGCCGCTGTTTTCCGCCAGTGCCTCGAGGGCGGGGCGAATCCAGGCCTCCAGGCGGCGCTGCGGCAGGTGGCGCCGGGCCAGGCGCACGGGGGAGTGCCCCAGCCGGTAGCGCCCGTCGCGGTCGCGCTGGACATAGTCGAAACGTTCCAGGGAGCCCAGCAGACGCAGCAGCGTGCTCTTGTAGAACCCGGTGGCCGTGGCCAGCTCGGCGAGCGAGAAGCGTTCCTGAGCGTTATCGAAAACCTCGAGGATGGTCAGCGCGCGTTCCACGGCCTCGACGCGATCCTGTGCCATGACGAGCCCTTTGTCTCCATGACCGGCGTTGCGGTCGCATTCAACTTTGGTCGCAACCTCGAGCGCAGGCGTTGACGCCCGCGCTCGAGATGCCTAGCTTTCCATTCTGTAGAACGATGTTCTTCCTTACAGAATTGTAAGGGAGGCGTCAGGTTTCTGCAAGCCGATCCGGCTGAACCCATACACCGTTCATAGGGGACGATAACAATGTCGATGAGAACGCCTCTCAAGTTTCTTGCCGCGGCATCGCTGACGCTCAGCGCCGGCCTGGCCATGGCCTTCCAGCCCTCCGGCAAGGTGGACTGCATCGCGCCGGCCGATCCGGGCGGCGGCTGGGACTTCACCTGCCGCAGCGTGGGCAAGGTGCTCGAGGACCTCGACCTGGCCCCGGGCAGCGTGCAGACCATCAACATGGCGGGCGCCGGCGGCGGCGTGGCCTACGCCCATACCGTCAGCAAGCGCTCCGACGACGACCAGCTGCTGGTCGCGGCGTCCACCGCCACCACCACGCGGCTCGCCCAGGGCCAGTTCCCGGGCATGAGCGCCGACGACGTCAACTGGATCGGCGCCGTGGGGGCGGACTACGGGGTCATCGCCGTGGCCAAGGATTCCAGGTACCAGGATCTACCGGCACTGATGGACGCCCTGAAGAAGAATCCCAAGGCGGTCAAGTTCGCCGGTGGCAGCGCCAACGGCGGCTGGGATCATCTCAAGGTGCTGATCGCCGCCAACAAGGCCGGCGTCGACAACCTGCCGAAGATTCCCTACCTGTCGTACAACAACGGCGGCGAGGCGATGACCCAGGTGGTCGGCGGCCACGTCGATGCCTTCACCGGCGACATCTCCGAGGCCCAGGGCTTCATGGAGTCCGGCGACCTGCGCATCCTCGCGGTGCTGGCCGACCAGCGCCTGCCGGGCAAGTTCTCGGACATTCCCACCGCCAAGGAACAGGGTATCGATGCCATCGGCGCCAACTGGCGCGGCTTCTACATGCCGGGCAAGATCTCCGACGACGCCAAGCAGTACTGGGTCGACGCCGTCGACACCCTCTACAAGAGCGACGAGTGGAAGGATGTCATGAAGAAGAACGGCCTGATGCCGTTCCACCCGGGTCAGGGCCAGTTCGAGCAGTACGTCAAGACCCAGATCGATGACATCCAGGCACTGTCCAAAGAAATCGGGCTGATCAAGTAATGTTGCGTCTCAACGACCGTGTCTTCGGTCTGCTGATGCTCGCCCTGGCCGTCGCGTACGGCTGGGGCGCCCAGCAGTTTCCCGAGCCGTTCGGCGGCGGCGAGGCCGTCGGGCCCAAGACCTTCCCGACGATTCTCGCCGTGGTGCTGGCGGCCTGCAGTCTCTATCTGATCGTGCGGCCCGACCCCGGCAATCCCTGGCCGAAGGGGCGCACGGCCCTGGAGATGCTGATCGCGGTGGCGGTGCTGATCGCCTATACCCTGATTCTCGAGCCGGTGGGCTTCATCGTCGCCACCATGCTGGCGATCGGCAGCCTGTGCTGGCGCATGGGCGCGCCGCCGCTGCGGGCCTATCTGAGCGGCCTGATCGGCGGCATCGTGGTCTTCGCGCTGTTCAATTACCTGCTGGAGCTGCCGCTGCCCTGGGGCGTGCTGGCCTTCGTGGAGGGAAGCTGATGGATACCCTCAATTATCTGATCGACGGCTTCGGCGTCGCGCTGGCGCCGCACAATCTGATGTTCGCGCTGATGGGGGCCTTCCTGGGGACCCTGATCGGTGCGCTGCCCGGTCTCGGGCCGGCCAACGGGGTGGCGATCCTGATCCCGCTGGCGTTCACCCTGGGGCTGCGCCCGGAAACCGCGCTGATCATGCTCACCGCGGTCTATGCCGGCGCCATGTACGGCGGACGCATCTCGTCGATTCTGCTCAACATCCCCGGTGACGAGCCGGCGATGATGACCTGTCTGGACGGCTACCCGATGGCCCGGCAGGGGCGTGCCGCCGAAGCGCTGGCGATCTCCGCGGTGGCCTCGTTCATCGGCAGCCTGATCGCCACCGTGGGCCTGATCCTGCTGGCGCCGCTGCTGGCCAGGTTCGCGCTGACCTTCGGCGCGGCCGAGTACTTCGCGCTGTTCGTGCTGGCCTTCGCCACGCTGGGCGGCATCACCGGCAAGAATCCGGTCAAGACCATTCTCGCCGCCGCCCTGGGGCTGATGATCGCCACCGTGGGCATCGACCTGTCGACCGGCGTGCAGCGCTTCACCTTCGGTACCCTGGAGCTCTACGAGGGCGTCGACTTCATCATCGCCATCGTCGGCCTGTTCGCGGTCTCCGAGCTGCTGGTGTTCATCGAGGAGAAGGCCGGGGCCGGCCGCGAGATGATCAAGGTCAACAAGCTCTCGCTGAAGTGGAAGGACATCCGCGAGATCCTGCCGACTTCCTTTCGCGGCGGCGTGATCGGCTTCATCTCCGGGGTCCTGCCGGGTGCCGGGGCCTCCCTGGGCAGCTTCATCAGCTATACGCTGGAGAAGAGGATCCTGGGCAGCAAGAACCGCTTCGGCGAGGGCGACTCACGCGGCGTGGCCGCCCCGGAATCCGGCAACAACGGGGCCTCGAGCGGCGCGCTGGTGCCCATGCTGACCCTCGGCGTGCCGGGCAGCGGCACCACCGCGGTGCTGCTGGCGATGCTGATCTCCTTCAACATCACCCCCGGGCCGCTGATGTTCACCCAGAACGCCGACGTGGTGTGGGGGGTGATCGCGGCGCTGCTGATCGGCAACTTCCTGCTGCTGGTGCTCAACATTCCGCTGGTCGGGGTGTTCGTCAAGCTGCTCTCGGTGCCGCCGATGTACCTGCTGCCGATGGTGACCATGGTCGCCTTCGTGGGCATCTATTCGATCAGCCACTCGCCCGTCGACCTGTACTTCATGGTGGCGTTCGGCGTGGCCGGCTATGTCCTGCGCAAGCTGGAGATTCCGCTGGTGCCGGTGATCCTGGGCATGCTGCTGGGGCCGGAGGTGGAGAAGAACCTGCGCCACGCGATGCAGATCTCCGACGGTGACTGGACGATCCTGTGGAGCAGCCCGCTGTCGATCACCCTGTGGGCGATCGCCATCGCCGGGCTGGTCCTGCCGGTGATCGTGGGCCCGATCCTGCGTCGTCGCATGAAGGCGGGCGCGCAGCCGGACTGAACGCTCTACCGTAGCGGATCTCGAGACCCCCGCCGGCCTTGCCGGCGGGGGCTTGCGTTGGCGTTCGCCCAGGACGCCGTTGATGGCGGGAGAGGTCCGGAGGAGAAGGCTCAGGAGCAGCCGGGGTGGGCCTGGAGGCCGTTGGCGGGGAGCCGATCGGCGCCCCAGCTGCGATGGATGTAGCCGATGACCCGGTCGAGCTCTTCCTGGGTGATGTCGGCCAGTTCGCCGCGCTCCAGCGGGTCGTAGTGGAAGATGTAGAGTCGCGAGGCAAACTGCTCGAAGGGCAGCGAGGCCTCACCGAAGCGTTCGCCGTTGCCGGCGGTACTGACCTTGATGCCGTCGCCCCAGTCCTGGCCGCTGTCGTTGTTGGGATTGAAGAAGTAGGCGCGCATCACGTCCTGCGGATCGAGCGTCACACGCAGCAGGGTGATGGCGTGCCAGCCGATGAAGCGTGCCGCGCTGTCGGTCACCGCGATGCCCGCCGGCTGCGGATGGATCAGCGGCTGGTTGCCGTTGTAGTAGGGGTGGTAGCTGGCGTAGAAGTGGCGCAGAAAATCCTCGAGCGCCTCGAGCTGGCCGGTCTCGACGTCGACGTTGATGCGAAAGCCGCGGCCGGCCCACCAGCCGTGGAATTCCGGATTGACCCAGCGGTGCGGGTCGCCTTCACGGCCGATGCAGCGCCGGCCCATCTCGGCGTAGATGCGGTCGAGATGCGGTACCACCAGCAGCGACACCGGGTCGAGGTCCATGGGCAGGGTGGTGGCCACGCCGGAAAGGCTTGCCATCGACGAGATCGGCTGACCCTCGAAGTGCATGATGATCTCGTCGTCGCGGGCCGCCCAGGCGACCATCTGCAGCAGATAGTCGGGGTCGTTGTAGGCCCACATCGACAGCGCGCGCGCCGACTGGCAGGTGGGGTTGTTGCCCTGACCGACACCCAGCGGCAGCCCCAGCATGCACAGCACGCCTTCGAGCAGCCGGGCCCGCGGTGAGACCGCGTCGCCGTAGGCGAGACGCAGCCGCTCCTGCGACCAGGGGGTCAGCGGCAGGCCGATCTGGCGCCACAGCGCCGGTGCCACCGGGGGCTGGTAGAGGATGCCGCGTTCGAGCGTCAGGGCGAGGCCGTAGACCGCCTGGGCAGTATCGGGGTGCACGCCTTCCTCGATCAGCGCCTGAACCAGCTGCCGGTAGCACAGCAGGCAGTCGCGGCCGGTCGATGACAGGCCCAGCGCCTCGGCGAGCAGGTGGTCGCCATGGTCGAGCAGGTGGCGCAGCAGGACCGGGTGATAGGGCGAGACCAGCCCCGTGTCGTGCATCGCCCGGGCGAAGCCGGTGGCTTCGTACTGCAGGGCGCCGGCGTCCATCGCTTGCAGCCGCTCGGCGTAGATCGCCACGCCCGGGTCCTCGCGACAAGCCTGGGTAGGTCCGAAGAGACTGCTCACCAGGCGGTCGGCACCCTGGCCGCTGGTGCCGAGGTCGATCTCGGGGTTGGCGCGGCAGATGGCGATCTGGGTCACCATGCGCTTGACGGGATCGGTCTGGATGGGGCGCTGCTGGAGGATGCGCCAGATCTCGTCGATCAGCTGATCGATGACGTGTTCATAGCCGATGCCCTCGGCCAGGTGGGTGAACAGGCGGCGGGTCATCAGCGCCAGCCGACCCTGGGTTTCGCGTTCTGCCTCGCTCGGGGCGGTGAACAGCAGTTCGAGGTTGATCGCCAGGACCTGGGTCAGGTAGTGGTGCGCCTGCTCGGCGGAGATCAGGGAATGCTCGTAGGTGCCGTGTGCGACCGCCAGCAGGCGCAGTTCGCTCAAGGCCTCGAGCACCACGGTGTCGGCGTCGCTGCTCTTGAGCGAGTGCGGCGTCAGTGAGGGAATCAGGATCTGCGGATGGGCCCAGTCGGAGCCGATGAAGACGCCGGCTTCCTCGAGAGCTCGTGCGCGCTGCTCGATGGCGGCACAGCCCCCCTCGAGCAGCATCACGCGTCGCGCGGTGTCGAAGACCCGCCGGACCTTGCCCGGCTTGGCAAAGTCCCGGGCGTCGGCGAGTATCGCGGTCGCCTCGTCCAGCTTGGCCAGCAGGTCGTTCAGCCTCCCGGCATCCGGGGTCCGGTCATCATGATGCGTCGTCACACGGGCTCCTTGTTCCCGAGTATGTGCCGCGATTATACATAGAAGTCGAGCTCCTCCTGATGTTTGAGCAGATCGCGCAGGGTGTGCGGGTCATCGCCGAAGAAGTAGACCAGCCCCCAGTGAGTGCCGAAGGCCGTGCGCTTGGTCACGGTTTCCTCGAGCGGTGCGGTCAGTTCGTGGGACTCGAAATAGGGATGATCCTCGGTCTCCTCGGGGATCTCCAGGCGGCTGACCACGCGGCGGCGTGGATAGACCCCGAAACAGCCGGCATAGCCCTTGGCGTCGACCACCTCCTTGGGGAAGAACGCCTTGACTTCATCGTCGGTGGCCCTGGGGTCGAAGACCATGATCGTCGCCTGGTAGGCATTGAAGCCGTAGGCCCGCTCGAGCAGCTCGAAGACCTTGAACCCGGGCGGGCGGTAGGCGACTTCGCCGAAGTACATCTCGCCATCGCTGGTAACGAAGTACTCGGGGTGGATCAGCCCGAACTCGATGTCGAAGGCCTTGATCAGCTTCTCGATCTGGGCGGTGATCTGCGGGCGGTACTGCTCCAGTTCCGGCGAGGCGGGAACAAAGACCGAATAGCCCAGCGTCACGTATTCCGAGATGTTGAGAAAGGCGATCTTGCCGTTGTGGATCCAGGCCTCGACGGCGAACTCCCAACCATCGAGGTGGGACTCCATCAGCACCGGAAATTCCTCGTCGGGGATGGTGTCGATCTCGTCGGGGGTGCGAATCACGCGATGACCCAGGCAGCCGGCCTTGTCGAAGGCCTTGAGGTGGATCGGGTCGTTGGGATCGCCGTCGAGCTTGAGCAGCGTCTGGTTGACGCGCTTGAGAAAGCGAATGACATCGTCCTTGTCGTGGGCCTCCTCGAAGATGCCCACGCGGATGCCGCCGAGCTGGGCACGGCGTTTCATCAGCGCCTTGTCACGCAGGAGCAGGGCCTGGCCGTAGAGGCGGGGGTTGTCGAGCAGCACGGCATTGATGGCACCGGCCCATTCCACGGTTTCCTCGAACAGCGGGATCGCCACATCGACGCCCATCTCCTTGAGTGTCTCGGCGATCTCCATGGAGCGGTCGTTGAGGCGCTCGAAATTCCAGGACAGGTAGGGGATGTCGTGTTTCTGGCAGTAGTCCTCGGCCCAGTCCGGTGCGACCACCACGTAACGTCGATCAAAGTTCTCGGCGGCCTCGACAGCATTGAGGCTCCAGCCGAGCAGCGCGACGTAGCCCTTGTCGGGGTTCTTCTTCATGAGTCCTTCTCCTTGACCGGTCGATTGCGTTGGTTCCCTCTAGTCAGCCTAGTCGAAATTCGCCTTGAGCCTTGCGCCGATCGGTGAACCTTCCCAGGCTTGCGGGGCCGGCCCGGCGCTGTTATAGTGCTGCGGCGCTCGAGGCAAATGAGGCGAAACGATTTCGCATTCAACGAGTTACCTCGAGTGTGTCGGCGCGATGGCGTCGATTCGATTGTGGTGGCCCCGTCGGTCCTCCCGCAACGCGAAGCCGCGAACCCCGCCAGGCCCGGAAGGGAGCAACGGTAGTGGTGGATGCGTGTGCCGGGATGTGGCTGATGGGGCCGCCTCCCGTTGTGCTCCGTATTATTTATCCTGCCTGTTTATCGCCGCACTCCGGCGTGTCCGCCGCAAACATTGACCCTGTCTGCTCGAATGCTATCGTGCCTGCGTTATTGTCCAAGCCGCGTAAAAGTTGCGTTATAAGAACTTCCCATTTTTGTACGCAGGTTGACCTCAATGGGTATATTTTCCATTAGTTACGATCTTTATCAGGCCAGCGAATACCGAGCCTTCTACGACTGCCTGGAAAGCTTTGACCACTGCTGGGCCATGGACGGCCAGTGTCTGATCCGTACCGGGCAGGATGCCACCGAGCTGCGGCGCACGTTGATGCAGCTGATCGACAATCACGATGTGCTTTTCGTATGCCGGCTGGGTGACGACTGGTCCGGTGTCGGCACTCAGTGTGGCGGCTGGCTCGATCGGGTGCAGCAAGGCGGCTGATGTTTCCCTCCCGGCGCTGGCCAAGCGTGCCCCGGCAGCTTTCCGCCCTCGTCGGGAATCGCTAGAATGAGTGCGATATCACGCATTCTCAACGGGTCGCTCTGTGCCGGCCCGGTTCCCAGTCGCAAGGACTTCCGTGCTGCATGAGCTATCAGGTACTGGCCCGCAAGTGGCGGCCGCGCACCTTCCATGAACTGGTTGGGCAGGAGCACGTTCAGCGAGCGCTGATCAACGCGCTCGATCAGGGGCGTCTGCACCACGCCTACCTGTTCACCGGTACGCGCGGTGTCGGCAAGACCACCTTGGCGCGGATTCTTGCCAAGTGCCTCAACTGCGAAGGCGGCGTGACCTCATCACCGTGCGGCACCTGCAATACGTGCCGTGACATCGACGAGGGGCGGTTCGTCGACCTGATCGAGGTGGATGCGGCCTCGCGCACCAAGGTCGAGGATACCCGCGAGCTGCTGGACAACGTGCAGTACGCGCCTACCCAGGGTAGATACAAGGTGTACCTCATCGACGAGGTGCACATGCTCTCGACCCACAGCTTCAATGCGCTGCTCAAGACGCTCGAGGAGCCGCCCCCGCACGTCAAGTTCCTGCTGGCGACTACCGACCCGCAGAAGCTGCCGGTAACGGTGCTGTCGCGCTGCCTGCAGTTCTCGCTCAAGAACATGCCGCCCGAGCGTATCGTCGAGCATCTCGAGCGGGTGCTGCAGGCCGAGTCGGTCACCTACGAGGCGCCGGCCCTGTGGCTGCTGGGCAAGGCGGCTGAAGGCTCGATGCGCGACGCCATGAGCTTGACCGATCAGGCTATCGCCTTCGGTCAGGGCCAGCTGCGCCGGGCCGACGTGGCGGCAATGCTCGGCACCCTCGATCACCGCCATCTGCTGGCGCTGGCCGAGGCGCTGGCCGAAGTGGATGCCGCCCGGGTACTCGGCGAGGTCGCGTCGCTGGCCGAGCAGGGGCCCGATTTCGCCGGCGTGCTGGATGACCTGACCGGCGTCTTCCACCGTCTGGCGATCGCCCAGATGGTTCCCGAGGCGCTCGACAACGGCCATGGTGACCGCGACGAGTTGCTGGCGCTCGCTGGGCGCTTCACCGCCGAGGATGTTCAGCTCTACTACCAGATCGGTCTGCAGGGGCGTGCCGACATGGACAGCGCGCCGGAGCCGCGCACGGCGCTGGAGATGACCCTGCTGCGCATGCTGGCCTTCCGCCCCCAGGGCGTGCCGAAGCCGCCGCAGACGCCGCTGCCATTGCGTGGCGACACGGGTTCTAAGGAGGCGGCGGCTGCCGGGGGCGAAGCGCTGGCCCCGGCCGGCGAGGCGCCTCCGCCCGAGGCGCCGGTGGTGGATGACCGCCCCATGCCCGTGGATGAAGCCGCCGAAAAGGCCGCTTCCGAGGAGGTGCCATCCGACGTTGCGGGGGCCGAAGCGCCTGCGGCGTCCGATGCCCCACCGCCGCCCTGGAGCGAGACTGCCCTGGAACCGGAACCGGAACCGGAACCGGAACCGGAACCGGAACCGGAACCGGAACCGGAACCGGAACCGGAACCGGAACCGGAACC
>NZ_JBSREH010000039.1:0-47004 GCF_055145905.1 Modicisalibacter sp. | reverse complement strand
AGTCGGCGCTGTATTGCCTGCGTTTCCTGCTCATGATCAGGTTCTCCTGTCGGAATGATCAGAGCTTAGCGCCTGGTCCGAATTTCGGGGTCCACTTCATGCTTGATGACTGACAGTGTCTTCATGTTTAAACCGGTGGCCCGCTCAGCAACAAGTGCCGTTGTCGCTTGTGCCAGTGAACAGGCACGAACCCGATACCCGACCTCTTGGATCACGCCATTTTCGATCACTGCATCAATGGTGACGCTATCCTTGCTTTCTGACTGGCTTGTAAGAGTGATCGTGCGAACATTGCTGCCTTGGAGGCGTCGGTCACGACGAACTCGAGATGCATATTCCCTAAGTTGAAGGATGAAGTCAGGATCCTCGGTTCCACCATTCATGCTGTCCAATTCATACCTCATAAACAGTGAGTGCGATTTTAAGAGTCACTGTCAAATAAACCCGAATGCCTCATTATGGTGACCCAATGGGATTCCGAAGCTCTCTTGGATGCTCACGGGCTTTCCGTACAGCGTGTACCCATAACCCGGGGTTCTGGTTTTGTCTGAATTGAGCGGGTATGCGATCGCAGAGTGACTTTTCTGAGGGCCTGACATGCTACGTCGGTGTAGTCAGGCGCATTGTCTCTGCTTCGTGCCGCCTGTGCTTTTTCCGGGCATCGATCAATACATCTCGCAGCAACTCTTCGGCACTGGGGTGATAGATGGGCATCGCCAGTACCTGTTCCGCCGTCATGCCGTGCGTGATGGCCAGGGCGAGCAGGTGTGCCAGGTGCTCGGCCTGGTATCCCAGCAGCTCGGCGCCCAGGATGACGTCGGTTCGTGCGTCTAGGTAGACCTGCATGCGCCCGTGCACCTTGTTCCAGACCACATGGCGGGCGCTGGTGAACGGCAGCTCACCGATGACGATCTCCCGGTCCTGAAGCTGCTGGTAGCTCTGGCCGATGACGGCGATCTGGGGGTCGGTGAAGAAGACCATCAACGGCGGTCGACGTTCTGCAGGGGTGGGGGACGGGTAGTTCAGCGCATTGTCGGCTGCGATTCGCCCCTCGTCGTAGGCTTCGTGCCATACCGGCAGGTGATCGGTGGCATCGCCGGCAATGAAGAGGGGCAGGTTGCCGCAGCGCATCGTGTGCGGATCGAAATTCACCTCGCCACGATCGGTGACCTCCACGCCTGCATGCTCCAGCCCCAGCCGGTCCAGGTTGGACACCCGTCCCGTGGCGACCAGGATCCTGTCGAAGACTCCGGTGATCCGCTGGCCATTCGACTGCTCGTACTCGATCCAGGCCCCGTCCGCGTCTTCCCGGGTGCTCAGCACCTGGCCACATGGGTGGATGTCCAGTTCGGCGGAGAGCACATCGAGCGCCTCGCGCTGCATGGTCGGATGGGTGAGGGCGTTGATCCTGCCGGAGCGGCCGTAGAAGGTCGTTTCGACACCCAGCCGATGGAGGGCCTGACCCAGTTCCAGCGCGATGACGCCCATGCCGATCACGGCAATCGAACGGGGAAGGTCTTCCAGCTCGAATATCGTGTCGCTGGTGAGAACGCGGGACATCACCGGGTTGAATACCTCACCGATCGCGGGGCGTGAGCCGCAGGCGAGGATGACCTTCTTCGCCCTGACCTCGACCGATTCGCCCACCATCAGGCGCCCCGGCCCGATAAACCGGGCGCGCCCCTCGAGCTTGTGATGGTCCGGAATCCTGTCGATGTAGCGGAGGTTGCGGGCGACGAACCGGTGGTCTCGCTCTCGGCGCATCCGCTCCAGTACCTTGCGTCCTTCCACGCGGCCCGAGGTTGGGACCCCGAAGAACTCGCTGGTGTGCAGGTGATGGGCGTGGTCGGCGGCGGTGATCAACAGTTTGCTGGGCATGCAGCCGACCCGCGCACAGGTGGTGCCGTAGGGGCCGTCCTGGATCATCACCAGGCTGTCGGTCCGGCGGCTGATCCGTGAATAGGCACCCAGGCCGCCGGTGCCGGCACCGATGATCGCGTATTCAACATCCATGGTCTTCATGCTCAATCGCCCTGTCCCGCGTGATCTCATGACGCATGCAGGCTAGCCGCGGCCATTCATGGGGGTAAAGTGACCCTTTCTAAGGGTTTGGCTTACTTTTTGTCATTCATCCATGTTCGCTATAGTCACTGGTCTCCCGCTCTCTACTGCCATGACGCCGCCGATTGGCCGGCCGCGGACTGTTCGATAAGTTTTGCGTTAGGTGGGCTAACCCTAGTGGTTAGCAATCGTCGTTTTACGGCTATCCTTCGGAGGGCATAGCCTGCGGGCATGCTCAGGAGGTGTTTCTATGTCAGTCCATCAGTCCGTCATCCGTTGGCAGCGTGCCCCGCACGAAAGCGATGCAAGCACCTATTCGCGTAACCACCGAATTACGTTGAACGGTGGTCAGCAGGTCGATGTTTCTGCATCGACCGAATTCAAGGGTGATCCAGACTGTGCCGACCCGGAACAAATGCTGATCAGCGCGGTGTCCAGCTGTCATATGCTGTTCTTTCTGGCGATCGCCGAGTTTCAGGGGTATCAGGTCGAAGCCTATGAGGACGATCCGGTCGGCTATCTGGAGAGCAACGATAAAAAGGGGCGGGAGGTGACGCGTATCGAGCTGTCGCCGCGCATCACTTTTAGTGGTGATGCCATGCCGGACCAGAAGGCAATATCCCGGATGCATGCCGGAGCCCACCGAAACTGTTTCATTCGCAATTCGATCACTGCCGAAGTGACGATCAATCACCTTTAATACTCGACTTTTGTCGCGAGGCATGTATGACTCTCAGTCACACTAGGGACGATATCCTTCTCAGGGAAGATAACGACGGGGCCGTCTATCTCACGCTGAACCGCCCGGACAAGTTCAATACTCTTTCCCAGGCGATGCTGACCGCATTGCAGCGGGAACTGGATACGATCGCTGATGATCCTGCCGTCCGCTGCGTGGTCATCGGCGGCAATGGTCGTGGCTTTTGTGCCGGACACGACCTGCGCGAAATGCGTGCCAATCCTGACAAGGCCTACTATCAGGAATTGTTTCGCAGCTGTAGCCGGGTGATGCAGAGTATCGTGGCCCTGCCGGTCCCGGTCATCGCCAGGGTCCAGGGCATGGCCACGGCGGCGGGGTGCCAGCTGGTGGCCAGCTGTGACCTGGCCATCGCCGGCCGGTCGGCCAGCTTCGCGGTGTCGGGCATCAATGTCGGGCTATTCTGCTCGACTCCGGCCGTCGCGCTGTCACGCAGCATCTCTCCCAAGCGGACGTTCGACATGCTGGTGTCGGGCGATTTCATCGATGCGGACACGGCCTTTGAGTGGGGGCTGCTAAGTGCGGTGACCGATGATGACAACCTGGACGCCGCCGTGGCTGACAAGGTGGAGCAGATTCTCGGCAAGAGTCCGGCCGCGGTTCGCTTCGGTAAGTCCATGTTCCATTCCCAGCGTCAGATGGCACTGGCTGATGCCTACGATTACGCCGGCAATGTGATGGCGGAAAACATGATGAGCCCCGACGCAGGCGAGGGGATCGATGCCTTCCTCGGCAAGCGCAAGCCCGTCTGGGAACAGCCAGGCAGCTAGGGAAGCGCTGATTCAGGCAATGTCGGAACACTGTCTGCGCTCGTCGACTCGTTATAGCGGTTAAAAGCCCGAATTATGAACCCTTCCCTAGAATAACAGGGGTCGATCCATGAACGATATTTGCCACTTCAATGAGGCTCTCGACAAAACGGCGGCGAATCATGTGGCGCTGTCTCCCTTGAGCTTCATCAAGCGGGCTGCCGCCGTTTACCCTGACAGGACGGCGCTGATCTACAACGAGACGCGGTACACCTGGCGGCAGACTTATGGCCGCTGCTGCCGACTGGCCTCCCTGTTGAAACACGTCGGCATTGGCCGAGGCGATACGGTCGCGGCCATGCTGCCGAATGTCCCGGCCATGTACGAGGCACACTTCGGGGTGCCGATGGCGGGGGCGGTGTTGAACGCCATCAACATCCGCCTGGATGCGGACGCAGTGGCCTTCATCCTCGATCACAGCCGCTCACGACTGTTGCTGGTCGATCCCGAGTACTCGGATGTGGTCGACAAGGCCCTGGCCCGGCTGACAGGACCGGCGCCCCGGGTGATCAACGTCTCCGACCCGAGCCAGGGCACGGAGCGTTTCCTCGGCGACCTGGAGTACGAGGCGCTGCTGGCCGAGCAGCCGGAACGGGAAGACTGGCAGCTGCCGGTCGACGAGTGGGATGCGATTGCGCTGGGGTACACCTCCGGCACCACCGGCAATCCGAAAGGGGTCGTCACCCACCATCGTGGCGCCTACCTGAATGCGATCAGCAATGTGCTGTCCTGGTCGATGCCCGCCGACGTGGTCTATCTCTGGACGCTGCCGATGTTTCACTGTAACGGCTGGTGTTTCCCGTGGACCCTGGCGGCACTCGGCGGGACCAGCGTCTGCCTGCGCCGAGTCGACCCGGAGGTGATCCTGGACCTGATCCGGCGGCATGGGGTCACTCACTACTGTGGTGCGCCCGTCGTCCACTCGATGATCGCCGATGCCGCCGTGGCGGCGCAGCAGCCGATCGATCACCCCGTGTCCGGCCTGATTGCCGGAGCGGCGCCCCCGGCGTCGGTGCTGGAGCGGATGGAGACCCTCGGCATCGAGCTCACCCATGTCTATGGATTGACCGAGACCTACGGCCCGGCGTCGGTGTGTGTCAAGCAGGAGGGCTGGGACCGACGCCCCCTGGAGGAGCGGGTCCGGCTCAATGGACGTCAGGGAGTGGCCTACCCCCTGCAGGAAGGCATGGCGGTGCTGGACCCTGTCACGCTGGAACCTGTCCCCGCCGATGGCGAGACGGTGGGCGAGATCATGTTCCGTGGCAACATCGTCATGAAGGGGTACCTGCGCAACGAGGCCGCGACCCGGGAAGCCTTTGCCGGCGGCTGGTTTCACTCCGGTGACCTCGCCGTGGTGGAATCGGATGGTTACGTCAAGATCCGCGACCGCCTCAAGGATGTGATCATCTCGGGCGGGGAGAATATCTCTTCCCTGGAGGTCGAGGAGGTCATCCAGCGGCATGATGATGTCGAGCAGGCAGCCGTGGTGGCGATGACGGACGACAAATGGGGGGAAGTGCCGGTGGCCTTCGTCCAGCTGCGCCCCGGAAGCGAGTTGAACGAGGCGGCATTGATCCACTTCTGCAGGGAGAACATCAGCCGTTTCAAGGTTCCCAAGAAGGTGATATTCACCCGGCTCCCGACCACCTCGACCGGGAAGATCCAGAAGTTTCAGTTGCGTCGGCAACTCGAGACCAGCCTGTCAGCCTGAAAAGCCGGGGCAGGAGGTGAATGCCTTGCAGTGGACGGTATGGTGTGTAGCCGGCAACGTCTATAGTGGCCTTTCATCGGGTCGCTCGATCGGGCCGGTGGCCACCGTCACTCAAGCGAGCACTGGTCATGTCACGACTTCCTCCCCTGATTGCGCTCTCCTACTTCGAGGTCGCCGCGCGAACCAGGAGCTTCGCCGCGGCGGCCAAGGAGCTCAATGTCACGCCGGCGGCGATCAGCCATCAGATCAAGGCGCTCGAGGAGTATCTCGGTGTTGATCTCTTTGTTCGCCACCATCGGCGGGTCAGCCTGACGCCGGCCGCGCGTGGCGCCTTGCCGGAGTTGCATGAAGGGTTCCAGACCCTGGGACGTGCGGTCGAGAAGATCCGCTCCTACGGCGAGGAGCGTCTGATTGTCACCGTTTGCGCCGAACCGCTGTTCGCCACCAAGTGGATTGTGCCGCGTCTGCACCGATTCTATGCCCGTTGCCCCGACGCCGAAGTGAGGTTGCAGGCGAGCCTGCATACGGTGGACCGCGATCGGGAGAGCGTTTTGGGTGTAGCCGATCTCAAGCGCGCCGGCATCGATGTCTCCGTGCGTCTTGGCTATGGCAATTATCCCGATCTGGCGCCTCGGCGGTTGTTGAGCCTGGACCTGGTGCCCATCTGCGCGCCGGAACTGGCTTCCTCCAGAGCGGGCATCGAAACATTGAAGGGGATGCCGTTATTGTGTGATAGCACCCTGAGCCGCTTGAAGGAGCCCTATGGCTGGAAGGAGTGGTTCCTGCAGCAGGGACTCGACACGGGCGCGCTACGCGAACTGCGATTCGGCAACGGCCTGCTGGCGCTGGAGGCAGCCATCGCCGGCCAGGGCGCTCTGCTCGGCAGCCGGGAGCTCCATCAGGCGGAGCTGTCCGCCGGAAAGCTGGTCGTGCTGGCCGATCGTCCGCTGAACACCGACCAGGCCTACTATGTGGTGAGCGCGGGCGAGAGTCTGGAGCGACCCATCGCTCGGCAGTTCCGTGACTGGTTGCTGGAAGAGGCCGGCACACAGGCCGACGCCGAAGAGAGCCGCTGACCCGCAGCCTTTGAGCCTGCCTTCCGCTGGCAAGCTCCCACCGACGCCGTCCGCTGGCAAGCTCCCACCGACGCCGTCCGCTGGCTGAGCCGGGGACGGCAGCCGTAACAAGGGGTCATCCCCTGGTGGCGAGGGCCACACCCACCTTCGACCGGTTGGGTCGCCCAATCGCTTGGGTGATCCAGGTGCCGGTTCCCGCCAGCTTTTTCAGGTCGATCCCTGTCTCGATACCCAGCCCATCCAGCAGATACACCACGTCTTCACTCGCCACGTTACCGGAGGCACCCTGGGCGTAGGGGCAGCCGCCGAGGCCGGCGACCGAGCTGTCAATCACGGCTATGCCTTCTTCCAGCACGGCGTAGAGATTGGCGAGTGCCTGGCCGTAGGTGTCGTGGAAGTGGGCGGCGAGCTTGGCCATGGGGATGTCGCGGCTCACGGCTTCGATCATGCGCTTGGCCTTGAGCGGGGTGCCGGTGCCGATGGTGTCGCCGAGCGAGACTTCATAGCACCCCATGTCATAGAGCGCCTTCGAAACCTCGGCGACCTTGGCCGGAGTGATGTCACCTTCGTAGGGGCAGCCGAGCACGCAGGAGACATAGCCGCGCACGCGCACGTTGGCGGCCTTGGCGCGTTCCAGCACCGGCTCGAAACGCGCCAGAGACTCGGCAATCGAGCAATTGATGTTCTTCTGCGAAAAGCTCTCGCTGGTGGCGCCGAACACCGCGACTTCCTCGACGCCGCATTCCAGTGCGGCTTCCAGTCCCTTGAGGTTGGGGGTGAGGGCGGAGTAGGTCACTCCCGGCCGACGGCTGAGGCCGGTCATCACTTCGCGGTGATCCGCCATCTGCGGTACCCACTTGGGCGAGACGAAGCTCGCCGCCTCGATGTGACGCAGGCCCGCCGCGCCCAGGCGGTCGATCAGTTCCAGCTTGGTGGCGGTGCTGATCGCGTCGGGCTCGTTCTGCAGACCGTCGCGGGGGCCGACCTCGACGATGCGAACCTGGGTGGGAAGTGCCATCAGCTGTCTCCTGACTGAAATTCCAGCAGCACATCGCCCTGGCCGACGGTATCGCCGCCCTGGAAGTGAAAGCTTTCCACGTGGCCATCGGCGGGGGCGCTCAGGGTGTGCTCCATCTTCATCGCTTCCATCACCATCAGCGGCGTGCCCTTTTCGACGCGCTGGCCCGGCTCGACGAGCAGCGCCACCACGGTGCCGTGCATGGGCGCGGTGAGGGTGGCATCCACCTCGTGGTGGCCGTGGTCGACGGCGTCGAGGCGCCGCCAGGCGAGGCGCACTTCGCCGTGGGCATCGCCGAGGATCAGCCGGTCGCCGTCGGTGGCGCGTTCGTGACGCGCCAGGTAGCGGCGGCGGTGGCCGTCGAGGGTGATCGCCACGGCGTCGCCGTCGAGTCGCTTCAGGTTGCCTTGGAAAGTCTCGCCGTTGACGCTCAAGTGCCAGTCGCCGTTGGCGCTCGGCCGCTCGGCGCGCACGGTGACGACGGCGTCGCTGTCGCTGGCATCCGCGGCGTGGGCCGGGTCGGTCAGGGCGATGCGCACCTGCCGGGGGGCGTTGAGCCGCCAGCCGTCGCGACGCGCCCAGGGGGTGTCGTTGGCCTCGCCCTGCAGGTGATCGAGCGCCTGCAACGCGACCTGCGCGTAGGTGGCGGCATCGGGCGCGCGATCCGCGAAGAGCTCGTCGTGGTGATGCTCGATGAAGCGGGTGTCGAGCTCGGCACGAAGGAAGGCGGGGTGGCCGGCCAGGCGCTGGAGGAAGGCGCGGTTGGTGGTCACGCCGACCACGTCGAGCGCGGCCAGGGCGCGGTTGAGGGTAGCCAGCGCCTGGTCGCGGTCGTCGCCGTGGACGATCAGCTTGGCGAGCATCGGGTCGTAGTGCATCGAGACCGCGTCGCCGGTTGCGACGCCGCTGTCGAGCCGTACCCGCTCGGCATCCAGCGCGGCGCCGGTCAGGTCCAGGCCGAAACGCTCGAGGGTGCCCGTCGCCGGCAGGAAATCCTGCGCCGGGTCCTCGGCGTAGAGACGCGCCTCGAAGGCATGACCGGTGATGGCCAGTTCATTCTGGGCCCTGGGCAGCGGCAGGCCGGCGGCCACGGCGAGCTGCCATTCGACCAGGTCCTCGCCGGTGATCATCTCGGTGACCGGGTGCTCGACCTGCAGGCGGGTGTTCATCTCCATGAAGTAGAAACGTCCGTCCGCATCCAGCAGGAACTCGACGGTGCCGGCGCCGACATAGCCGATCTCGCGGGCGGCGCGCACGGCGGCCTCGCCCATCTCGCGGCGCAGCGCCTCGGTCATGCCCGGGGCGGGGGCTTCTTCCAGCACCTTCTGGTGGCGGCGCTGCACGGAGCAGTCACGCTCGAACAGGTAGACGCCGTCGCCCTGGCTGTCGCAGAACACCTGGACCTCGACGTGGCGCGGCTGGGTCAGGTACTTCTCGATCAGCATGCGGTCGTCGCCAAAGGCGGCGCGAGACTCGCGGCGGCAGCCATCGAGCGCGGACTGGAAGGCCTCGCCTGACTCGACCACGCGCATGCCCTTGCCGCCGCCGCCGGCACTGGCCTTGAGCAGCACCGGGTAGCCGATGCGCTCGGCCTCGGCCTTGAGGTGATCGTCGTGCTGGTCGTCGCCGTGGTAGCCGGGGACCAGCGGTACGCCGGCGGTCTCCATGCGCGCCTTGGCGGCGGACTTGTCGCCCATGGCGGCGATCGCCGAGGCCGGCGGGCCGACGAAGGCGATGTCGGCGCGCTCGCAGGCGGCGACGAATTCGGCGTTCTCGGAGAGAAAGCCATAGCCCGGGTGGATGGCGTCGGCGCCGGTGCGCCGGGCGGCGTCGATCACGGCGTCGATGTCGAGATAGCTCTCGCGGGCCGGGGCGGGGCCCAGCCGCACGGCCTCGTCGGCCTCGCGGACGTGACGGGCGCTGGCGTCGGCATCGGAATAGACGGCGATGCTTCTCAGCCCCAGGCGACGGGCGGTGCGGATCACCCGGCAGGCGATCTCCCCGCGGTTGGCGATCAATACCGAGCCCAGCGGGCGGGGCGCATTGGCGAGACTCATGAGCGGGATTCCTTGTCGTCGTCGCCGGCCGGTTGCCAGGCGGGAGTGCGTTTGTCGAAGAAGGCGGCCAGGCCTTCCTGCCCTTCGTCGCTGACGCGCAGCTCGCTGATCACCCGGCAGGTGGTCTCGCGGATGACGTCGCGGTCGGATTCGTGGGCCACGTCGGCGAGCAAGGCCTTGGTGACGCGTTGCGCCCGGGGCGAGGCCTCGAGGAGCCGGGCGACGTAGTGCTCGACGCGCGCGTCGAGTTCGTGGCTGCCGGCGACCTCGTGGACCAGGCCCAGCGTCTGTGCGGTGGTGACGTCCATGACCTCGGCGGTCAGCGCGAAGCGGCGCATCTGGCGGCTGCCGATGGCGCGTTGCACGTAGGGGCTGATCACCGCCGGCGAGAGGCCGATCCTGACCTCGGAAAGACAGAAGCGTGCCGCCTCGGAGGCGACGACGAGATCGCAGCAAGCCGCGAGCCCCACCGCGCCGCCGTAGGCCGCGCCCTGAATGCCGCACAGCGTGGGGCAGGGCAGGCTGTCGATGCGTTGCATCAGGCGCGCCAGCTCGCGGGAGTCGGCCAGATTGTCGTCGACGCTGTAGTCGACCATGCGCTTCATCCAGTTGAGATCGGCGCCGGCGGAGAAGTGCTTGCCCTCGGAACCGAGCACCACCACGCGTACCTCGCCGCGCTCGGCCGAGTCGTGCAGGCGGTCGAGATGACGGTTGAGTTCGCCGATCAGCGCATCGTCGAAGGCGTTGTGGACGTCGGGCTTGGCGAGCGTCAGCCGGGCGACGCCGCGTTCGTCGATGTTCAGCCGGGAATATTGCGTCTCTTGGGTCATATTGTCGTCCATTCCCTGTCAGCGTTTCACTGCCGCCTTGCCCGGCCGGGGGCAGGGCGTCGCAAGGGCGCTGTGAACCCCTCCCTGGGCGCTACATTTGCCATCCATGGCAAATGACCCTTGCTTTGCCCTGTCCCCTGGCCTCGGACCGCCTGGCGGTGGGTTCATCACATTCGGAACACGCCGAACGTCGTGTCCTCTACCTCGGCATTCATCGCCGCGGCCAGCGCCAGCCCGATCACGTCGCGGGTCTGCAGCGGGTCGATCACGCCGTCGTCCCACAGCCGCGCGCTGGCATAAAACGGGTGCCCCTGGCGCTCGTACTGGTCGCGGATCGGCGTCTTGAAGGCGCTCTCGTCGTCCTCGCTCCAGGTTTCGCCGCTGCGTTCGAACTGGTCGCGCTTGACCTGGGCCAGCACGTTGGCGGCCTGTTCGCCGCCCATCACCGAGATGCGCGCATTGGGCCACATGAACAGCAGGTTGGGGTCGTAGGCGCGCCCGCACATGCCGTAGTTGCCGGCGCCGAAGCTGCCGCCGATCAGCACCGTGAACTTGGGGACTTTCGCGCAGGCCACCGCGGTGACCAGCTTGGCGCCGTGCTTGGCGATGCCTTCCTGCTCGTACTTGGAGCCGACCATGAAGCCGGTGATGTTCTGCAGGAAGATCAGCGGAATGCCGCGCTGGGCGCAGAGCTCGATGAAGTGCGCGCCCTTCACGGCGGACTCCGAGAACAGCACGCCGTTGTTGGCGACGATGCCCACCGGGTGGCCGCACCAGTGGGCGAAGCCGGTGACCAGGGTGTCGCCGTAGTAGCGCTTGAACTCGTCGAAGTCGGAGTCGTCGACCAGCCGCGCGATCACTTCGCGCACGTCGTAGGGTTTCTTGAGGTCGGTGCCGACGATGCCGTAGAGCTCGTCGGGGTCGAGCCGCGGCGGGCGCGATTCGCGCATCGCCAGTTCGCCGCGCTTCTGCCAGTTCAGCCGCGACACGGCACGGCGGGCAAGCTGCAGGGCGTGGGCGTCATTGTCGGCATAGTGGTCGGCCACGCCGCTGACCCTGGCGTGGACATCGGCGCCACCCAGGTCCTCGGCGCTGATCGTCTCGCCGGTGGCGGCCTTCACCAGCGGCGGGCCGCCGAGGAAGATCGTCCCCTGGTTGCGCACGATGATCGATTCGTCGGCCATCGCCGGCACGTAGGCGCCGCCGGCGGTGCACGAACCCATCACCACGGCGATCTGCGGGATGCCCTCGGCGGAGAGCGTGGCCTGGTTGTAGAAGATGCGCCCGAAGTGATCGCGGTCGGGGAACACCTCGTCCTGGTGGGGCAGGTGGGCGCCGCCGGAATCGACCAGGTAGATGCACGGCAGGCGGTGCTTGCGGGCGATCTCCTGGGCGCGCAGGTGCTTCTTCACGGTCAGCGGGAAATAGGTGCCGCCCTTGACCGTGGCATCGTTGGCGACGATCACGCACTCGACGCCGCTTACGCGACCGATGCCGGCGACGACCCCCGCCGCCGGCACCTCGGTGCCGTAGACCTCGTGGGCGGCCAGGGCGCCGATCTCGAGAAACGGCGCGCCTTCGTCGAGCAGGTGGTCGATGCGATCGCGCACGAACAGCTTGCCGCGCGACTCATGACGTTCGCGGGCCTTGTCGCCGCCGCCCCGGGCGATCGACGCGGTCAGCTCGTGCAGCTTGCCGACCTCGGCGCGCATCGCCGCGTCGTTGGCCTGGAAGGCCTCGGTGCGCGGATTAATTTGGGTCTGAAGAATAGCCATTTGTCGGCTTCCTTAGCTCTGAAGTTAAAATGTGCGAGCGAAGCTCAGACAAGGCAAAAATTGACGAAAGGGCGGAGTTTACTGCTGTAAATGAGTACCTTGAGTCAATTTTTAACGCCGTATGAGCGAGCGCAGCCATTTTTAAGCCGATTCGTTGAAGAGCTCGCGACCG
Organism: Modicisalibacter sp.; assembly: GCF_055145905.1. NCBI lineage: Bacteria > Pseudomonadati > Pseudomonadota > Gammaproteobacteria > Oceanospirillales > Halomonadaceae > Modicisalibacter > Modicisalibacter sp. Next base: position 34,738 of record NZ_JBSREH010000039.1, on the reverse strand, counting down.
ATCAGCATCCGCCGAATCTCGCTGGTGCCGGCGCCGATTTCGTAGAGCTTGGCGTCACGCAGCAGGCGCCCGGTGGGGTATTCGTTGATATAGCCGTTGCCGCCGAGCAGCTGGATGGCGTCAAGCGCGACCTGGGTGGCCTTCTCGGCGCAGTAGAGGATCACCCCGGCGGCGTCCTTGCGCGAGCTGCGGCCGCGGTCGCAGGCGCCGGCCACGGCGTAGATGTAGGCGCGGCAGGCATTCAGGGTAGTGAGCATGTCGGCGACCTTGCCCTGGACCAGCTGGAACTCGCCGATCGACTGGCCGAACTGCTTGCGTTCGTGAAGGTAGGGCACTACCACGTCCATGGCCGCCTGCATGATGCCGATGGGGCCGGCGGCGAGCACGGTGCGTTCAAAATCCAGGCCGCTCATCAGCACCCTGGCGCCGCGGTTTTCCTCGCCGAGCACGTTCTCCGCCGGGACCTCGCAGTCCTCGAACACCAGCTCGCAGGTGTTGGAGCCGCGCATGCCTAGCTTGTCGAGCTTCTGGGCCGTGGAGAAACCGGCAAACTCCTTCTCGATGATGAACGCCGTGATGCCTTTGGAGCCGGCCTCGGGGTCGGTCTTGGCATAGACCACCAGCACGTCGGCGTCGGGGCCGTTGGTGATCCACATCTTGTTGCCGTTGAGCACGTAGGTGTCGCCGCGCTTCTCGGCGCGCAGCTTCATCGACACCACGTCGGAGCCGGCGCCGGGCTCGGACATCGCCAGCGCGCCGACGTGCTCGCCGCTGATCAGCCTGGGCAGATACTTGGCTTTCTGGTCGGCATTGCCGTTGAGCTTGATCTGGTTGACGCACAGGTTGGAGTGCGCGCCATAGGACAGGCCCACCGAGGCGCTGGCCCGCGAGATCTCTTCCATGGCGATGCAGTGGGCGAGATAGCCCATGCCGCTGCCGCCGTCCTCTTCCGGCACGGTGATGCCGAGCAGGCCCATGTCGCCGAATTTCTGCCACAGATCGTTGGGGAAGACGTTGTCGTGGTCGATCTGCGCGGCCCGCGGGGCGATCTCGTCACGGGCGAAGGCGTTGACATGATCGCGCAGCATGTTCAGTTCATCGGGGAGGCCGAAATCGAGTGGGGTGTAGGGGGCGTGCATGGCGTGTGTCTCCTGAACCGGGTGGCTTCGCGGGTCGGTGTGGCGCGGGTTGGCCACGGGCTGTCCGTCATGCAAGGCAGCATAGAAAGGGTTTACGTTAACGTAAAGTAGAGCTTTGGTCGCAGACGGTCGTTACACACAGAAACCCCGGCACGCGCGTGCCGGGGTGCCGGGGTGCAGGGGGAGGTAGAGGGGAGGGGGCGTCAGACGTTCTGGCGCATCGGCCGCTCGCCGTGAGGCAGGATCAGGTTGAGCACGATGGCGACCAGGGCGCCGGGGATCAGCCCGGAGTCGATGATCGCCGCCAGGTTGTCCGACAGACCCGAATACAGGCCTTCCTGGGCGGGCAGGCCCAGCGCGGTAGCCAGCGCCATGGCCATGATCAGCATGTTGCGCCTGTTGAACTCGATGCCGCTGAGCATCTTGATGCCGGCACTGGCGATCATGCCGAACATGATCACCACGGCGCCGCCGAGCACCGAGTTGGGGATGCCCGAGATGATCGCGCCCAGCTTGGGCAGCAGCCCGGCGATGACCAGGAAGGCGCCGCCGATGGCCACCACGAAGCGGCTGATCACACCGGTCAGGGCGACGATGCCCACGTTCTGGCTGAAGCTGATCTGCGGGTAGGCGTTGAAGATCGCCGCGAAGACGCTCGACAGGCCGTCGGCCATCACGCCGCCGGAGAGTTCCTTATGGGTGGGCTCGCGGTTGGCGCCACCCACCGTGGTGCCGACGATGTCACCGATCGATTCGGCGCAGGTGACCACTGCCAGCAGTACTACCGGCAGGATGGCGGACAGGTGGAACTCCACGCCGATGGCGAAGGGCACCGGCAGCGAGAACCAGGCGGCGGACTGCAGGCCGGAGAAGTCCACGTAGCCGAATGCCAGCGCTGCCACGAAACCGGTGACCAGCCCGAGCAGTGGCGACATTTCCGACCAGATGCCGCGACCGAACTGGTGAAAGCCGATGGTCACGATCAGCACCAGGGCGGCGAGCAGCCAGTGATGCAGTGCACCGAAATCCTCGGCACCGAAGCCGCCGCCGATGTAGGCGAAACCCACCGGCATCAGCAGCGTGCCGATCATGATCACGAAGGTCCCGGTAACGACCGGCGGGAACAGAAAGCGTACGTAGGGCAGGAACAGCCCTACCAGCGCCATGGCGACCCCGCCGCAGAGCGCGGCGCCAAGCGCCGTGGGTACGCCCATGCCCACGGCGATGGGGATGAGCACCGGCACGAAGCCGAAGCTGGTGCCCATGACGATCGGCAGCCGGGCCCCGATGGGGCCGAGCCCCAGTGACTGGACGAGGGTGGCGACCCCGGCGACGAACATTGCCGCCTGGATCATCAGCGTGGTCTGGGCCTCGGACAGGTCGGCGGCACCGGCAATGATGATCGGCACGGTGACGTTGCTGACGAACATCGCCAGCACGTGCTGAATACCCAGCGGTATGGCGCGCCCCAGCGGCGGCATGGCATTGACGTCATGGGTGCTGCGCACTGTCGGCGGAGCCTCCTGCATGGGCTGCTCGGAAGCGGTGGTCATTGTGTCTCTCCTTGCCTTGCTTGTTGTTGTTGAGGGGGATGAGCGATGCCACACCGCGGCATCGAGGTTACAGGGCGTGTCGCAGGCGCCGGGCGGCAGCGTCGTGCCGGGCCATGAGCGCCTCCAGATCGACGTCGCGGGGCATGCCGTCGGTGACTCGCCAGTGGCCGGCAACCATCACGCGATCGGCCCGGTGCGCGCCGCACAGCAGCAGTGCTGCCAACGGGTTCTCGGCGCCCGAGAAGCGTGCTTCGTCGAGCCGGAACAGGGCCAGGTCGGCCTGCTGACCCGTAGCCAGCCTGCCGATGTCATCGCGTCCCAGGCAGCGGGCCGAGCCGCGAGTGGCCCAGTCGATCACGGTTTGGTGCGATAGGGCTTCGGGGGAATAGCGCAGGCGGCCCAGCAGCAGGGCCTGGCGCATCTCCTCGGCAAGATTGGAGTGATCGTTGGAGGCGGAGCCGTCCACGGCCAGGCCCACCGGGGCGCCGGCTGCCTCCAGCTCCAGCGTGCGGCACAGCCCGGAGCCAAGCACCATGTTCGAGGAGGGGCAGTGGGCGATGCCGGTGCCGGCGCGGCCCAGTCGTGCGATCTCGTCGTCATCGAAGTGGATACCGTGGGCGAGCCAGGTGCGCTCGCTCAGCCAGCCGCAGGCCTCCAGATAGTCGAGCGGGCGCATGCCTAACTGGCGCTGGCAGAAGTCGGTTTCGTCCTGGGTCTCGGCAAGATGGGTGTGCAGTCGCACGTCGTTGGTCTCGGCCAGACGGGCAGTGGCTTCCATCAGCTCACGGCTCACCGAAAAGGGCGAGCAGGGCGCCAGGGCGAGGCGGATCATCGCGCCTTCTCCGGGCTCGTGGTAGCAGTCGATGAGGCGCTGGCTGTCGTCGAGGATGGTGCGTTCGTTCTGGACCACCGATTGCGGCGGCAGGCCGCCATCATCCCGGCCGAGGCTCATGGAGCCCCGGGTGAGCGTGGCGCGCACCCCGAGCCGGCGGGCGGTCTCGACCTGGATGTCGATGGCGTGGGTCAGCGCACCCGAAAACACATAGTGATGGTCGGCCACCGTGGTGCAGCCGGACATCAGCAGCTCGACCATCGCCAGCTCGCTGGCTAGTGCCAGTTGCGTCTCGCCGAGATTCGCCCAGACGTCGTACAGGGTGGTCAGCCAGGGAAAGAGCGGCTTGTTGAGCGCCGGCGAATAGGCGCGGGTCAGGGTCTGGTAGAAGTGATGATGGGTATTGACCAGTCCGGGTAGCAGCACATGGGCCGAGGCGTCGAAAACCTCGTCGACGTGGCCGGCGGGCCGCCCCCCGGCAGGCACGGCTTCGATGATTCGCCGGCCTTGGACGACCACGCCACCGGCCGCGGCGGCGTCGCTGCAGGCCAGTGGATGGCGAATCCAGAGAGTGCGCTGTGTCTCGGTCATGTCGGTCTCCTCCGCGATGGATGCAACACCCCCTTGTTCGCGATCAAGGGTTACCCACGCGAGGGTGGTTCAGGTGCCTGTCCGATGCTGGAGATGTTTTGTGTACTATTGTTGTATACCAAAATTGTCCACAAGGGGTGTCCTTGTCAACCCCTTCCTGTGTCCTTTGCGCTGTCGCTATCACGCGACTTATGGTGAGGAACGATTTTCGCTAAGCTTCAGGCATGAAACGAACCCGAAAAAGGAAGGAGACACCCATGATGATTCGTTCCTTGGCACTCTTGCTGGTGGGGCTTGTACTGGCGGGATGCAGCTACACACCGGCTCGTATCAACCCGGAGCCGGTGGTCGAGATTGGCGACGGGCATCATGGCCATGATCGCGGCGGCGATTTCTGCCCGCCCGGTCAGGCCAAGAAGGGCAACTGCTGAGACGATTTCGCGCCGGGTGAAGGCGGCCGTTCTCGACCCGCGAGCGCCGAGGCTTCAAGCAATACGTGGCGATAGACGGGAGGCGTCATGCATGTGGCGGTGATTGGCGGGGGCGTTGTCGGCGTGACCACCGCTCATGCCCTCGTCGAGCGCGGGTATCGCGTCACCGTCGTCGAACGTGGCGCTGATGTGGGGCTGGAGACCAGCCGCGCCAACGCCGGGCAGCGCTCCTACGGCTATGTCTCGCCCTGGGCTTCGCCGACGATGATTCGCAAGGCGCTGCCCTGGCTGCTCCAGGCCGACGGGCCGTTCAAGCTGCATCTGCCGCCGTCACTGCGTACCCTGCATTTCCTGTATGCGACCTGGCGCTTCGCCAACGCGGCCGACCTGTACGAGCGCAACAAGCGAGCCATGTTGCGCCTCGGTGCCTACAGCCGACAATGCTTTCAGGCGCTCGAGGCGCGCCACGATCTGGCCTTCGACGGTGGTCATGGCGGCCTGATTGATCTGGCCAGCGACACGACGGCGGCTGCCAGCCTCAAGGGCACGGCCGGTCTGCTCAGCGAGCTGGATATTGACCACCAGTGGCTGACGCCGTCGCAGCTGCGCGAGTACGAGCCGGGGCTGTGCGGCGAGGCGCCTCTGGTCGGGGCGTTGCGGCTGCCCGATGATGGCACCGGCGATTGCCATCGTTTCACGCGGGCACTGGCCGTGCGCTGTCGCGACGCGGGCGTGACCTTCCGTTTCGGCAGCGAAGTGACGGATATGGTGCGCCGCGAGGGCGTGATTCGTTCACTGGTGCTGGCGCCGGCCGGCGAGAGTGCGGGCTCGGACGGGACGACGGAAAACCTCGCGGCCGATGCGGTGGTGCTGTGTGCCGGCTGTCTGTCCCGCCCGCTGGCCGCGACGCTGGGTATCGAGATGCCGATCTATCCGGTCAAGGGTTACTCCCTGACCGCCGACGTGGCCGACCCCCAGCGTGCTCCGCGTTCCACCGTCATCGATGATTGTTACAAGGTCGTGGCCACGCGACTCGGCGAGCGGCTGCGCGTCACCGGCTTTGTCGAGCTGGCCGAGTTCGATCGGCGCATTCCCGCGGCGCGTCTGGCCACGCTGCGGCGAGCCGTCGAGTCGCGCTTTCCCGGCGCTGCGGACCTGATGCAGGCCGAATCCTGGACCGGGTTTCGGCCCATGACCCCGGACGGGCCACCCATCATTGGCCAGCTTCGGCGTGACAACCTCTATTTCAACACCGGCCACGGCACCTTCGGCTGGACCCTGTCGGCGGGGAGTGCCGCGCTGATCGCGCAGTTGATCGATGGCGACAGCCCTGCTATCGCGCTCGATGCTTTCGCGCCGGGGCGTTTCGCGCGCTGACGCGACAGAAAAAGGCCACGGTAGTCACCGTGGCGCGAAAACAAGCCTCCCTGCGCGGCCTTTCCCTGCCGCACGGCCCTTCTGGCCGCTCCTTCAGGCGCGTCCTGCGCCTCGGCGTCCCTGGTTGGCGTCGGGCAGTGTCCCTTGCCGTCGCGAGATGGCCCTGGCCACCTCGCCTTCGATTGTTGCAAGCGGCAATGTCAGTCACGTGACGACGCTCGGGCAAAACGATGACAGCCGCCGAGCGTCATGGCGTACCGCTGTCTCGCCTCTCCAGAAACCAGGCTTTCATCGTTGCCGTGATGGCGCGCATCTCGTCCGCACGGGTGATGTAGGCGGGCATGGTGTAGAGCCAGCGACCGAAGGGGCGCAGCCAGATGCCGCGCTCCCGGGCGAAGGCCTGAACGCCGTCGAGATCGGCGGGGTCGCTGACCTCGATGACGGCCGTGGCGCCGAGTACACGCACATCGGCCACGCGAGGGTCATGGCGCAGGGCGTCGTCGGCAAGCAGCTCGTCGCGCAACAAGATGTTGAGCGCGGCAATCTTGCCCAGGTAGTCCTCTTCCTCGAATACGGCGAGACTCTCCAGCGCGACACGACAGGCCAGCGGATTGCCCATGAAGGTCGGTCCGTGCATGAAGGCGTGGTTGGGGGCGTCGTCAAGGAAGGCGTTGAAGACATCTCCGGTGGCCAGGGTGGCGGCGTGGCCCAGATAGCCGCCGGTCAGCCCCTTGGAGAGCACCATGATGTCGGGTGTCACGCCAGCGTGCTCGGCGGCGAACAGCTTGCCGGTGCGCCCGAAGCCGGTGGCGACTTCGTCGAAGATCAGCAGCACGCCGAATTCATCACACAGCGCGCGTGCCGCCCTGACGTATTCGGGGGAGGTCATGTTCAAGCCGCCCGCCGCCTGCAGCAGCGGCTCCATCAGCAGGGCGGCAATCTCCTCATGGTGTTGCTCGAGCACGTCACGCAGTGCCGCGACATCCCCGGCGACGGCCTCGGGGGGGGCGTCGAACGGAGCGGTCGGGGCTGGCGCGAAGTGGTGGGTGGGCAGAAAGCCGGCAAACAGTGAGTGCATGCCTTCCTCGGGATCGCAGACGGCCATGCAGCCGCTGGTGTCGCCGTGATAGGCGCGCATCAGCGACAGCATGCGGTGCTTGCCGGGGCGGCCGCGCTGAACCTGATATTGCACGGCCATCTTCATGGCGACTTCCATGCCCACCGAACCGCTATCGGAAAAGAAGACGTGGTCGAGCCCGGGCGGCGTGACGCGCACCAGGGCGTCCGCCAGCGCCTGTGCCGGCTCGTGAGTCAGGCCGCCGAGCATCACATGGCAGAGTTGGTCGGCTTGTTCCTTGAGCGCGCGGGTCAGGCGCGGGTGGCCGTAGCCATGAATCATGCACCACCAGGAACAGGTGGCGTCGATGAGCGACTCGCCGCCGGCCAGGTGGAAGCGTGCCCCGTCGCCGCCGACCACCTGTGGAGCCGGGGATTGGGTCTTCATCTGGGCGTACGGGTGCCAGAGCGTGTAGGAAGGCGTAGGGGAATGCATGCTGTCAACCTGTTCATTGAGTTTATGTTGACAATGGTAAGGTGGGAGGGAGCGGTTTGTCCAAGTCGGTGAAAGCCAGTTCAAGTGGCGAATTGAAATGTGTGGCGATTGTCTTCCTCCAATTCCCAGGAGCGATTTTGGCGCTTAATGGGTTAAGTGTTTCTTAATTTTTATTAGCTCTCGTTGTTGGTTGTCGGACCAGTACCGATATGGACTTGGCATCATGAATAAAAACACGGATAATGCGTGCGCATTTCCTATCCCGAAATCCCGAGGTGCAAGATAATGTCCCTGTTAAGCGAATACATGAAAAAGGAACAGCTGCTCAAGCAGATCTCCGAGGAGTTGAAGCAGCTGGAGGGCGATGATCGCCTCAAGAGCGAACTGCAGTTCAAGGAGCGCCTCGAAGCCCTGATGACGGAGTTCGACAAGTCACCCCGTGACGTGATCGACATGCTTGATCCCAAGCCGCAGGCGAATACCTCGGTGGCTCAGCCCAAGAGCACCGGTGGTCGCCGCAAGCGCAAGTTGAAGATCTACAAGAACCCGCATACCGGGGAAGTCGTCGAGACGCGTGGCGGCAATCAGAAGACGCTGAAAGCGTGGAAGGATGAGCATGGCACCAAGACCGTGGAATCCTGGCTGGTGCGTACCGAAGACTGATTCTGCCGACCTCGGGTCGCTGGTCCTCCGCTTCCGGCGAGAGACGAAGCGACAGTGGCCCGAGGATGCCCCCTAACGGCACGGCAATGCCGTGTTTTCATTTTGCCTGGCTTCGGCTACCATGCTTTTCTCTCTTTGCAAGGCATGAATGCCATGCACCATGCCACAGTGTTCAGTATGTCTATTTTCCCTGACGGCCTGTTGCGCAAGGAGTTTCGAAGACCGGCCTGTCCTGATGGCCTTGCTGCAGTCAATCTATGAAAAACTACGGTTCGAGAAAACCCGCGCAACTCAGCGAACGCGAGAAGTTGCGCAAGTTCAGTGAGCTCGATGACGCCTTTGCCAGGGCATTGCGTGACCTGGAAACGCCCGAGTCTCGGCAGGAAGAATATGTGCCGCAGGATTTCGAGCAGCGTCTGCGTACCCTGATGGCCGACTTTCATCAGTCCGAGGAAAGTGTGCGAAACCTGCTGTCGCTCATGCTGGAGAGCGATGCCGGCTGATTCCCGGCGCTTCGGAAAAGCGTGCACTGTTCCTGCTTCCTGCCCCGGAGCATGCGCTGCAAGCCTTGAAGAGTGGTGCCCGTGTGACGCTTTTCATGGCTTTGTCGTTCGACGGCGGCGTTAGGATGGCACCTTCACCGAATCCATCGACAGTCGACCCTTCATGAACGCCTCCACCTTCATCGGCATCATCGCCAGTTTGCTGCTTCTGGCCTGCGTGGTTCTGCTGAGTGCTGATTCGGCCATGAGCTTTGTCAATCTGCCGGGCCTGATCATCGTGCTGGCCGGCACCCTGGCGGCAACCTTCATCAGTTACCCCCTGCGAGAGGTCGTGCGTGTCGTGCGGCTGGTGCTGGTGGTCTTTCGGCGCGAGGACGATTACGCCGAGCAGGACATTCAGGAACTGGTTGCCATGGCGCGCTTGTGGTTCAAGGGCGATATCCGCGCCGTTGAGCGTGCGCTGGAGGAAACCCGTAACCCGTTTCTGCGTACCGGCGTGCAGCTGGTCATCGACAATACCCGCGAGGAGGAAATCATCGACCTGCTGCACTGGCGGATCGCGCGTCTCAAGGCGCGAGAACTGGCCGAGGCCCAGATATTCCGCACCATGGCGGCCTATGCGCCGGCCTTCGGCATGATCGGCACACTGGTGGGGCTGGTCGACATGCTTGATGTAATGCAGGTCGGCGATATTGCCACGATCGGTTCGCGCATGGCCGTGGCGCTGCTCTCCACCCTCTACGGCATTCTGCTGGCCAACCTGGTGTGCAAGCCGATCGCGGTCAAGCTGGAGCGTCGTACCGAGCAGCGGCTGATCGCCATGAACATGGTCATGGAAGGCGTGTCGCTGATCGCCCGGCGGCGTGTACCGTCCTTCATCGAGGAAACCCTCAAGTCGTTCGTGGCCACTCCGCCGGACGAGATTCGCGAGACCCTGCCGAGGTCCGCTCGCGAGAAACGGGGCGCTGCCGTCAATGCTTGACGTGCCGAGGCACCGCAGTCGCCGGGAGCGCCTGCTGTCGGTGCGTCACGAGGGGCGCGACGGCGAGGGGTGGATGATCAGCTACATCGACATCATGACCCTGCTGGTCACGCTGTTCGTGCTGCTGCTGACGCTCAGTGGCAAGTTCGGTGTACTGGCCGCGGTGGCCGGCGGTGGGGTGGCCGATGGAGCGCCGGCTGTGCCGGTGAGCGAAACGGCGGCCCGGGTGGCTGTTGCCGTTCAGGCTGCGCCGGCGGCTGCCTCGCCACGCTTTCCGCTCGAGACGAACCGGGTGACCGGGATCCGCGTATCGGCGCTGCTGGCGCCGCCACGCTTGACGCCGACGGCACTGGCCAGCGCCCGGCTGGTTGCCGGCCCCATGCTGTCGCCGGTCGGCACGCCACCTCCCAGGCTGTCACATGCCGCCATCACCGCCGCCGAACGGCTGTCGGCTGCATCGCCTGTCCGGCTCGATCCGGCGGCCAGAGACGCCGCGCTGCGTGTCGCCGAGGCGGCATCGCGCCCGCTGCCCGTCATCAATGGTGTCGAGGTGTCGCGGGTCAAGGGCGGCATCAACCTGCGCATCCAGGATCACCTGCTGTTCGGTTCCGGCGATGCCGCGCTCACCGGGGGCGGGCGCGAGATGATCAATCAGCTGGTGGCGATTCTCCAGCGCTACGACGGCGAGATTTCGGTCGAGGGCCATACCGACAGCGTGCCCATCGACACGCCGCGGTTCCCCTCGAACTGGGAGCTGTCGAGCGCGCGGGCCACTGCCATTCTGCGCTATCTGGTTCAGGCCGGTATCGACCCCGAGCGCCTGCGTGCCGTCGGCTATGCGGACACCCGGCCGCTGCAGAGCAACCGCAGCGCCGCAGGACGAGCGGCCAATCGCCGGGTCGAGGTCATCATTCATGCCCCGGAAGCGCATTGAATGCGGTATCATGAATAAAACCAGTGAATCATCGTCCCGTTATCGGGCAATCCACGAGATTGTGGCAGGTCATGTCGAACAAGCGCGTTAATACCTGGAAGGCACGTCAGCATCAGTCCGGCAGCATCTATACGGACAAGCAGATCGAACAGTACCTGTTCCTGCTGATCTATTCGGGGCGTCACAGCGATGCGGAAAGCCTGTTTGCCGAACTCCGAAAGATGCTGCCGGGCGTCGACCCCACGCAGATGAACCGGGTCGCCCATCAGTTCGCTTCCGAACTGAAGAACGCCGGCCTGTATTAATCGAGGTACGTCCGAGAAAGCGGCGGGCCAGCGGACGGACCCGCCTGACGTCAGCAAGGGATCGCGCTACCCTGTATGGCTTTGCCGTGGACGAGAGCCGAGCATGCCCGCGTTGATCTTCTTCATTTCGTTGCTGGCACTGAGCGGTATCCTGGCCGTTTCCCTGGTGCGCTTCACGAGACGCCGTATCGCGGCGCGCAGTGCCCCCGCCACCGGATCCCGCAAGCGGCGCCGGTCCGGCACGTCGTCCAAGGCCTCCGGTGCCCGCCGCCGGCGATCCTCCACCGACAGTGGCAAGCGCTCCGCCGGTCGTTCCGCCGGCAAGGCCGCTTCCGCTTCCCGCTCCCGGCGTGGCTGGCGGCTTCCCGCCATGCCGAGCCTGCGTGTTCCCTTTCCGCGTGGTATGGCGGCCTGCCTGCCGCTGGGGCTGCTGCTGGGACTGATCGCCGGGGCCGGTCAGCTGTCTCTCTATGGCCTGCGTCAGGCGCAGGGCGCGCTGAACGACCCGCGGCTGGTCTCGCTGGACAATGCGCTCGCGGCGATCTCGCTGGGTGCGCTGCTGCTGATCGTGCTGGGATTGCTGGGGCGGTTCTCGGCACGGCGGGCGACCTGATGCCCGGCATGGCCCTCATTCACCCGTTTCCGCCCTGCGGGGCACGCGATGTCGTGTGTCCCGCGTTGCCTGGTGCATTGCGCTCATGAACATTCTGATCACCGGCATGGCCGGCTTCATCGGTCATGCGGTTGCCAGACGGCTGGCTCGTGAAGGACACGCCATCGTCGGCATCGACAACCTCAACGACTATTACGACGTCGCGCTCAAGCAGGCGCGTCTCGCGGATCTGAAGGCCTTCGACAACGTGCGTTTCGAGTGCATCGACCTGGCCGACGGCGAGGCCATGCAGCGGCTGTTCGCCGGCGAGCGCTTCGATCGCGTCGTGCACCTGGCCGCCCAGGCCGGGGTGCGCTACTCCCTCGACAATCCGCACGCCTACGTCCAGTCCAACCTGGTGGGGCACCTCAACGTGCTCGAGGGGTGCCGCCATCAGCAGGTCGGCCACCTGGTCTATGCCTCGTCGAGCTCGGTCTACGGCATGAATCCCAAGGTGCCGTTCGACACCCGGGACCCGGTCGATCATCCCATCAGCCTGTATGCCGCGACCAAGAAGTCGAACGAGCTGATGGGGCATACCTATGCCCATCTGTACGGCATCCCCATGACCGGGCTGCGCTTCTTCACCGTCTACGGCCCCTGGGGGCGCCCCGACATGGCGCTGTTCAAGTTCACCCGGGCGATACTCGAAGGGCGGCCGTTGCCGGTCTACAACCATGGCGAACTGTCACGGGATTTCACCTACATCGACGATATCGTCGAGGGGGTGGTGCGCATCCTCGATGTGGTGCCCGGCGGGCATGCCGAATGGCCGCAGGAAGCCACCACGCCGGATACCGCCAAGGCGCCGTTCACGCTCTACAACATCGGCCACGGCAGCCCGGTGGCGTTGATGGACTTCATTCGTGCCATCGAGCGTGCCACCGGCAAGACCGCGCTGTGCGACTTCCAGCCCATGCAGGCCGGCGACGTGGTGCAGACCTGGGCCGATACCGAGGCGCTTTTCGAGGTGACCGGCTACCGGCCGCAGGTCAGTGTCGACGAGGGGGTGTCCCGCTTCGTCGACTGGTATCGCGACTTTTATCAGTGTTGATTGTCGACTCAAGGAACGCCTCATGCAGATCACCATCTTCGGCACGGGCTACGTGGGCCTGGTTACCGGTGCCTGTCTGTCGGACGTCGGCCACGAGGTCCTGTGCATGGACGTCGATGCGGCCAAGATTGCCCGCCTCGAGGCCGGCGAGATCCCCATCTACGAACCGGGGCTCGAGGCCCTGGTCAGCCATAATGTCGCCGAGGGGCGCCTGCGATTCACGACTGATCCGGCGGCCGCCGTGGCCTTCGGCACCCTGCAGTTCATCGCCGTGGGTACGCCGCCCGACGAGGACGGCAGTGCCGACCTGCAGTATGTGCTGGCGGTGGCGCGCACCATCGGCGAGCACATGGACGGCTATCGGGTCATCGTCGACAAGTCCACCGTGCCGGTGGGCACCGCCGATCGGGTGCGCGAGGCGGTGAGCGGGGCGCTGGCGGCACGCGGCAGCGAGCTCGAGTTCGACGTCTGTTCCAATCCCGAATTCCTCAAGGAAGGCGCGGCGATCGAGGACTTCACCCACGGGGCGCGGATCATCGTGGGTACCGACTCGCCGCGCGTCGAGGCGCTGATGCGCGAGTGCTATGCCCCCTACAATCGCCACCATGAAAAGCTGATGTTCATGGACGTGAGGAGCGCCGAGCTGACCAAGTATGCGGCCAACGCCATGCTCGCCACCAAGATCAGCTTCATGAACGAGATCGCCAACCTCGCCGAGCGGCTGGGGGCGGACGTGGAGGAGGTGCGTCGGGGCATCGGCTCGGATCCGCGCATCGGTTATCACTTCATCTACCCGGGGTGCGGCTACGGCGGTTCCTGCTTCCCCAAGGACGTTCAGGCGCTGGCGCGCACGGCGGGCGAGGTGGCGTACCGGGCCGAACTGCTCGAGGCGGTGGAGGCGGTCAATCACCGCCAGAAGGCGACGCTGTTCGCCAAGCTGGCCCAGGCCTTCGACGGCGACCTGAGCGGCAAGACGGTGGCGCTGTGGGGGCTGGCCTTCAAGCCCAACACCGACGACATGCGTGAGGCACCGAGCCGGGTGCTGATGGAGGCGCTCTGGGCCGCCGGCGCCCGGGTTCAGGCCTACGATCCCGAGGCGATGGACGAGTGCCGTCGGCTGTACGGCGAGCGCGACGACCTGGTGTTGGTCGAGGGTCGCGAGGCTGCCGTGGCCGGCGCCGATGCCCTGGTGATCTGCACCGAGTGGAAGGCCTTCCGCAGTGTCGATTTCGTCTGGCTGCGTCGGACCCTGACGACGCCCGTGGTGATCGATGGGCGCAATCTCTACGATCCGCAGGCAGCTCGCCAGGCCGGGCTGCTTTACTATGCCGTGGGGCGCGGCGCCTCGCTGGCCGGCGACTGATTCACGCCATCATCCTCACGAAAAAGCGCCCCCGACTCATTGAGCCGGGGGCGCCTGGTATCGGCTGAGAGCGCGGGATCAGCTCATCAGCAGCGGGGTGACCAGCATGCCGCCGCCGATCAGCATGGCAAACAGTCCCAGCGCCAGCAGGAACGGCTTGATGCCCAGCGCCTTGAGCTTTTCCAGGCGTGTCTCGAAGCCCAGGGCCGCCATCGCCATGGCCAGGGCGATCTGGCCGATCACCACCAGACCTTCGTGAAGCGGCGCGGGCAGGACGATGAAGCTGTTGAAGATCACCACCGCCAGGAAGCCGAAGGCGAACCACGGGATCACCAGCCCGCCGCGGGCCACCTCCGTCGTGTCATCGGCTGCCCGGCTGCGGATCCACCATTGGCCGACCACCAGCAGGAAGGGCACCAGCAGCATGACCCGGACCAGCTTGACGATCACCGCATTGGCCAGTGCCTGCGGGCCGACCGCATCACCGGCGGCGACCACCTGGGCCACTTCATGCACGGTGGCGCCGATGTAGATGCCGAACAGTCCTTCATCCATGCCGGTGAGCGGATAGAGCAGCGGATAGACCAGCATCGCCAGCGAGCCGAACAGCACCACGGTGGCCACCGCCATCGAGGTGGCCGCCGGCTTCGAGCGGATCGTGGTTTCGGTTGCCAGTACGGCGGCGGCGCCGCAGATCGCGCTGCCGGCACTGGTCAGCAGCGCCGTCTCGCGATCGAGTCCCAGCAGGCGCGTGCCCGCCCAGTAGCCGACCACCAGCACGGTGGTGATGACCAGGGTGTCGAGCAGGATCACCTTGGGACCGAGGCCCAGCACCTGCTGGAGGGTCAGTGACAGGCCGAACAGCACGATGCCGCTGCGCAGCAGCCAGCGGGTGGCGAACTGCAGTCCCGGCCGTGCCTGAGGCAGGCGGCCGATGAAGGGCAGGTTGCCGATCACCAGGCCGAGCAGCAGCGAGAAGACCAGCGGGCTGATCCCGCTGTCGGCGATGCCGGGTGCATGGGCCAGCAGGAACCCGCCGAGGGTCAGGCCGGCGCAGAGTATCAGTCCTTGCCACATGATTGCGCTCTCCCGTATCTGACGATGTCGTCGTTATATTGCTCGATAGGCTAAACGGGAATAGCGATATGTGTTATTGGATAATAACGAAATGACTGTTAAGTAGAACCGTATGCTGCCCCCCATCACCTTTCGTCAATTGCAGGTCTTCGTCGCCGTGGTGCGCTTCGGTACCGTCAGTGCCGCGGCACGCCATCTCAGCCTGTCGCCATCGGCCACCAGTCAGGCGTTGGCGGATCTGGAGCGCCAGCTCGGCGTGGTGCTCTTCGAGCGGCTGGGACGACGGCTCGAGCTCAACGACGCGGCGCTTCGCCTGCTTCCTCACGCCGAGAAGGTGCTCAACGGGGTCGATGACCTGGTCGTCGCCGCGCGCGAGCCGGAAGGGGAGCTGCGGGGAACGCTGCATGTGGCCGCCAGCGCGACGATCGGCACCTACCTGTTGCCGACCCTGGCCGGGCGCTTCATCGAGCAGCATCCCGGGGTGGATCTGCAGCTGCGCCTGCGCAACACCGAAGACGTGATGCGCGACATTCTGCGTTTCGACGCGGATCTGGGGCTGATCGAGGGGCAGTGCACCGAGTCACGGCTGATCAGCGAGGTATGGCGCCAGGACGAGATGGTGGTGGTCGCCGGCCCGCAGCACCCATTCGCGCAACGCGAGGCGCTGGATGCCGAGGCACTGCAGTCGGCGCAGTGGATCCTGCGCGAGCCAGGCTCGGGGACGCGTTCGATCTTCGAGGCGGCAATTCATTCCCATGTCGAGCGCATCCGCGTGCGCATGGAGCTCGATCAGCACGAGGCGATCAAGCAGGCCGTGCGTGCCGGCTTCGGCCTGGGTTGCCTGTCCCGGCTGAGCGTGGCCGGCGAGCTCGAGCGCGGCGAACTGGTGGCCCTGCCGTCGCCCCTGCAGCTGACCCGGGCCTTCTCGCTGGTCTGGCACCCCGAACGCTATCGCAGCCCCCTCTGGCAGGCCTTCAAGGTCTTCCTGCTCGAATCCCGCTGATCCCCGGCGCCGGCGTCCGTTCCGGCGCTCGGGCACTCTCGATTCATTCCTTCCCGTTGTTTCGTGTTCCGCACTGCGGTGCCCGTCAGGGCCGTGGCAGGAGTGCATCCGTCCGTCGGCCGCATTGACAATCTTGTCGAGATTGCTTGACTGTCCTATATACTATGTCATATACATGAGTTGAGGCGACACCAAGGCGTCGCTCGGGCAACAACAAGGAGAGGAGCATGAGCATCGATTTCGTGGTCCACGATGCCGACGACGCGGTCGGCGTGGTGGTGGTGGAAGGGGTCCAGGCGGGTCAGACGCTGACCGGCTGGGTCATGGATCAGGACAAGACCCTGCAGTTCGAGGTCAAGGACGCGATCCCGATCGGCCACAAGCTGGCGATCCGCGATCTCGCCGAGGGCGAGACGGTGATCAAGTACAGCGTCGACATCGGGCGGGTCGTGAAGCCGATTCGCCAGGGCGAGCACGTTCACGTTCACAACGTCAAGACCAAGAGGTGGTAAGCATGGAACTCAAGGGACGTACCTTCCTGGGCTATCGTCGGGACAACGGCCGGGTCGGCATCCGCAACCACGTGATCGTGCTGCCGGTGGACGACATCTCCAATGCCGCGGCGGAAGCGGTGGCCAACAACATCAAGGGCACGCTGGCGCTGCCGCACCCCTACGGTCGCCTGCAGTTCGGCGCCGACCTGGACCTGCACTTCCGTACCCTGATCGGCACCGGCTCCAACCCCAACGTCGCCGCGGTGATCGTGATCGGCATCGAGCCCGGCTGGACCGGCAAGGTGGTCGACGGCATCCGGGCCACCGGCAAGCCGGTGGAAGGCTTCTGGATCGAGCAGAACGGCGACCACAACACCATCGCCGCGGCCTCGCGCAAGGCCCGCGAGTTCGTGCAGTACGCCACCGAGCTGCAGCGCGAGCCGTGCGACATCGGCGAGCTGTGGGTCTCCACCAAGTGCGGTGAATCCGACACCACCTCCGGGTGCGGCGCCAACCCCACCGTCGGCGATGCCTTCGACAAGCTCTACGCCGAGGGCTGCACCCTGGTGTTCGGCGAGACCTCCGAGCTCACCGGCGGCGAGCATCTGGTGGCTGCGCGCTGCGCCAACGATAAGGTGCGCGAGGAGTTCCAGGCGATGTTCGACCGCTACAGTGCGATGATCGACCGTCACAAGACCAGCGACCTGTCCGAGTCGCAGCCCACCAAGGGCAACATCGAGGGCGGGCTGACCACCATCGAGGAAAAGGCGCTGGGCAACATTCAGAAGATCGGCAAGGAATGCCGGGTCGACGGCGTTCTCGACAAGGCCGAGACACCCACCGGTCCGGGGCTGTGGTTCATGGATTCCTCGTCGGCGGCCGCCGAGATGGTGACGCTGTGCGCGGCTTCCGGCTACGTGGCGCACTTCTTCCCGACCGGGCAGGGCAACGTGATCGGCAACCCGATCCTGCCGGTGATCAAGATCTGCGCCAACCCGCGCACGGTGCGCACCATGGGCGAGCACATCGACGTCGATGTCTCGGGTCTGCTGCGCCGCGAAATCAACATGCCGGAGGCGGGAGATCAGCTGCTGGAAATGCTGCTGCGCACGGCCAACGGCCGGAATACCAGCGCCGAGGCACTGGGACACCGGGAGTTCGTGTTCACGCGTCTGTACGAGAGTGCGTAAGGCGATGGGCTGCGAGGTGCACGGACGGCGGATGGGGCAGCGACGAGCTGCCTCATGCCGGCTGCGTCTCGTGCAGCGGCGGGGCCGTGGTGCCCCGCAGCACCACCTGCGCCTCGAGCACCTGACGATGGGGTGTCTGGTCACCGCGGATGCGGGCGACCAGGGTGTCGGCCACCAGTCGGCCCACCTCGGCGGAGGGGGCGGCGACGGTGGTCAGCGCCGGGTGCATGAAGCGCGATTGCGGCAGGTCGTCGAACCCGGTGATCGACAGGTCGTCGGGAATCGCGATGCCCGCCTGCGCCGCGGCGAACATGGCCCCGAACGCCAGCACGTCATTGCCGCAGAGGATCGCCGTGGGGCGGGGCGTGAGCCGCATCAGGTCGGCGAACGCCGCCGCCCCTTCCTCGATGCCGTACTCGACGGTGACGACATGGTCGTCGGGCAGGTCGAGTCCGGCGGCCTCGAGCGCCTGACGAAAGCCCGTCAGGCGAGCGCGGGCGCGGTCGTTGCCGTCGGCGGGCGCCGAGATGACGCCGAACCGGCGGTGCCCCAGCTGGATCAGGTGTTCGGCCAGGTGACGAGCCGGGGCGGCGTTGTCGAAACCGATGCTCGGCCAGTCCGGGTCCTCCTCGCTGTGCCAGCAGGTCAGGTAGGGCACCTCGTGACGCCGGAACAGCTCCAGCGTGGCGGGGAGGTGATCGTGGCCGATCAGCACCGCCCCGTCGATGCCCTGCTGGATCAGGGTGCGCAGCGACTCGACTTCCTCGTCGAGACGGTAGCGATAGGTGGCGATCAGCAGCCGGCAGTCGTACTGCTTGAGGCGTTGCTCGAGGCTGTCGATCATCGCGCTGAACACGGGATTGTCGAGTGTCGGCACCAGCGCGCCGATGGCGCCGATGCGCCGCGAGGCCAGAGCCCTGGCCGTGCCGTCGGGCACGTAGCCGAGGCTGTTTATCGCCGCCTCGACACGGCTGCGCAGCCGCTCGCTGACATGCGGTGCCCGGTTGAGTACCCGCGACACCGACGCCGTGGAGACGCCGGCTTCCCGGGCGACGTCCTGGAGCAACGTGCGTTTGGCATCCCTGTTCATGATGAGCCTCTTGAGCGTTTGCTTGAGCGTACCATCCGCGTCCGGCAGGCCCCAGTCATGTTGACGAACGTCTAACTGGACAGCGCATGGCCCCTTGACTAGCTTTGAGAGTAGCTTGATTGTAAGCGCTTACAATAAGGACTTGTAAGCGGCCACACAACAACAACAGGAGAGGCATGATGCAGACGACGAACCCCACGCCCCATCGGCGCCACGGTCATATCCTGCTGATCGTCGCGGGCCTGCTGATGGCGGTCTTTCTCGCCCGAGTGGCCCTGGAAAGCGCCGGAATCACGCTTTTCACGCTGTCACCGGCGGAAGAGGCGCTGCTGCTCGTAGCGGCCGTCGCCTGCTTCATCACGGCCTGCATCCGACTCGAGTAGCGGGCCAGGTGGGTGGCCGAAAATCCACCATGCAGCACCACGATAACAACACAGGAGCTTCAGCATGCTACGCCAATCCAGACTCTTCACACGCACGTCCGGCGACAACGCCGAGCCACAGCGTCCCGAGCGTCGTCACTTCCTGAACATGGTGGGGCGCTATGGTTTCACGACCGCCCTGATCGGTGCGCTCGGCGGCAGCCTGTTCTCGGAATCGGCCATGGCCGCCATCTCCCAGGAGGAAGCCGAGCGTGAAAAGGCCGCGGACACGGTGCTGGTCATGGCCACCGGCTATCGGCTCGGGGCCTCGCGCGCCTATCCGATCATGCAGCTCAACTTCAAGGAGAACCTGCAGAACTTCAGCCGCGGCAAGCTCTACGTGCGCCTGCAGCCGGGCGGCCAGCTGGGTGCCGGCGGTGCCCTGATCACCAAGGTGCAGAACGGCACCATCGCCATGGCCCAGCACTCGATGTCGAACCTGTCGGCATTCGCGCCGGAGGTTGATCTGATCAACATTCCCTACTGGTGCGGGGAGAACCAGCACCTGATCAACCTGGTCACCTCCGACACCTGGAAGGACGTGGTGCACGGCAAGGTCGAGGATCGCGGCTTCAAGGTGCTGTCCTACGTCTGCATCGACCCGCGGACGGTGGCCGTGCGCAAGGGGCTGCTCGACCATCCGGTGCGCACTCCCGACGACATTCGTGGCATCAAGTTTCGCGTGCCGTCCTCGCAGATCCTGCAGAAGGTCTACAAGCTGGCCGGCGCCAACCCGACGCCCGTGGCCTGGGGCGAGACCTCCTCGGCGATGAAGCAGGGCGTGGCGGATGCGCTGGATCCCAGCGTTCAGGCGCTGTTCGTCTATGGCTTCACCGATGTGCTGGCGTCGATCTCGACCATCCAGTCGGTACCCGATGCTCAGGTCTACACCTGCAACAAGCAGTGGTTCGACGCTCGGCCCAAGGACGTTCAGGACGCCATCATGCGCGCCTCCGACGTGACCTTCCGCGAGAACCTGGCCAAGGTGCCGGCGGCGCGGGCCTACGCCTACTACGAGATGCGCCACGCCGGCATCGACATCTATTCGCCGACCGAGGACGAAATCGCCCAGTGGAAGGCCAAGTGCGGTCATCAGCTGGAGACCTGGAACGACCTCAAGGTCCAGCTGGCCGGATCGATGGACAACTTCAACGCGTTGCTGGAGGCGACGGGGGTGTCAAATGGCTATCACGTCGACAGCAATGTCTGAGAAAAAGCCGCAACGCCGCTCATGGGGCGACCGGTTCGCGATCCTCGATCGTCGGGTCGAGCGCTGGATCCTGCTGACGTTCTACGCCCTGATCATCACCACCGTGTCGGTTGAGGTGCTGCGTCGCTTCCTGCTCGACTATTCGTCCGTTTGGGGCGAGGAGCTGTCGCGCTATGCCTTCATCTACCTGGCATGGATCGCTGCGGCCGCCGCGGTCAGGGACCGTGCGCACATTCGCATCGACGTGCTGGTCAACCTCGGCGGACCTCGGGTCCGCCGGCTGGCCTGGTGGCTGTCGGACATCGCCACGCTGGTGCTGGCCGTGTGGGCGCTGTGGCTCTCGCTGTCGCCGGTGTTGACCTCGCTGCAGTTCGGCTCGGTGACGCCGGGGCTGCGGGTCTCGCAGGCGATCTTCCTGGCCGCGATCCCGCTGGGCTTTCTGGTCGTGGCGGGGCGGGTTGTCCAGTCGATGGTGATGGACATCCAGCGCATGCGCCGGGGCCAGCCACCGTTCGACGGCAACAAGCTTTTCGATTGAGGAGGTGACGCATGGAATTTCTCGCTGCACAGCAGGCCGTGTCGTCGCTGGACTGGACCTTCTATCTGCCGCTTGGATTGCTGGTGGCGATGATCGCGCTCGGGGTGCCGGTGTGGGTCTCGATCGGCCTGGGCGCCCTGGGCATGCTGACGCTGACCGATACGCTGCCGCTGTCGGTGTTCGGCGAGGCGCTCTTCGACGGCATCAATGCCTTCGCGCTGATCGCGGTCCCGCTGTTCATCCTGACCGGTGATGCCCTGGTGCGATCGGGGCTGTCCGACAAGCTGCTCGATGTGGCCGAGGCCACGGTCGGCGGGTTGCGGACCGGGCTGGGCAACTCGACCACCCTCGGCTGCGGCTTCTTCGCCTGCATCTCGGGCTCGGATGCCGCGGGGGCGGCGGCGGTGGGGCGGATGACCATCCATCGCCTGGTCGATCGCGGCTATCCGCTGCCCGCAGCCTGTGCGCTGGTAGCGTCGGGGGCCTGTAC
This sequence comes from Modicisalibacter sp., assembly GCF_055145905.1. NCBI lineage: Bacteria > Pseudomonadati > Pseudomonadota > Gammaproteobacteria > Oceanospirillales > Halomonadaceae > Modicisalibacter > Modicisalibacter sp. Next base: position 13,293 of record NZ_JBSREH010000039.1, on the reverse strand, counting down.
CGGCATCCTGATCCCGCCCTCCATCGCCTACATCGTGATGGGGCTGGTGCTGGGCATGTCCGCCTCCACGCTGTTCCTGGCGGCGGCGATCCCCGGGGTGCTGGTGATGATGTCGGTGATGCTCACCAACATGCTGATCAACCGCCGCTATGGCTACGAGGCCGAGAAGTCGCCGTTTTCCTGGCGGCGCTGGCTGAGCACGGTCTGGGACGCCCGCTGGGCGCTGTTCGTGCCGGTGGTGATCCTCGGCGGCATCTACTCGGGCATCTTCACGCCCACCGAGGCGGCGGCAGTGGCCGTGGTGGTGGTGGTGATCATCGGCCTGCTGCAGAAGCGCCTGGTGCTGGGCGACATCCCGCGGATGCTCGAGTCCTCGGCGCGGGTCTGCGGGGTGATCGTGCCGATCATCGCCGTCTCGCTGCCCCTGGCGCAGACGCTGTCGAGTCTCAACATTCCGCAGACCCTGGTCGGCGGGGTGAGCGCGATGACCGACTCGCCGACCCTGATCATCCTGATGATGATCGGCATCCTGGTGCTGGCCGGTTGCGTCATGGAGACCACGCCCAACATCGTCATCCTCTCGCCGTTGCTGCTGCCGCTGGCGCAGCAGGCGGGCATGAACGAGTTCCACTTCGCCATCCTGATGGTGACGACGCTGGGGCTGGGCTTCATCACGCCGCCGCTGGGGCTCAACCTGTTCGTGGTGTCCGGACTGACGCGCTGTTCGGTGCTGGCGGTGGCGCGACACGCGGTGCCGTTCGTCATCGGCATGCTGATCGTGGTGCTGCTGGTGGCCTTCGTGCCCTGGCTGTCGACGTGGGCGCTGTGATGAGGAGGCGAGCGACCGGTCACGCAAGAGATCGGTCATCGTCAAAATTGTAAGCGCTTACAAAATGGCCCGAAAACAACGCTCAGGCGCGAGTGGGCCGCATTGACCGAAAGGCCGCCGAAGGTCGGCGGCAACAACCCAAGGAGAGTGACGTCATGGCTATCGACTACTACAAGAAAGCCGAGAAGAATGCCTCGACCGGCTACGGTCAGACCCAGGAAACCGTCTCGCGCATGCTCGCCGAGATCGAGGCCGAGGGCGAGGCCAAGGCCAAGGAATACTGCCGGACGCTGGACGGCTGGGAAGGCGATGTCGTGGTCAGCCGCGAGCAGATCGAGGCGGCCAAGGCCCGGGTGCCCGAGCAGCTCAAGGCCGACATCCACTTCGCCTACGAGCGGGTCAGCCGCTTCGCCGCGGCCCAGCGCGACAGCATCCAGCCGTTCGAGACCGAGCTGTCGCCGGGGCTGTTCGCCGGCCAGAAGCTGATCCCCATGGAGACCGCCGGCTGCTACGTGCCGGGCGGGCGCTACGCGCACATCGCCTCGGCGATCATGAGCGTGGCCACGGCCAAGACCGCCGGGGTCAAGAATGTCGTCGCCTGTTCGGTACCGCGTGACGAGAACGGTATTCACCCGGCGATCCTCTATGCCATGGACCTCGCCGGTGCCGATACCATCCTGCAGATGGGCGGGGTGCAGGGCATCGCCTCGATGGCCTTCGGGCTGTTCACCGGCAAGCCCGCCGACATCCTGGTCGGCCCGGGCAACCGTTTCGTCGCCGAGGCCAAGCGCCAACTGTTCGGCCGCTGCGGCATCGACATGTTCGCCGGCCCGACCGAGATCGGCATCATCGCCGACGAGGCCGCGGATCCCGATATCGTCGCCGCCGACCTGGTCGGCCAGGCCGAGCACGGTCCGGATTCCCCGGCCTGGCTGTTCACCACCTCGCGCAAGCTCGCCGACGCCGTCACCGAGCGCATTCCGGCGCTGGTCAAGGCGCTGCCGGAAACTCAGTCAAAGGCGGCCGACGCGGCCTGGCGCGACTACGGCGAGATCGTGATCTGCGATACCCGCGAGGAAGTCGTCGAGGTCAGCGATCGGTACGCCTCCGAGCACCTCGAGCTGCAGGTCGAGGATCTCGACTGGTGGACGCAGCGGCTCAACAGCTACGGTTCGCTGTTCGTCGGCGAGGAAGCCACCGTGGCCTTCGGCGACAAGTGCTCGGGCACCAACCACATCCTGCCCACCAAGGGGGCGGCCCGTTACACCGGCGGCCTGTGTGCCCAGAAGTTCCTCAAGATCGTCACCTACCAGCGCCAGTCCCGCGAGGCGACCCGCGACGTGGCGGCGACGACCGCGCGGCTCTCGCGCTGCGAGGGCATGGAAGGGCATGCGCGCACCGGCGACGTGCGCCTGGCCAAGTACTATCCCGGCGAGCACTTCGATCTGGTGATCGACGAGGAGGTGTGACATGCGCCCGGCCTTCGATCTCACGGGGCAGGTGGCGCTGGTCACCGGCGGCAGCAGCGGACTGGGCCGGGGCATGGCCCAGGCGCTGGCCGCCGCCGGGGCCGCGGTGGTGGTCGCGGCGCGGCGGCGAGCCGCGCTCGACGACACGGTGGCGGCCATCGAGCAGGAGGGCGGTCGTGCGGCCGCCCTGGTCGCCGATCTCGCCGATGCGGCCGCACTCGAGAGCGTGGCACAGCGCGCCGCCGAGCCCTTCGGCCCGGTCACGGTGCTGGTCAACGCGGCGGGGGTCAACCTGCGCCAGCCCATCGACGAGGTGGACCTGGCCAGCTGGAACCTGACCCTGCAGCTGCATCTGGGCACGCCGTTCTTTCTCGCCCGGGCCCTGGTGCCCGGCATGCGCGAGCGTGGCTACGGGCGCATCATCAACCTGGCGTCGCTGCAGTCACAGCGCGCCTTCCCGGACAGTGCGCCCTACGGCGCCGGCAAGGGCGGCATCGTCCAGCTGACCCGGGCGATGGCCGAGGCCTGGTCGCGGGACGGCATCAACGCCAACGCCATCGCTCCCGGCTTCTTTCCCACCGAGCTGACCGCCTCGCTGTTCGACGACCCGGAACGCACCCGCGAGCTGGCGGCGCGCACCGCGATCGGCCGCAACGGTACCCTGGAGGATATCGCCGGGCCCACGGTCTTCTTCGCCTCGCCGGCCTCGGCCTACGTCACCGGGCAGACGCTGTTCGTCGACGGCGGCTTTACCGCGCGCTAGCGACTCACTGGAGGAACACATGATGCAAGCGCTTTTCTATACGGGCCCCGATCGGCTCGAGATCCGCGAGACCGAGGTGCCGCCGCTGGCTGCCGGCGAGTCGCGGGTGCGCATCCTGGCGACCGGGATCTGCGGCTCCGACCTGCATGCCTACCACGGCCACGACCCGCGTCGGGTGCCGCCGATGATCCTCGGTCACGAAGCGGCCGGCGAGGTCATCGAGGGGGCGCTGGCCGGCAAGCGGGTGACCATGAACCCGCTGGTGGTCTGCGGCCACTGCGACTACTGCCTCGAGGGCCGCCAGAACCTGTGCAGCAACCGCACCATGCTGGGGATGAACCGGCCCGGCACCTTCGCCGAGAGCGTGGTGGTGCCGGATCACTGCCTGATCGAGCTGCCCGAGGACCTGGAGCCGGTGGCCGCGGCGCTCACCGAGCCGGCGGCGACGGCGCTGCACGCCATCAACCGCCTGGAGCGCAGCCTCACCCGGCCGCTGGCCGAGGCCAATGCGCTGGTGATCGGTGCCGGGGCGGTGGGGCTGCTGGTCGGCCTGATGCTGCGTCAGCGCGGCGTACGCCGACTGACCCTGGCGGACACCAATCCGCTGCGCCGCGAGACCGCCGAGAAAGCGGGGTTGACGGTGATCGATCCGCGCGACACCGCCGTCGACGCCGACAGCATCGAGGCGGTATTCGACTGCGTGGGAGCCTCGGCGACGCGCTCGATGGCGATCCAGGCGGTGCGCCCTGGCGGGGCGGTGATGCACCTGGGCCTGCAGGACAACGACGGGCCGCTGGACGTGCGCAGCCTCACCCTCAAGGAAGTCACCTTCCTCGGCGCCTACACCTACACGCAGAACGACCTGCGGGCGACGGTCGACCTGCTGGCGTCCAAGGCCCTCGGCAGCCTCGAGTGGGTCGAGATCCGTCAGCTCGCCGACGGTGCCGATGCCTTTGCCGATCTGGCCGCGGGGCGTACCGCCGCCGCTAAGATCGTGCTCACTCCCTGACATCGATCCCGTTCGATCTTCTTTCCATGAACGATACACGGCCGCCGGCATCCCCGGCGGCCGTGTCATTGTTCGCGTTCATTCCGGGCGTTACAGCCGGCTGGCATAGCAGTACTCATTGGTCGCCAGCCGCGAGATGCGCAGTTCCAGCGGCTGGTCCTGATAGTCCTGGGCGACACGGCGAATCTCGATCAACGGCTCGCCGGGCTCCACGCTTAGATGGGCCACATCCTGATCGTCGGCACGCACCGCCACGAGCTGCTCGTCGGCGTGGGCGACGGTGGCGCCGAACTGCTGTTGATAGAGCTGATAGAGGGTATTGGGCAGCACCTCGGGCTGATGCTCGAGCGTGGCGAAGGTGCCGGCATCCAGCACGATGGTCTCGAGCAGGGTCGGCTTGCCTTCCAGCTCGCGAATGCGCCGGATATGGATCACCTCGGCGTCCGCGGGGAGCTGCAGCGCCGTGGCTTCCTCGTCCGTCGCCCGGCGGCGCGAGCGGCCCAGCACCCGGGAGACCGGCAGGCTGCGCTCACCGTCCCGACGTACCACGTTGAAGAAGCGGAACAGGGCCCGGTCGGCATCGTGGGTGGCCACGGCGGTGCCCTTGCCCTGGCGACGAATCACGACGTTGTCGGTGACCAGCTCGTCGAGCGCCTTGCGCAGGGTGCCGACGCTGACGTTGTAGCTGGCGGCCAGCGAGGCCTCGCTGGGGATGAAGGTCCCCGGCGGCCATTCGCCGGCGGTGATCCGCTCGAGCAGCAGGTCCTTGATCTGCCGGTAGAGGGGCTGAAACGTGGGGCTTTTCGGAGCACTCATGTTGGAGGGGGCCTGGGTCGTCCTTGGCGATGAGGATGTGTCGTGGGCCGAAGTATACCGGGGAAAGGGCATGCCGACATCTCCTTGACTGTTTTATATACTATGTCATATATATGAGTTGAGGGCGAGGCAAGCCGGTCATGCATCAGGGCGGTATCGCCTGACGAAAAAAGCCGAGATCCTCTAGACCAAAGAACAGGATCGACAGACAACGCGGTGAGGCCGGAATGCGCAATACTGGGTTCGGCCCGCCGGTAAACCAAGAACGACAAGAGCAACACCGCGCATCGCGACATGGCGATGGGCGATGTGTCGCCGGGCCCGCGGGCTCGCTCCATACCGAAGCACAACAACAGCAACAAACCGAATCGGAGACGAAACATGCGCCAGACACGCTTCACGACCTGGAAACTGGGCGCCCTCATGGGCGGGCTGCTCAGCGCCGCCGCCATCGCCGGCCCTGCCATGGCCGCCGATACAGGCTCCTTCCCCGATCACAACATCCAGTACATCATTCCCTTCGGCCCGGGCGGCGAGTCGGACATCAGCGCCCGCCTGCAACAAAAGTACTTTCAGGACATCACCGGCCAGCAGCTGATCATCCAGTACATGGCCGGTGGCGGGGGCGCGGTCGGCTGGTCGCAGCTCAACGAGATGGATGGCGACGGCTACACCATCATGGGCACCAACCTGCCGCACATCATCCTCAAGCCGATGGGCAAGGACCCGGGCTTCAAGACCGAGGACCTGAAGAACTTCTTCTACTTCCACTATTCGCCGGACGCGCTGATCGTCAAGAAGGACAGCCCCTACAAGACCCTGGATGACCTGATCGCCGCCGCCAAGAAGGCGCCGGGCAGCGTCACCGTCTCGGGTAGCGGGACCCAGTCGGCCAATGACATCGCCAATCGGCGCTTCGAGTCCATGGCCGACGTCAAGACCACCTACATCCCCTTCAAGGGCACCGGGGCGGCGGTCACGGCGCTGCTCGGCGGCCAGGTACAGGCCGAGTGGGGCTATACCACCACCGCGGCCAACCACAAGGACAAGGTGCGCATGCTGGCGGTGGCCGCCAACGAGCGCCATCCGTTGTTCCCGGACGTGCCGACCTTCAAGGAACTCGGTTATGACATGACCGGCGGTGCCTACCGCGGCATGGCGGTGCCCAAGAGCACGCCGGAGGACGTGACGAAGAAGCTTTCCGAGATCTTCGGCAAGATCAACCAGAATCCCGAGTTCCGCCAGAAGATGGAAGATCTGGGCTTCGTGCTGATCGACGTGCCGTACGACCAGATGGATGACTTCATGGCCAAGCGCCGCGCCGAGTACGAGAAGGTCGCGCGCGAGATGGGCATCATCAAGTGAGTTGATCGACCTTCCTCGGGCCCCGCTTGGCGGGGCCCGTTCGGTATGGAGGTAGTGCATGGATACCCTGAGTTTCATGGCCGCCGCCCTGTCCCCGATCAACCTGATGCTGGCCATCGTGGGGGTTGCCGCCGGCATCCTCATCGGGGCCCTGCCCGGGTTGTCGGCGACCATGGCGGTGGCGGTACTGGTGCCGGTGACTTTCGGCATGCCGCCCGAGGCGGCGCTGATCATGCTGGGAGCGATCTACACCGGGGCCATCTACGGCGGTTCCTACGCGGCGATCCTGGTCAACACGCCGGGGACGCCATCGGCGATCGCCACGACTTTCGACGGCTTCCCCATGGCCAAGCGCGGCGACGGCGATCTGGCGGTCACGCTGTCGACCCTGTCATCGATGATCGGCGGGCTGGTGGGCGCGGTGGCGCTGCTGACCCTGGCGCCGCTGCTGGCCCAGATCGCCCTGAAGTTCGGGCCGGTGGAATACTTCTGGCTGGCGATCTTCGGCCTGACGCTGATCTCGGCGCTCTCCGAGGGCTCGACCCTCAAGGGTTTCATCGGCGCCGGGCTGGGGCTGCTGCTGTCCACGGTGGGGGTCTCGGTGATCGGCGCCGATATCCGCTATGCCTTCGGCTCGCAGTTCCTGCTCGGCGGGGTGGAGACCATCTCGGCGCTGATCGGTCTGTACTGCATCCCGGTACTGATCGACCTGGTGGCCACACCCAGCGCTCACCTGGAGCCGCCCGAGGAGGGGCGCGGCATCCGCTTCGGCGAGGGGCTCTCGCTGATGTGGCGGGGCAAGTTCAATGCCCTGCGCAGCGCGATCATCGGCACCGCCGTGGCGATCCTGCCGGGGGCCGGCGGCTCGATTGCCAGCCTGGTGTCCTATTCCGAGGCCCGGCGCACCTCGCCGCGCAGTGACCAGTTCGGCAAGGGCGAGCCGGACGGCGTGATCGCCACCGAGACCGCCAACAATGCCACCGTCGGCGGCGGTTTCATCCCTACCTTCGTGCTGGGCATTCCGGGCACACCGCCCGACGCGGTGATCCTGGGTGCGCTGCTGGTCCAGGGATTCCGCACCGGGCCGGAGATGTTCACCACCAATGTCGGCGTCACCTACACCTTCATCGGCGGGCTGTTCATCGCCACGTTGCTGATGCTGCCCATCGGGCTGCTGATCGGCCGTTATGCCTTCAAGTCGATCGTCAGCATCCCCAAGGCACTGCTGGTGCCGAGCATCGCCTTCATGACCATCATCGGCACCTACGCCATCCGCAACAATCCCTTCGACGTGGTGGTGATGGTGGTGCTGGGCGTGGTCGGCTGGGTGCTGTCGCGCTACGGCGTGAAGCCGTCGCCGATCGTGCTGGGGCTGATCCTGGGACCGATCGCCGAGCAGGGCTTCGTCCAGGGCTACCTGATGGGCAATGCCTCCGGCTCGGTGATGGGCGCCTTCTTCGGTCGGCCGCTGTCGTTGGCGATCATCGCGCTGGTGCTGCTCTCGGTGCTCTTCCCGCTGTGGCGCGCCTGGCGCACCCGTTCACCCAAGGAGACCGCCAATGGCCACTGACCACGAAACGTCGACGCTCGACGCCCGTCCGTCGGATCGCGTGCTGGCCGTGGTGATGATCGTCATCGCTACCGGGGCGATCGTCTTCAGCCGGGACATGTCGATCATGGCCAGCGTCTTCCCGCGCACCATCGCCACGCTGCTGCTGGTCTTCAGCGCGGCGTTGCTGATCAAGAGCTTCGTGGTCCATCCGCGGCGTGCGCGGCCCGAGCCGGGCAGCGTCGGCCGGCGCCTGGGGCTGATCGCGGTGATGCTGGTCTGGAGCTTCGCGCTCAAGTGGCTGGGCTTTCTGGCGGCGAGCCTGATCAGCGCCGCGGCGCTGGCCGTGCTGGCGCATTACCACGCCTGGACGCCGCGACGCGTCGGGGGCTACGCCATCGCCCTGGCGGCCATTATCGGCGCTTTCTACACCCTGTTCGCCGTGGTGCTGAACGTGCCGCTGCCGGTGGGCCTGCTGTGGCGTCAATTGTGATTAACGAGGAAAACGGCATGACGGATGTGTTGATCAGTGAGTTCATGGACGAGGCGGCCGTCGCGGCCCTGGCGAAGGATTGCGAGGTCACCTTCGACCCGACGCTGGTGGAGGAACGCGAGCGTCTGCTGGGGCTGGGGCAGGGTGTGAAGGCGCTGATCGTGCGCAATCGCACTCGTGTCGATCGTGAACTGCTCGATCGGTTCCCCGACCTGAGCGCCGTGGGGCGGCTGGGCGTCGGGCTCGACAATTTCGATCTCGACGCCTGTCGCGAGCGGGGGGTCGAGGTACTGCCGGCGACCGGTGGCAATACCGTGTCGGTCGCCGAGTATGTGCTGACCGGCATCTTCATGCTGCGTCGCGGCGCCTATCTGTCCACGGCGCGGGTTCTCGGCGGCGAATGGCCCCGCCAGGCGCTGATGGGGCATGAAACCCAGGGCGCCGTGCTGGGGCTGGTGGGCTTCGGCGGCATCGCCCGGGACCTGGCGCGGCGCGCGCAGTGTCTGGGCATGACGGTGATGGCCTTCGATCCCTTCGTGACCGAGGGCGATGCTGCCTGGGCATCGGTCGAGCGCGTCGAGCACCTCGAGACGCTGCTGGAAAGCGTGGACGCCGTGAGCCTGCATGTGCCGCTGACCGATGGCACACGCCACCTGATCGATACCGCGGCGCTGGCGAGGATGAAGGCCGGCAGCGTGCTGATCAACACGGCCCGGGGCGGCATCGTCGATGAAGCGGCCCTGGCCGCCAGCCTGGGAGAGGGCCATCTGGGCGGGGCGATGCTGGATGTCTTCGAGAACGAGCCGCTTGCCGAAGGCTCGGTGCTGGCCGGGGTCGAGGGGCTGATCGCCACGCCGCATATCGCCGGGGTCACCCACGAGTCCAACACCCGCATCAGCTGGATCACCATCGACAACGTGCGCCGCGCGCTGGGAGTCCCCGCATGAAGACGCAACTGACGCTGGACGAGGCGCAGGCCCTGGCCCGCGATGCGCTGCTGGCCGTCGGTGTTCCCGAGTGGGAAGCCGGTGTCTGCGCGCGCGCCCTGCTGGACGCCGAGCGCGACGGCCTGCCGTCTCATGGGCTGTCGCGCCTGCCGTTCTACCTGGCCCAGGCGCGCAGCGGCAAGGTGGTCGTCGATGCCCGCGCCCGGGTCGACGTCAAGGGCTCGGTGATTCGGGTCGATGCCCGGCACGGTCTGGCGTTCCCGGCAATCGCCCGCGGTGTCGAACGAGCGATCCCGCTCGCGCGTGAGCTGGGCATGGTCGCGGTGGCGATCGCCCGCTCCCACCATTTCGGTGTCGCCGGAGCGCCGGTCGAGCAACTGGCGCGGGAAGGGCTGGTGGCGCTGGCCTTCAGCAATGCGCCCTCTGCGATGGCCCCCTGGGGCGGCAAGCGGCCGCTGTACGGGACCAATCCGATCGCCTTCGCCTCGCCACGTGCTGCGGCCGATCCTCTGGTGATCGACCTCTCGCTGTCGAAGGTCGCCCGAGGCAAGGTGATGCTGGCGAAGAAGGCGGGAGAGCCGATTCCCGAGGGCTGGGCGCTCGATACCGAGGGCCGGCCGACCACCGACCCCGATGCCGCCATCGCCGGCAGCATGGTACCCGCGGGGGATGCCAAGGGCGCAGCGCTGGCCTTGATGGTGGAACTACTGACCGCGGGGCTCACCGGCAGCCACTTCGGCTTCCAGGCGTCCTCCTTCTTCGAAGCCGAAGGGGAGCCGCCCGGGGTCGGCCACCTGATCCTGGCCTTCGATCCGGCGCATTTCAGCGAGGGCTACACGGGGCATGTCGAGACCCTGCTGACGGCGATGCTCGAGCAGGAGGGCGTGCGCCTGCCCGGCGACCGCCGCTATGCCACGCGTGAACGCCATGCCGAGAGCATCGAGCTTCCCGTGGCCCTGGTCGAGGAGCTCAGGGCCTATTGCGGAGCGTCGGCCGATTGAATGGGCTGGCAGAGCAGTGCCACCGGCCAGGCCTCGCCATTCCGGCTGCCTTGTGTATGCTTGCATGACAGGTTGATGAAGTGACCGTATTGAAGCGGTCACTTCTTGGGTCCGGCAGGGGGAGATCCGAACGATGCAAATGACCGAGAATGACTTCAAGCGCCGGCTTCGTGCCGGCGATGTTCTTCACGGGATCTGGCTGGGGCTGGCGAGCCCCTATGTGGCGGACATGGCGGCAACGGCCGGCTTCGACTGGTTGCTGCTGGATGGCGAGCACGCGCCGAACGATCTGCAGAGCCTGCTGGGACAGCTGCAGGTCATGGCCGCGCACGCGAGTCATCCGGTCGTGCGCCCGCCGACGGGCGATCCGGTGTTGCTCAAGCAGTATCTGGACATCGGGGTACAGAACTTCCTGATTCCCATGGTCGAGGACGCCGACCAGGCCGCGCGGCTGGTCGCCGCGACACGCTATCCGCCCGCCGGCATTCGCGGGGTCGGCAGTGTGCTGGCACGCGCCTCGCGCTGGGGGGAAATCGAGGACTATATCTCCCGGGCCGATGACGAGGTCTGCCTGATCCTGCAGGTCGAGAGCCCGGCGGCACTGGACAATATCGAGGCCATCGCCGCCGTGGAGGGCGTGGATGGCCTGTTCATCGGCCCGGCGGATCTCTCCGCCGCCATGGGCTACCCGGGGCAGCCGGACCACCCGGCCGTCACGCGGGCCATCGACGACGCCATCCGGCGCATTCGCGACGCCGGCAAGGCCGCCGGCATCATCACGCTGGATGACGCCCAGGCCCGGGCCTGGCGGGACGCCGGCTGCACCTTCATCGGCGTGGGCGTCGATGCCCTGCTGCTGGCCGGGGCGATGCGCGAACTGGCCCGGCGTTACCGCTGAGGAGGCGCTTGCCGGTCGTCCATGACGTGCGGGCTCGCGGCTGACCGGCGGCCATGGACGAGCGAGGTCTCGCTACGGCTCCATGATCGTCCTGGCGTCTTCCCAGTAGCTGCCCATGTCGCGCTCCTGCGTCAGGCCGTAGAGGGAGTAGCGCCGGGCGAGACGCGCGCCACCGTCCCGGGTCAGTGGCTGCCAGGCAATGGTCGAGTAACCGCGGCTGGATTCGACGAAGAACGCATCGAGCGGGATGCTGATGTAGACACCCTTGTCGAAATCTCCTTCGCCATAGGCGTTGCCGGCATCGGTCAGGGTCACCCAGGCGCCCACGTTCACGCCGTTGGCGAACCGGCGCGACAGGTCGAGCGTGGTCCCGAGATCTCCGGCGAGATAGCGACCCACGCTGAGCTTGGCGAGCACGTCCCCGACGCCGGTCTGCAGGTAGGCGGTGGCGTGGCCGGTCCAGGTGCTGTAATCGCGCAGGTCGAAGCGCTGGTCGAAATCACGCTGCCGGACCCAGTTGAGGTCGGCGCCCAGGGCCAGCGGGCTGTTGAACGGGCGATAGAGCACCTCGCCGCCGGCACCGGCATACATCATCTCCAGCAGGCCGCCATAGCCCATCGCGTACCAGTTGCGGGCGAAATGCGTGGTGCGGGTGTACTGGAGAGTGTGGATGCCGACACGGCTGCCGGCCAGGTAGTCACCGATGTGCGTGCGCACGCGGGGCAGCTCGGAGTCGGCGATGTAGGTGTAATTGTCGAGGTTGTCGGCCAGGTTGACGCCGATTTCGCCGGATAACCAGCCGTTGGTGTCGGTGCGGTATTCGGCATCCAGGCGCGCATAGAGCTGATACAGATAGCCGTCCGGCCCACCGAGGTTCTGGTTGAGCCCCGGCGACAGGGCCCAGGAAAAGTCGCGCAACGAGGATTCGTGGAGCACTTCGCCGCGAGGCGGCGTGGCGTCGGGCCGGGTCAGGGCGGTGGCGTAAAGGCTGTGGCGATAGATCGCATCGTGGGCCGCCGACCGGCTGGCGGCGAGAAAGGCACGACGTGGCTGGATATCCTCCCGCAGCCCCAGGCCGCGGGACTGCCAGCGGTAGCGGAAGGTATCGACGTCCGCCGATAGTTTCCAATCGTGCAGCCCTGACAGGCATCCTATTCGTCCTGCGCTCGGGTATCCCTTGGGAGATGTTGCCTCAAGAGATGGGATGCGGTTCCGGCGTGACCTGTTGGCGGCGCCTGCGTGACTGGCAGGAAGCGGGCGTCTGGGAACGCTTGCATCAGACGCTGCTGGAACACTTGCAGCATGCGGATCAACTGGATTGGGAGCGAGCCTGTATGGACAGTGCCTCCTTACCGGCAAAAAAGGGGGCTCATCGATCGGCCCCAACCCGACAGACCGAGGAAGACCGGGCACCAAGCGGCACCTCCTGACCGATCGTCAGGGAGTCCCGTTGGCTGTCCTGCTTTCGGGAGCCAACATGAACGATAGTGTGCCATTAACGGCTCTGTTCGATAGCGTTCCACCGATTTCGTCGGGGCGACCGGGACGGCCTCGCCGTCGTCCCGACAAACTCCATGCGGACAAGGCGTGCGATCATCGCCGTTGCCGCCGAGCCTGTCGGCGACGTGGCATTCAGCCCCGTATTGCTCGTCGAGGTGTCGAGGATAGTCAGCGACTCGGCTGCCATCGCTGGGTTGTCGAACGAACCTTTGCCTGGCTGGGCCGGATGAGGCGACTCACCACGCGCTATGAGCGACGAGTCGATATCCATTATGCCTTTACGCTGCTGGGCTGTTCCTTGGTCTATCTGAACAAGCTTCAAGGCAGGTTTTGAAAGGCGCTCTTAATAGGTTGGGTAACTGAAACATTGTTACCGAAATGATCTGTATATATAAAATCTAATATTTTCTCGCCTTTTCCGTAAAACGCCCAGCTCGCTGGGCGTTTTACATGGCTGCCCGGTTTTGATCACGAGCGCATAAATGTAGGGGCCCGGATGATCAAATGAGTTATAGGAGTTATTCTCTGCTGGCAGCCAGAGAGCTTCTACAGCAATTCATTCGGGAGCAGGTTCATGGACATCAAGCTGCATAAGCAGGCCACCACGACACCGAAGGTCCGTGCTGAAATCCAGGCGGCACCGTCCAGCATCAC